>JADDPP010000293.1 GCA_016781845.1 Rubrobacter sp.
GCCCTAAGCTGTCTTCCGAGCGAACACTCTGCCCTTACCCAGAGCCTATGCCTGAATCCTCCGGCAGTGGATAGCACCCGTCAACGAGCCGGACGGACGACCCTTTGGGGAGCAGGCCGCTCTCCATGAACAGCGTGTTCGGCAGCGCCGCGAGCACGTGCAGGTGGGGACCGGAACCATGGGATGCGTACGGCACGTCGAAGGCATCGGCCATGAGCCCAATCTCCATGCACTCGGTTATCCCCCCGGCCCTCCGCAGGTCCGGCTGCACGATGTCAACCGCTCGCCGCTCGAACAACTCGCGAAACTGCCGCCTCCCGTAGTTGTTCTCGCCGGAAGCTATCGGGATGGCAAGAGCCTCGCGCAGCCTCGCGAGTCCGTCGGTGTCGTCGGCGCGTAGCGGTTCCTCGAACCAGTAGCAGCCGAGGTCCTGATATACCCGACCCCTGCGCAGCGCCTCGTTGAACCCGAACACCTGATTGGCGTCAACCATCAGGAGGGCATCCTCGCCGATCACTGAACGGACGGCCTCGATGCGACGGGCGTCCTCCGCGAGCGTGGGCGCCCCGACCTTGATCTTCACACCCACGAACCCCTGGCCCATAGCAGTGGCGCATACTTCCTTCAGCGCCTCGATATCGTAGTTGAGCCAGCCGACCATCGCGTATGTCGGGACACGGTCTCGGCAGGCGCCGAGCAGCCGCCATACGGGCTGCCCCACGGCAATGCCCAGCAGGTCCCACAGCGCGATGTCAATCCCCGCTATCCCCATCAGCCCGAGGCCCACCGTGCCGTGGTAGTCGGTGAGCCGCCAGAGCTTCTCGCGTATGGCTCGAATCAAAAACGGGTCCTCGCCCACGATTGCTGGCGCAAGCTCATCGTTTATCAGATGGGCGAGGATGGCAGGCGCTGCACCGAGCCGACCGAAGCTGATGGATGCGCTGCCGCGTACCCCGTCGCTCGTCTCCACGGTCACCCGGCAGACGCCGTGGGTGTCAAGCGCCTGGAGGGCGTCGTGCAGGACGGCCACACGAGGGCGTGATTCGGCAGCAGCCGTGACACGACTGATCTTCATCAGGTTCTCCTTCGGGTCAATGGCTTCCAGCAACCGGTGCCTGCACACCGCCGGGCTGTGCGCTTGCGGGGAGCCGTCAGACCGAGAGTCCGCCATCAATCATAAAGGTAGCACCAGTGACGTAGGAGGACTCATCGCAGGCCAGGAACAGAATACTGTAGGCGATCTCGCGCGGCTTAGCCTGGCGACCCAAAAGCGTGTTAGGAGCGCCTGCCGCCCGCATCTCGGCCTGTGCCTGTTCTAGCGAAATACCCCTGGCCGCCGCCCGTCGGCGCACGTGGTACATCGTGAGCGTGGGGCCGGGGCAGACGGCGTTCACCCGGATATGCTCAGAAGCGTGATCGCAGGCCATCGAGCGCGTCAGACCAAGAACGGCTGCCTTTGTAGCATCGTACTGAGCCATACCTGAACGCCCCGAGACCGCATTCGCCGAGGAGACGTTGATGATGCTCCCGCCGCCGCCCCTGACCATCTGCGGCACGGCATACTTCGAGCAATACGCGACCGCCAACAAGTTCACGCCCAGGATGAACTGCCAGGACTCAGGCGTCGCCTCGGTGATAGCGCCCCAGACGCGGACTCCCGCGATGTTCGCCAGCACGTCGAGCCTGCCGAAGCGCTCCACTGTTTCCCGCACCGCGCGCTCCGCCTCGGGTTCTTCGTGCAGACCAGCGCCAATCGCGAGCGACCGTTCTCCGGTGGGATCTATCGCGTGCACCACCCGCTGTGCGGCGTCCGTTTCGATATCTACCACCGCGACGCGAGCGCCCTCCTCGCAGAACAACTGTGCTGTCGCCTCACCGATACCACCACCGCCGCCGGTTACAAGTGCTACCTTGTTCGCAAGTCGGTCTCCCACCGTTCTCTCCTGCATCTCCACAAGCTTCCGCGTCAGAGCGCTATTTTAGCCTTCCCGCTTTGACCTTCCTGCAAAGGCCAACACCTGCATCGCCAGGGGCGACGTTACGAGTAGGCGCCCGCACTCGGTGTGACGCCGCGTTCGTCCCCGATCCAATGCGCGGTCAGCATTATAGCCAGGTTGCTTCAACTCCGCACTTGCACGATGGCGCAACTCCGGCAGCAGGAAACACCTGCGCGCACTGTACTGCCTCCAGGAAGAGAAACCTGCTACAACCGGCGGTCTGAGCCTTGCTTGTGTAGGGCGAACTGAGTAAGGAGGACTCACTTGGAATACCGCAGCTTGGGCCGCACTGGTGTGAAGGTGAGCGAACTCTGCCTGGGGTGCATGATGTTCGGTGGGCGAACCGACGACGAGGCCTCCGCCGACATCATAGACCGCTTCCTCGACGCGGGGGCAACTTCCTGGACACCGCGAACGTGTACTCGAGAGGACGTAGCGAAGAGGCCACTGGCAAGGCGCTCAAGCGCAATGGCAAGCGCGACAGGGTTGTGCTCGCCACGAAGGTACACGGGGCGATGGACGACGACCCCAACGCGCAGGGAAACACGCGCAGACATATCATCGAGCAGTGCGAGGCGTCCCTGCGCCGCCTGCAGACTGACTGGATTGACCTTTACCAGATACACAGGCCCGACAGCTCCATCCCTATTGATGAGACGTTGCGGGCGCTTGACGACCTGATCCGGGCGGGGAAGGTGCGCTACATCGGCACGAGCACGTACGCCGCGTGGCAGCTGGTGGAGTCGCTCTGGGTATCCAAGGAGCTTGGCCTCAACCGGTTCGTGTGTGAGCAGCCACCCTATCACCTGCTGGACCGCAGGATAGAGCGGGAGCTCGTGCCGTTCGCGCAGACGTACGGCTTTGGGATTATTCCGTGGTCCCCACTGGCAGGCGGCTTTCTAACTGGGAAGTACGAGCGTGGAGGGGAGCGGCCCGCGGACTCGCGCTACGCCCAGCTACAGCCAGGTGGCCGCAATGTACTCACGGAAGAGGCATTCAACGTTCTCGATATGGTGCAGGCGATGGCAGAGCAGAAGAACGCCACGCCGAGTCAGATCGCGCTCGCGTGGTGCAAGGGCCAGCCGGGCATCACAAGTCCTATCATCGGGCCACGCACCATGGAGCAGCTGGAGGACAATCTGGGTGCTCTGGATGTGCAGATCACCGATTCGGACCGCGAGCAGCTGGATACTGTTACTCCGCAGGGTCGGGCGGTCGTGCCCTACTACGAGGCGGACTTCGGACCGCAACTGGCACGGGTCCTGATCTAAGCCCATAAGTCACAAGTTAAGGGTTGTGGTGGATAGTCAAGTAGAGCAAGTCGGT
>JADDPP010000057.1 GCA_016781845.1 Rubrobacter sp.
TAGTTTCTGTGTGGAATGTTGTCAAGTAGTTGATCCACCGGGCGCATAAGCCTTTCTCAAGAGCGCGGCCAGTTCATTCTCATAGTCGGACCTGAAGGGATGCGGTGGCACCCTGGTGATCTCAGTGCGGAAGCCACATCGAGGGCAGGCTATACGCACGGGCAAGCCGTACCACTGACGGTCGATCTCAACAAGATCCTCGGGGTCTCCAGGTTGCCATTCACGTACGCGCCGTCCCCGTACAATTTTGGTCCCACTCTTGTCGGGTATATACCGCCGTAGTTGCGCCGGTCGGTGCACTACCAGGAATCGGTCTTGTGGGTCATCCTTGTGCACCATGAGCATCGCGCCTTGCACGGAAACAGTGTCGATGTCAGGGAGATGCCAGCCTGTCTCAGGGCTGCGCCGTCGCCGATCCCGAACTCCGAGTGCGATCACAGTACGCTTGCCATACTTACTGCGGCAGGCCGGGTTCTCGCAATACAGCTTTGGCGGGTTCTCGTCGAGACCGCGATAGTATTTGGTTTCCTCCCCAAAGAGAAAGAAGAGGCGCCGAAGCTCCTGCTTCGAGAGGGCGGCGAACTCAGACGAATGGATCTCTTCGAAGATACGGTAGCTGGCCTCTTCCTCTGGTGATCCTGGTGGAGGCGAGGGCGGTGTCCATTTCATCGCCCTCGCAAGCGCGTGCGCGCGCCTAGCTTCTGCAGATGGCTCAGGCAAGACTAGACCTCCTACTAGGTGAGTGAGGGCGGGGCCGGTGCGAGTAGGTGCACCCTGGGGGATGATCAGGCCGCCCCGCCATTACCCCATCATACGACGCGGGGCGGACGGTTCCAACCGCCCCGCGTGTGCGTTCGTGTGCAGTTTGTGTGCAATCTGTCGGGGACGGCCCGGTATGGACCGGGAACCAAGCCTGCAACCGCGACCTCAAAATGACGCGATTGCTACGGTTAGGGACGGCGCGATACGGGCCGGTAAGTATGCCCTCCTAACTGTGGAACAGGAGGTCGTGGGTTCAAGTCCCATCAGCCACCCCACTTGAAAGCCCAGGTATTGCCTGGGCTTTTCGTATCCAGGGTCTATCTGGTAAGACGTCACCAGGAGGTTGTGATGCGATGCCAGGAAAGCTCCCGCGCTAGGTTCATCTGGGACCCGGACCTTGTTATGATCTGCTAGCCACGAGTCCTCGGCAACTCTTCCAGGGTCTCTTGCACCTGAGCGTCGCATTCGTTGCTTGAGTCCGCAGGAACTTCATGTAGAAGGGGATGTGTACGTGCCTGCAAGCATTGCTGAGATCGAGAAGAGGCTCTGGGCGTCCGCGGACGAGCTCCGCGCCAACTCGGGACTCCGAGCGTCCGAGTACTCCGCCCCCGTCCTGGGCCTGATCTTCCTGCGATTCGCCGACCACCGGTTCACACTCGCCGAGGCTGAGCTTGCCACGCAGTCCACCGGTAGGCGCAAAATCGGCAGGGCCGACTATCACGCCCAAGGTGTGATGTACCTGCCGGAGCAGGCGCGGTTCACTACCCTCCTCCACCTGCCCGAGGGCGCGGACATCGGCCGCGCGATCAACGACGCGATGCGGGCCATCGAGGACGAGAACGAGGAGCTGCGCGATGTCCTCCCGAAGAACTACACCCAGATTGACAACGACATCCTCGTCGTGCTGCTCAAGACCTTCTCCCGCGTCCCGGTGGAGGTCGAGGGTGACGCATTCGGCAGGATCTACGAGTACTTCCTGGGCAAGTTCGCGATGTCAGAGGGGCAGAAGGGCGGGGAGTTCTTCACGCCCACCTCGCTCGTCAAGCTCATCGTCGAGGTGATCGAGCCGTTCGGTGGACGCATCTACGACCCCGCGTGCGGCTCCGGCGGTATGTTCGTCCAGAGCGCCCGGTTCGTCGAGAACCACCAGCGCAACACGACCGATATCTCGGTTTACGGGCAGGAGAAGACGCTCGAGACCGTTCGACTCTGCCGGATGAACCTCGCGGTACACGGCCTCTCCGGCGATGTACGGCAGGGCAACTCGTACTACGAGGACATCCACGAAAGCGTGAGCCGGTTCGACTACGTGATGGCGAATCCGCCGTTCAACGTGGACAAGGTGGACAAGGAGAAGCTGAAGGACGATCCGCGCTTCCCCTTCGGCATGCCCCGCGTTGACAACGCGAACTATCTGTGGATTCAGGCGTTCTGGAGCGCACTGAGCGAGAAGGGCCGTGCGGGGTTTGTCATGGCCAACTCCGCGTCCGACGCCCGCGCCTCGGAGCTGGAGATCCGCAGGCAGCTCATCGAGGCACGCGGGGTGGACGTGATGATCTCCATCGGCTCCAACTTCTTCTACACGGTGACACTCCCCTGCACGCTGTGGTTCCTCGACCGCGGCAAGGCCGAAACGGAGCGGCGGGACAGGGTGTTGTTCATAGACGCCCGCCACATCTACCGGCAGATAGACCGCGCCCACCGCGACTTCACGCCGCAGCAGATCGAGTACATCGCGAACATCGTGCGCCTGTACCGTGGCGAGGAGCCAGAGACCGCTGAGTGCAGCTCAGAGCTTATGGCGGAGACGTTCCCCGACGGCGTGTATCGAGACGTGCCCGGCCTGTGCAGGGTGGCGAGCATCGCGGAGATCGAGGCGCAGGGCTGGAGCCTGAACCCCGGCCGCTACGTGGGAGTAGCAGCGCGGGCAGCGGACGAGTTCGTGTTCGCCGAGCGGCTGGAGGAGCTGAACGAGGAGCTTGAGACGCTGAACACCCGGGCCCGCGTTCTCGAAGAGCGCATAGCCGAGAACGTAGCGAAGCTGCTGGAAACAACTCTCCCATGACGACACCAGTGGCTACCACCCAGGGCTGGAGACGTGGAAAGCTCAAATCCTTGCCAGTCGTGTTCATAGATGGAGATAGATCCGCCAGGTATCCAAAGAGGCACGAGTTGCAGGATGAGGGAGTGCTGTTCCTCAACACCAAGAATGTCGTTGAGAACCATTTGGATCTGAACGAAGCAGATTACGTCAGCCAAGAGAAGTTTGCGGGGATACAGAAAGGACGACTCAAGCGATTTGACATTGTTATGACCACACGAGGCACCGTTGGAAAGGTGGCACTGTTCAACCATCCCAAGCACTCAACCAGCCTAATAAACGCTCAGATGCTCATACTCCGAGCCCACCCGGAGCACATAGATCCACAGTTCCTCTTCTACGCGCTCTGCAGTGATACATTCCAAGGCGCAGTCAGGAACTACGCATCTGGCTCAGCGCAGCCACAGGTCAAGTCCTGGAAGTTCTGTAATT
>JADDPP010000353.1 GCA_016781845.1 Rubrobacter sp.
ATCCATCGCGCCGGGCCCTATATTGACGCCCATGCACCCCCTACGCACCGGCCACGACACCCTGCCGCGGCTGCCCGCCCTGCTTGCCGAACTCGGGCTATCCGGCAGCGCATTCGTCATAAGCGACTCCCACGTGCTGCCTCTGTACGGAGAGCGGGTGCGGACGCTGCTCGAGGACGCAGGGTGGCGCGTGGTGATGCGCGCGGTCCCCGCTGGAGAGGCGTCGAAGAGCCTGGACTGTGCCTCGGAGCTGTGGGACTGGCTCGTGTCGGAGCGCGCGGAGCGGCGGGATACCGTGATCGCGCTCGGCGGCGGCGTGGTGGGCGACCTCGCGGGGTGGGTGGCTGCGACGTACCTGCGTGGCCTGAACCTCGTGCAAGTGCCCACGACCCTGCTCGCCCAGGTGGACTCGAGTATCGGCGGCAAGACCGGTATAGACCATCCCCGCGCCAAGAACCTCATCGGCTCGTTCTACCCCCCCTGTCTCACGCTCGTAGATACCGCGCTCCTCTCCAGCCTGCCCCCGCGCGAGCTTGTGAATGGATCGGCAGAAGTCGTCAAAACTGCGCTTATCGCAGACGCCGATCTCTTCGAGTACCTCCTGGATCACGCAGATGCCCTGAACCGGCTGGAGGCCGAGCCGACGGCGCACGTAATTGGGCGCTGCGCGGAGCTGAAGCTGGAGGTAGTCACAGAGGATCCGAAGGAGTCGGGCAGGAGGGCTATCCTCAACTACGGACATACCATCGGCCATAGCATCGAGGCCGCTTCGGGATACGACGGATTGCTGCATGGCGAGGCGGTAGCAGTGGGGATGCGTGGCGCGGCGAGAATAGCGGTGGAAATGGGGCTGCTCGCGCCGGAGGTAGAGGCCCGGCAGTCGGCAGCTCTGGACAGGTTCGGCCTGCCGAAGAGTGCGCCGGGGCTGGAGCCCGAGCGCGTGCTCGCGGCGATGAGACTGGACAAGAAGGTCCTCGCGGGCGGCCAGCGCTGGGTGCTTCTGCGCGGCATTGGGCATCCCGAGGTTCGCTCAGACGTGCCCGGAGACCTTGTGGAGCGCATCGTGAGGGAGTGTGTAACAGGATGAGGGTGCTGCTCTTGCAGGGGCCGAATCTGAACATCCTGGGTCGGCGCAGGCCGGAAGTGTACGGCCACACCACGATGAAGCAGATAAACGACATGGTTCGAGCCCGCGCGGAAGAGTTGAGTTGCGAGCTTCTCATCTTCCAGAGCAACCAGGAAGGCGTGCTCGTAGATTACATCCACCGCTATATGGGCGAGTGCGACGGCGTCCTCATCAATCCGGGTGCGCTGACGCACTATGGCCTCTCCTTGCGTGAGGCGCTGGAGGCGGTGGAAGCGCCGGTCGTGGAGGTGCATCTCTCGAACATCCACGCCCGCGAGGAGTGGCGGCGCACATCGGTGATCTCCCCCGTCACACTCGGCCAGGTCGTGGGCTTCGGCCCCCGCGGGTACGTCGCGGCGCTGGACCTGCTTCTCTCGTACATCGCGGAGCAGCGGCCTGCGGGAAATGGGTAGGCAACCACATTGAACACGCCGGCCAGAAACGATAACAGGGAGAAGATGGCCGCGCTGCGTGTGCGCATTGACGAGATAGATCGCCAGTTGGTGGAGCTACTAAACGAGCGGGCCGAGGCGTCGCTGGAGATCGGCCGGCTCAAGGCGGGCGAGAGCGGGAGGGTGTACGTGCCTGAGCGTGAGGTGATGGTGTACTCCAACATCCTGAGCGCAAACAACGGGCCGCTTCCCGACAGCTCCCTGAAGGCGATCTACGACCAGATCATGGAAGAGTCGAGACGCCTGCAGAGCTCCAGCGCGCTCCGGGAGGGCTGACATCACGGGACGCGAACTCTGTCGCACCCTGGCACTCCCATCACTTGCACGGGAGGCTCTCGAAGCACGGGCGCACGCCGCTGCGCGACGGTCGAAGCGGAGCTTCACCACTAAGCTGATCCTGTGGATCAATCACACGGATGCCCGCGGTTCTGCTCCGTGCGGTCCGCATCGGCCGGCCCTGGACTGGGAATGAACACCTCCACGTTGCTGACGTGGCTGGTTACGTTCGGGCTGCTGGCCTGGGTGCTTGCCTTCATCTTTCGGCGCTCCCGGCGGTTCGCCGCGCATCCACTCGCCGGGCCGCGGATGCGGCAGATCACCGGGCTGTACCTCCCACTGCTGGAAATCGTCCTGCTCCTGTGCCTGCTTGGCGTCGCGTATTTCTCGCGGGCAGGGAGCGGAGGACTGCGGAACCTGCCCGCGCAGGTGTTCTTCGGGCTCGCGGCGTTGTGCGCCCTGGTCCTTGGGGTGCTCGTCGCCGTGCAGGGCTTCACGCTCAGCGAGCGTTCGAGGAGTCGCGGGGAGTTGGACGCAGCGAGGTCGCTGCGCACGAGCGGCTTCTTCGTACTGGTGGTAGGCGCCGCGGGTGTGCTCGTCACCATGTTCGCCGCCCTCATCCTCGCCAACCCGTTCATCGGCAGCTGACCGCCGACTGCCCGAAGGCATCATCCAGTGATACGGAGTCCGGGTAAAGAGAAGGGGACTGACAGTATGTGTGGCTACTCACTCAGGTTTCGTATCATACGTCCGATTCCAGCGGTCGCGCGATTCGGTTCGTCATCCACACCTCCATCTAGTCTGATGCCGGGCGAAGCTCCTTCTCATAGCGGTCGAACTGGCGTGTGATATGCATACCTGCCTGCTCGTACAGCCGGGTTGCACCGGTAAGACTCTCGGAGTCCACGCCTAGCCCAACTCTCGGCTTCCCCCGAGCATGAAACTCCCTGAAGACGTGGCGCAGCAGCGCGGACCCGATCCCGCGCTTCCTCCACGGACGCCGCACACCCAGGTTGCGGAGCCAGCCCACATCCTCCCAATCCCAGCACAGCGCTACACCGGCTATCTCCTCCCCGTCGAGCGCGAGGAACCAGACGCTCGGGTCGAAGTCGGCGCGCTTCAGCTGCCGCATCCATCTCTCGAAGTCGGGCTCTGACTGCTCCGAGTGGCCCCAGTGGTCAAGGAACGCTTCCTCGACCGCCTCGAACACGGCCCGGTCGTCCTGCCCTGGCACGAACGAGCGAACGCTGATCCCTTCCGGCCACGACGGCTCGGGCGGCACGGCGTCCAGATCCCGATGCATACGCCAGAAGCGGCGGGACACGGTGTAGCCATGATCTCGGAGCAGGGAGCAGGCGTTCGGGTTATAGCTGTTGACTATGTTGTGTACACTGACTCGCGCACCAGGCGCTGCCAGGGCCACGTGCTCGCGGGCCCTCGCCTCGGCCAGTCT
>JADDPP010000443.1:0-4843 GCA_016781845.1 Rubrobacter sp.
CCAGTGTAGTCCTGATTGGTTCTTGCCGCCCGTCTCTGGGTAGGAGCTACCCAGAGCCATGTGCATCGTGCCGCCTATCTTCTCATCGAACAGGATGTTGCGGCTAAACTTCTGGATACCGTAGTTGAGGCCGAACGCCACCTCACCGAGGTATCGGGCGCCCTCGTCCTGGTCCAGCATCGAGAGGAGGAACTCCTCCCCCTTGCCGGCGCTTGCCTGGATAACTCTGCCGTTCTCGAAGGTGAGGCGTATGTCCTCCACCTCGTTTCCGGCGTAGACGGCCGGGTATGTGAAGCGCACGTGGCCCTGCACGGAGTCCTCGATGGGGCCGGTGAAGACCTCGCCATCGGGGAAGTTCTTGTCACCGCTCGCGTTGATCCACTTGCGACCAGCGACCCTGTATGTGATGTCCGTGTCCGGGGCAACGATTCGGATCTCGTCGTGGGCGCCCAGAAAGTCCGCTACGCGCTGCTGCTCCTCGTGTACCCTGCGCCAACCCGCCACCGGGTCTTCCTCGTGCAGCAAGCCGGAGCCGTACACGAACTCCTCGTAGTCGGTGAGCGACATGCCCGCATCCTGAGCGTAGGCATGTGTCGGGAAGAGCGTGAGACACCAGCGCAGATCACCCTTCGCGGATAGTTCCATCCATCGCTCCAGCCACGGCGCGCGTGTCTGTGACGCAATCGCCATACGCTGCGGATCAACGCCGCTGAGTGCCTTCGTGTTCTCATCGGCCAGAATGGTCAGAGTAGTGTTGTAATACTCAAGCTCCTGCATGCTGATCTCAGGCAGGTGCCGCAACTGCTCCTCCGTGCTCTCGCGCAGCAGTATCTCCCTGAGGCCTTCAATGCCTATGCGCGTGTTCACCACGAGCGCGCCCGCGCGGATAGCCTCCCTGTACGCCTCACGTACCAGCGGCGCGGCGACAGGCGATGTTGAGGAGATAAGCAGCTTGTCGCCGGGCTGTATATTCAGCGAGTAGCGGACCAGGACCTGTGCGAGTTTCACGTGACGCGGGTCGGCCATCTGTGCTCCCTCTAATAAAGTTACGCCATACATGTCGTAGGGGCATTCGCTCGAACGCCCCTACGCAGCGCAGTATGCCCAGTGTTCCCCGCACCTACCACCAGGTTGGGGTGCCGTAACGCTCTTCCTTCCACGGGTCGCCATTCATGTGGTAGCCCGCGTCCTCCCAGAAGCCCGGCTTGTCCTCGGCCATGAACTCCAGCCCGCGCAGCCACTTCGCGCTCTTCCAGAAGTACCGCTTCGGCACGAGCAACCGCAGCGGATAGCCGTGGTCAGGCTCCAAGGGCTTGCCGTCAAAGGAGTGTGCGAGCATGACGTCCTCGTCCATCAGCACATCGAGCGGCACGTTCGCCGTGAAGTTGCTCTCTGCGTGCGCCATCACAACCTTCGCCTCCGGCTTCGGCTTCACGAGCTCCACGATCTCGCGAAAGGGCACGCCTGTCCACTGGGTATCCAGCTTGCTCCAGCGGGTGACGCAGTGTATGTCGGTCGTGATCTGTGTCTGCGGCAGTTCCAGAAGCTGCTGCAAGCTCAACGTGACTGGGTTCTCGACGAGCCCCCACACCTTGAAGTCCCAGTTCTCGAGGTCTTTGTAGTTGGGCACCGAACCGTAGTGCAGGACAGGGAACTTCTTTGTAACCACCTGTCCCGGAGGCACACGCCCGGCGTCGGCCTCCGCCTTCCTGCCACGGTTGAAGAAATCAAAAGCCATGCTCGGGTACCCCTCCAGGTCTAGCTCGCCAAATCTGTGCTACGAAAAAAGTATAGCAGACACCTTCTGGCACCCTCAGGAACCGTTTCGAGAGATCACGCTGACCTCAAAGCTGCTGTTGGCGGGGGCAGATACGGTGATAGACGTGGCATGGGAGACGTTGCGTGCAACGTCTCTACAGGTGTTTCATCCTTCACAAGTTGATACCCGCCGGACAGTTGCGATGCGCGGGAGGCGCAGGTCGGGGCGATCGATTGGTCGCCCCTGGAATCACTTTGTACGGCTGGAGACGGCAGTTATCCGATCTACCTCTGGGGATTTGGGTGCTGGCCGAAGCCCGGTATCCCCTGCTCTCCCCACCGCTGCAGATACTCGTCGCTATCCACGAATGCGTTCACGAGCTGCTTGTACCCTTCCGGCTGGTACTGGCCGTTGCGTACGAGGGCGTGGGAGTGCGCGACCACCGCGGCCTCGTTCTCGGGTGGCCTGCCGAGGAACTTCAGGTACATCGGCCTGATGATTGCGCCCCAGTTATTGGTGGGCACTAACGGATCAACGAACCGCTGGCGGTACTCATCCGAATGGCCCAGGCCCCGGATCACCTCACGCATGGTGCCACCCTGCAGGACCAGGTACCTGCCCCAGCTCTCCAGACCCGGCACGTCAATCGGGCGCCCTAGTATCTGCTGGAACGCCGCCTCCAGCGCTTCCTGAGCTCCCTGGGCGCCCCAGTACCCGGCAGCCTGCTGCTGTCCAAACCCAAACATGCTTCTTCCTCCTTCGGGTAGGTGCGTTATGACAGTATTAGCCATACGCTCGGGGGCGAAGCCGGTCTTGGCTTCGCCGGTGTGTGTCCTACGCAGGAAGGAAGCCAAGGGAAGGTTATGGGGAGCGGATCTACGCGGGCACGGCTTTGGCGCCCTGCTGGCCGTACATCTCGACTATCTCCCCAACCGTCGTGGAGTCCTCCGGGCGCTTGTCAGCGTCGCGGAAGCTGATGAGGCGGGGGAAGCGCAGGGCGTACCCCTGCTTCTCGCCGTTCATCCCGGCTGTGTGCACCGGGGAGCGGGTGATCTCGTCCGCAAGCACCTCGATCACGACCTCGGGCTCCACCCAGACGCTCGGCTGCAGAATACTCTCCACGCGCGCGGGCTTCTCCTCGCTGATGTACGGCTCGCACCGCTCCCGCACCTCTCGCCACTCGGCGTCCGTCAGACCAGTCCCTATCTTCGTGATGCTCCGGAACACATCGCGGTCGGGGTCGTACACACCTACAAGCAGCGCGCCTACTCCAAAGGCGCTGCGCTTGCCGCGGCCGTATATGTACCCAATGATGACGCAATCAACAGTATCCTGCAGCTCACCTGCCTGCGCCCGCTTGAGCTTCACCCAGTTGAAGTTCCGCCCGCCAGCCTGGTACGGCGCGTCTAGCTTCTTCGCCATGATGCCTTCGAGCCCTCCCTGGATCGCGTCGTTGAACACCTCCAGCAACTCGGAGGGCTCAGTGGCGATGCGCTCCTCCGAGAGCAGGATCGTGTCATCGGGCTGGATGAGACCCTTCAAACGCTCACGGCGCTCTACGTACGGCAGCGGGGTGATGTTCTCGCCGTCAGCGTACAAAAGGTCGAACGCGAAGAGGCGCAGCGGCAGCTCCTGTGCTGCGTTCTCGATGTTGTGCTTGCGGCGGCGCTTCGTCGTTTCCTGGAACGGCAGGTACTCGTCCGAGAGGGGGTTGTACGCGAGCGCCTCACCCTCGAAGATGGCGGAGTGTGCGGGGACCTGCTTGAGCGCACCCTGCGCTATCTCCGGGAACATGCCGGTCATGTCCTCTAGGTTCCGCGAGTAGATCTTCACTTCGTCGCCCAGCTTGTGTACCTGACACCGGAATCCATCGAACTTCTTCTCGACCGCCGCCCTGCCGAGCTTGGCGAGGATAGCGTCTGCACTCGGCAGCCGCTCCGCGAGCGCGGGGCGTACCGGGTTGCCCACTCTGATTGTCAGCGCGTCCACCGCCTCGATGCCCTGCTGCCACAGCGTCTGGCCGATCAGCCCGAGGTCTGAGGTCTCGTTGTACGCGCGCTCCAGACGCTTCCGGAGGCTCTTGTCGCCGGCCTTTGCGAACGAGTAGCCGTCGAGAATCGTGGGGTCGCCGACACCGAGGCGCAGCCGGCCCACAGGTACGCGGCACAGGTACATCGCGGAAAGCGGGTCGAGCCTTGCGAGGAGTGCGGCGACATCCGCCACCTTGCGCTCGACGCTCCCCGCGCCGGTCGTGCCGGCTATCCCAGTCAGCCTCTCGAACACTTCCCGCACCTCGGGCGTGTGCTCCGGGGCGGGGGCAACCTGCGACTCTGCCGCCATCTCCCGCGCCGCAGCGCCTATGTCGCCCAGCCGGTCGAAGCGCTTCCGCACCTCGTCGCGATCCGTCTCGTAGGCGCGCGCTATCGCGTCCATGACGTACTTCTCACCCATGCCGATCTCGACCGGCTTGAAGAAGGGGGCGAGCCTGCCCTGCAGGAGGTACGTGGTGGAAGCGATCTCATCGGGCGGCGTCTTGCCGAAGAGCTCCGCCAGGATCTCGACGAGCGCATTGCGCTTCGTCGTCTCCTCGAGCCTGCTGAAGTAGACGGCGAGTTCGGAAAACAGCATACGACCTTCCTTGTGTGTGGTGTACGCCCCATTATAGTCGCCGCCTGGTCCGGTATCCGCTGAAGGAACGGCGGGCCGGGCGGCAAAGAGACGTAATCCAGATGTCGTCTATGCCGCGCTACAGGTACCCGATTTGCTCTAGCATGAGACGTTGGCTCGACACGCTCATCCTGCGGTGCTTTTGGAGGACGAATGAATCTGGACGGACAGCACGCTGCCGAGGACGGTCTGCGCGAGGCACTGCGGTCAGTATCACCACGGGAAGCCACGAAGATAATGCTGGACCCCGTCCGCTACCTCCGCATGTCCCACGACGCCCACCTCGGAGCGGAGACAGATCTCTCACCAGCTGCCGTCCGCTACCTCACCCTTCTGATGCAGTACATTGAAACGCACGGCACCGAGGGGGTACGGGACCTGGCGAGCCGCTGGCGGCAGGAGCGCGATAGGAGATGA
>JADDPP010000443.1:4960-45369 GCA_016781845.1 Rubrobacter sp.
TGGCGAGCCGCTGGCGGCAGGAGCGCGATAGGAGATGACGGGCAGCGGGTGAAGCAACTGCTCGATGGCGAGCGGCCCCGCTATGGCAGGGGGAGTCCAGAGTCGCGGTTGGCGGGGGGTGGATACGCGGCGCAGTGGCGCAGAGGTTGCGTGCGAGACGTTGCGTGCAACGTCTCTACATGCGCTGATGGAACCGCCAGGTAGTTGCCCGATGAGGCGCTATCTGTATCCGCGAGGACGTGTCATCGTCCCCGGCTTACCTCGAATAGCTCGGCCACGCGCACCTGAAAGCCCGGCAGCACGTCGCCACCGTCCAGCACGTCGCCCTCGCGCAGATCCCGCATCTCCCCGGTCGAGCTATACACTGTGACCGACCGATGCCTCGGCCAGAGGACCCAAACGAGTCGGACACCCGCATCCAGGTACTCTCGGACCTTCGCGTACACGTCCTCAGCCCGGTCTCCAGGAGAGATGATCTCCACTGCTAAATCCGGTGCCAGCGGGATATAGCCTTCGGGGACCCCTGTATCTGTAATACGGTTTCTCGAGAGGAACGATACGTCCGGAATGCGTACCACGTCCGGGTCCCGGTAGATGGTGTACCCCACCCCATCCGCGAACACCTCACCAAGGTCGCGGGCGAGTGCGAACGGGTCCAGCAGACGCAGCAACACCTTGACTATCAACCCATGCAGTCCTCCAGCGCCAGGCACCTCGATCAACTCCCCTTTCACCAGCTCGTACCTCTTGCCGGGAACCTCTGGCATCTCCCAAAGCTCCTCGGCGGTCATCAACCGCTTGGCCTGCTCGATACTCATTGCTCTCCTCCTTGCCTCGAAAAAGGGCCCGATAGACCGGCGAGGGACTGCCGATGGTCTCACCCGCCGGTTGAGCACACGACATCTATCGCCCTGTCGCCTTCGTCACCTGCTCGGGTATCTCACGCCAACCGGAGCCTCCGCTACTTCCGCGTTAGGGAGAAGTCCAGCCTCGAGGTGGTGCCCATGGTGAACGTTGTGGACCTGGTCTGCGAGGCGTAGCCGTCTCTGGTAGCCGTCGCGTTGCGCGTTCCAAGCGGTACGTGCGTGATGATGTAGTAGCCGTTGCTGTCCGTCACGTCGCTGCGGGTCGTGTTCGCGATCCTGACGGTCGCGCCGGAAAGCGGAGCCCCGGAACTTGCCCGCACGTATCCGGTGAGCTTCGCGAGCGGCTTCAGACTGGGGCTTATCAGCAGGCTACCTTTCGCCGGCATCCAGAGAGAAGTCGTATAGCCCTGAAAGCCCCACCTGCTGTACGTCAGCGTCTGCCTTCCGTAAGGGATGTTCCTGAACATGTAGCGGCCGTACGAATCCGTCACCACGTACCTGGTGGTGCCCTTGAGGCTGACCTTCACACCAGGCAGCGCTCCGCCGGTCTTCGCGTTCTTGACAACTCCAGATACCTGTCCGGGAATCGCGAGCGCCCAGAAGAGGTTTAGCCTCCCGTAGCCCGTGTACTGGTCCTTTCCGCGGATGCCGATGTCGTTCGCGCCGAAGCGCAAGCGGTCCCATACGTGCCCTGCTGTGAACGCCGGGTACTTCGCCTTGACTACCGCGGCTGCCCCCGCGACGAACGGGGAGGCCATTGAGGTGCCGCTCAGAGATTCGTAACCGCTGCCCGGCCACGTCGAGTAGATGTCCACTCCGGGCGCGCTGATGTCAACGTAGCTGCCGTAGTTGGAGAACCACGCGCGGGAGTCATACCTGTCCGTGGCCGCGACCCCTACGACGCCCGGCAACGCGGCCGGATAGCTCGGAAAGTCAAGACCGTCGTTGCCTGCTGCCGCCACGATGAGCGCGCCCTTCCCCTGGGCATACTTCACCGCGTCCGCAACGACCTGGGAGTAATAATAGTTCCCCAGGCTGAGGTTGATGACCGCTGCGCCCTTGTTCGCGCTCCAGATGATTCCCCTGCTGACATCCAGATCCGTGCCCGTGCCATCCCCGCCGAGCACCTTCGCGGCGAGAATCTTTGTGTACCAACCTACCCCGACCACTCCGGCGCCGTTATTGCCTGTAGCCGCGGCTATGCCTGCCACGTGCGTGCCGTGCCCGTGCTCATCGTTCGGCACGGAGTCGCCGCGCACGAAGTCGTAGCCCTCCACGTAACGGCCCATAAGGTCTGGATGGTTACGGTCAATGCCTGTGTCCACCACGCCAATCTTGACCACCGACGAGCCTTTGCTGATGTTCCAGCCGCTGGAGGACTGTATTCTGCCGTGGCCCCACTGAGTTCCGTAATAGGGGTCGTTCGGGATCGCAAAAAGCGACATGACGCGCTCCGGCTCCGCATACGCCACGTTCGGGTTCCGCCTGAGGCGCGAGACGAGGGAATCCACACCAGCCCCGCCCACGGGCTGCACAACTCGCACCCCGATAGCGCCAACGGACTCCACTGCTCGCCCGCGCGCGCCAGCCAGAGCTTTGGCCGCCTGCGCACCGGCCGTACCCGTACGGAACTTCACGAGCACTCGGCCCGTCCTCTTCTCCGACGCGATGCGGCCCTGTCCCGACTGTCCCGTATCAGCCGCCCCCACGGGAGTCGGCGCGAGGAGCATCAGCACCATGCCAAGCCCAAGTATCAGAGCGGCACATCGCCCTACCGAAGACCCCAGTGTCATATCAGCCCTCCGCCCCACTACCCCAAGCATCCACCAGTCCACAGCGTAGCAACCCCACGCATGGCAACCGCCCGCCGCCTAACAGTTTACCCCCTGGTCCGCCTGCACGTGATAGTACTTTTGGGCCCGATAAGGCTTCACCGCTCCCGCCCGTGCCATCGCGTCCGAGACGAATCTACCTGTGTGGGCGGACCCGAAAGAGCCGGAACGCAACCTCAACGGCGGGACCTATGCCGAACGCGAACACAGCCGTGCCCACGCCCACCGTGCCGCCGAGGAGCCAGCCCAACAGAAGGGCGCACAGCTCGATTCCTGTGCGCACCGGGCCCACTCTCCAGCCCGAGCGGCGGGTGAGCGCGAGCATGAGGCCGTCGCGCGGCCCCGCGCCCAGCCCCGCCTTGATGTACAGCGCCGACCCCATCCCCACAAACGCCACCCCCGTAACATCCATGATCAGGCGCGCGAATATGGGGAACCCGGTGAGGTCGGGTACAGCCCGCGTCCACAAGATGAGGTCCGTGACCAGACCGATAAGCACCATGTTGGCGAGGGTGCCCACTCCGGGGCGCTCACCCAGAAGCACGTTGAGGAGAATAATCAGCGCGCCAATCAGTATCGCGGCCTGCCCGAAGGAGAGCGGCGAGCGCAGGCTCAACCCCTCATGCAGCACGTCCCACGGGCCGAGACCCATGCGGGAACGCAGCGTGAGCACGATGCCGAGCGCGAACACGAAGAGCCCAACGACGAGCAGTCCCAGCTGTGAGAGTTGCGGCAAGCTCTGAGCTCTGCGGGCTTCCAGCGTATCCGCGTTTCTCACGCCTGCCATCACGTCCCCGCCAGTGGGGTGTGACATATGACGCATGCATACCTGCCGGGCGCGGTCTCCGGCTCCTGAGCTATCCACAACGCGCAGGCACGGCAATGGTACGCGATGGCACGCAGGTTGGGGTTTGGGCTGATATCGCGCTCCCGAATGGCGCGCCGCAGTTGCTCGCGGTCCGGGTGCCCCAGTACGCTCGCCTCCGCGACATCCCCCAGGTGGAACCGAAGCAGAAGCGCCGTGCCTTGCGAGAGGTTGTGCTTGTCCTTCAGGTTGTCCCAGACGTGGTCGTCTATCGTCAGCACCCTGCGCGACTCGCTGTCCTCTTTCGGGTGCGCATTCACGCCCACCGTATCTCCCTGAAAGAATCCACCAAAATGCACCACCTCATCTATTATGTAGACCTGCCGGTTGCCAGCAACTGTCACTCCATCCCCCTCGCGTTCGTCCCCTTAGTATATACGAGCGGGCGGGAGCCTAAAGCACACCCGGCCCGACGGTACGCAGTTGTCGGTTCGTGGCGTCCAACCTGGCGCGGATGCCCAGGGGCAGTGTGGCGAGGCCGCGACCGTGACCTACCGGGAGGTGGTACAGCGTCGGGATGCCCAGGGGCCGAATCAGGTCTTCAAACACCTGCTCCAGCCCAAGCGAGTTGCCTGTCGTTGGAGCGCAGGCGACGTGCTCACCTATAACTATCCCGGCGCACTTCTGCAGGACGCCCGCCGCGAGCAACTGCGAGAGCATCCGGTCAACCCTGTACGGCTCCTCGTGAACGTCCTCGAAGAAGAGTATTCGGCCCTCCGTCTCCATCTCCCACGGCGTGCCCATCAGCGACACGAGCAGCGAGAGGCATCCGCCGACCAGCTCGCCCTCCGCCTCTCCGGGAACGACTGTGCGGGTGTACGGGTCCTCCGGGTCAGGGAGTATCTCGAACGGCTCGGTCTCCATCAGCGCGCGTTGGAACGCGGCGAGTGTGTACTCCGTGGGACGCGCAAACGAGGACAGCATGGGGCCGTAGAAGGTGGTCCAACCCAACTCCCTACGGAGAACGGCGTGGAGGACTGTGATGTCCGAGTAGCCGATAAAGGGTATCGGCGCCCGGCCGCACAACCGCCGCAGCCGCGGAAGGTCGAGAGCGGCCACGGTACGGATAGCGCCGTACCCTCCAGACAGGCACATCACCGCATCCACGTGCTCCATCTCCAGCATCTGCAGCAGGTCGGCGGCCCGGTCGGAATCCTGCCCTGCCAGATATCCGTATGAATCGAGCGCGTGCTCGCCGAGGACCACCTGGAACCCCAGGCGCTCCAGCCGTGCGACGCCCCTGTCAATCCTGGAGCGTTCGAGTACAGGGCTGCTCGGCGCGACAACCCCTATTCTCATCCCTGGCCTCAGCCGCTTCGGCTTGCTCCGTTCGAACATGGTCAATCCTTAGCCTGGGTCCTGACCGCGACAACCTCTGGCTCGCACCTCACCACAGATGTCATGCCGCGCGTCGAGGAAGCTGAGCAGTTGGGTGCGTGTACCATCGGGCAGAACACCCCTCCCACTCTCGGCGGTCGCACACATTACGTACAGCGCTCAAACATCCCCGCGCTGGCCGTACTCCTCCTCGTAGACGATCTCTGACAGTGGCTTTCGCGCCTGCTCTGCCCTCGGCCGCCCGCGCCTTGCCTCCTCGTCGGGGTAGCCCAGGCTGATGACAGTGCGCACCAGCCGCTCCTCTGGAATACTGAGCATCCTCTTGGCGTGTGATCGCCCATCACCTGAAAACCAGCCGATGCTCGAACCCACCCCGTGTGCGGCAGCAGCCAGCATGATGCGCTCGCTGAGACGCCCCTCGTCGTACGTCTCCTGCTCAGCGTTCTCCCCCGCCATCACGAGCACGATCCCCACCGGCGCGCCCGCGAGATGCCCGGCGTAGCCCCTCACACCAGATAAGGACCGCAGAGCTTCCCGGTCGCGAACCACAACGAGCTCCCACGGTTGTATGTTGCGGGCGCTGCCGGACCAGCGCGCTACCTCAAGCACGTCGTCGAGCACATACTGTGGCACGGGCTCGGCCCGGAACTGCCGTACGGCCCTCAGGCCCCGCAGAAAAGCTATGCGGTCTCGAACGGCTTCTGTACTCGTCATACTTGCTCCTCCTCGCTGAGCCAGATGGAGATGGCCCTCAGAACACGCGATTCACACGGGATCGTCGCTTTGAATGCCGTCGGGTGCAGTCGCCGCCGATTGTACCATTCGAGGCATTCGTCGAGCCTGTGAGCTGCAAGAGCCGCAGTGCGTCGAAGGGCTCCAGATAAGGTTCGTGCGCAGTGACACGCGGTCACAGATCGTTATGGTCGTGCCGAAGAGGTGACTTTCAGGTCAGCGTCCCGTCGCGGAGAAGTGCTGGTAGTCTTTGGGAGAGTCCCAGTTCCCGCCCCAACTCCAGCCTATCTCCCTGAAGGCGCGCACCACCGGGCCGTCGCGATATATCATCCCGCGAGCGTCCAGCGACCGGTCCACGTACCGCTCTCCAGCAGGCGGTAGGACCGTACCGCCCATCACATACGGGTTCTGGATAGGGTTGATGTCGATTGCCCGTCCATAGGAGTGCTCCGACCAGACACTGGGGCGTCCCGTCACTTCCCTGCAGTTGAACGCAGAGGTATTGTTCGCGGCCATCGAGCTGTCGTCATCGCCGCCGTACGCATCCACGAGCTGCATCTGAGCGATGGGAAAACGCGCCTCGAACAACCGGCGCATCACCCACAGAACGGAATCTGCCTCGTCCTCGTGTACAACGAGCTCGCCCCGGTGCTCCTCACCGTCGAATCCCCAGTAGTCCACACTCAGGAGGCGAAGGTCCTCTATGGGGAGAGGGCAACCCGGTCGCCAGGAGGAAGGTGTCATGCGGTCGCGTGTCCGCTCGTCTATCCGCAGTATGGAGCCATGAAAGTGGCTGTGCGCCGTGGTCGAAGGAGTCGGGGTCGAAGTCGGAGCGACGGGTGTGTTCGTTGGGGACGGAGGCTCTGTAGGCTCAGGGGTCGGAGTGTTCGTAGGGCGGGGCGTAGGCGTGCGGGTAGGCTTTTGGGTGGCGGTCGGCGGCACACGAGTAGGTGTGTCAACCGACGTAGGAGTGGCGGCGGTCGCGATAGTATCCCAGCGCCTCGCCATCTTCCTTGCCAGTTGGGACTCCACCCTGCCCGTTGTGGTTATAGCGGCAGCGACAGTAGGCGCCTGTGTTAGGACCGCAGCCGTCGTGGGTGTCCAGGCGGCCTGGTCATTGGCGGGCGCCGTCGGTTGCGCAACAGGAAGGGCAGGCGTGGACTGGACCCGTAGAGTGGCCGTACTCACCGAAGTAGCTGACCGGGCACTCGGCTGGGCGGTGCCAGGTGCGCGTCCCGCCCGCACAGACCCACCCGCGCACGAGGTGAGGCACAGCGCAACCACCACCGCCAGGAGGACAGCGCGCGAAGCCGCAATAAGCCCTGCACGCCCCTTGCACGCACCCCGAATCCCATCGCCCCCAACACTCTGTGAGCGCTGAGCTGCACGGCCTGAGGGTGGGGCGGTCAATCTATCCATACGGAGCAGTATCGAAAAGACACCGCACTCGTTGCAAGGTATGAGCAATGGCCTTTAGGGAGATTGTAAAGTCAGCATAGGCGGCGTACGCCTCCCACTTACGGCAACTGGTTGGCGGTCACACGAGGACGCGGAGGGTAACAACATCCGTAGAGACGTTGTACGCACCATCTGGGGTATGTCTACCCACCACCGGCAACGACATTGAAACCGTCCTCAAGTGCCCAAGCGTCGTATCCGCAGCCACCGGTGCCCCCTACATCCAGGAGGGACCACCCGGACCTTTTCTTGCGATGTAACACCGCACGCCCAGGTAGCACGGTGTCCTGTCAATCTCACGGCGCTGGTAAAGCTGGCGGCGTTCTCGTATCACACCAGGAGGTACCCCTTGCCCCGTTACGACTTCTCCCGCTTCCTCAACGTGCGCACTGCCGTCGCGCCGAGTCCGAGCCCGGACGGCTCACACATCGCGTTTCTGTTCGACGTAACGGGCGTGCCCCAGGTGTGGAGCGTTCCCGTCGAGGGGGGCTGGCCGGAGCAACTCACCTTTCATCCCGAGCGGGTATCAACCCTCGCTTACTCACCGAAGGGTGACCGAATACTGTACGGCATGGACGAGGGCGGGAACGAGCGGCAGGGGTTGTACGAGCTCTCGCCCCGCGGAGACGAGTCACGCCCTCTGGCGATTGAGCCGGATGTTATACATACGTGGGGAGCCTGGGACCCGGATGGAAGCCGGATAGCCTACACGTCGAACGAGCGCGACCGCAGGTACTTCGACGTGTACGTGCGCCCGCTCGACGGCGACCCTCGAATGGTGCTGCAGCACGACGGCACGAACGCCGTCGTCGGGTGGAGCCCCGATGGTCGGCATCTGCTCCTCTCCCGGATACATACACCCTCAAACAACGACCTGTACCTGCTGCCTACCGAGGGCGGGGACGCGCGCCTGCTCACTCCCCACGAGGGCGATGCCCAGTACGAGAGCGCGTGCTTTGCTGGCGAGGATACAGTGCTTCTGATTTCAGACCAGGAGCGAGAGTTTCTCGCACCCGCGCGCATCAACCTGAACTCCGGGGAGTTGACATGGCTGGCGGAGCATCAGTGGGATGCCGAGGAACTGGTGGCGAGCGCTGACGGGCGCGCGGTGGCATATACCATCAACGAAGACGGCTACAGCCGCCTCAACCTGAGCGTGGATGGAGAGCATGTGGAGGCGAGGGGACTGCCCGACGGCGTCGTGACGGGGCTGAATCTATCCAGGGACGGCTCGCTGCTGGTGTTCTCACTGCAATCTCCCACGCGCAACGCGAACGTCTGGGCCGTAGATACCGCGTCTGGAGCCACGCGACAGGTAACCCGCGCCTCGCAGGCGGGCATCCCCTCCTCCGCGCTCTCCGACCCGCAACTCGTGCGCTATCCCAGCTTCGACGGCCTGCAGATACCCGCGTTCCTGTACCTGCCACAGGGCGCTCAGCTTCCCGTGCCAGTGGTGGTACACGTCCACGGGGGGCCGGAGTCGCAGGCCCGTCCGGTGCTCAATCCGACGATACAGTACCTCGTGCACCGCGGGTTCGGCGTGCTCGTGCCCAACGTGCGCGGCAGCACGGGCTACGGACGGGCGTACACACACCTGGACGACGTGCGCAAGCGGATGGACTCCGTCGCGGACCTAGAAGCGGCGGTGCAATGGCTCGTGCAGTCGGGAACGGCGCCGGAGAACCAGATAGCCGTAATGGGTGGCTCCTACGGCGGCTTCATGACGCTGGCGGCTGTCACCACGTATCCGGAGCTGTGGGCGGCGGCAGTGGACACGGTTGGCATAGCGAACTTCGTGACGTTCCTCGAGAACACAGGCCCATGGCGGCGGAGGCTGCGCGAGGCGGAGTACGGCAGCCTCGAGGAGGACCGGGAGTTCCTGCAGAGCATCAGCCCCATAAACCACATAGAACGCATACAGGCGCCGATGCTCGTCATCCACGGCGCGAACGACCCGCGAGTACCCGTTGGCGAGGCGGAGCAGATAGTGGAGGGGTTGCGCTCCCGTGACTGCTTCGTGGAGTACCTGCGCTACGAGGACGAGGGGCATGGCCTGGTGAAGCTGCCGAACCGCATACACGCCGCGGAAGCCACCGCGGCGTTCCTGGACAGATACCTGGCCAAGGCCTAGCCTACTCATCTTCGGAGGAGTCGTTATGACAGTGACACAGCCTGAGTTGGACCGGCTGCGGGCCGCCGCATCCCATCAAGTTGAAGCGGTGGCAGCACTGGCGACGCGAATCTGCGAGACGCCCGCCCCTACGGGAAGCGAGAAGAGGCGGGCCGAGCTCGTGGCGTCGCTCCTCGCTGAACGAGGCTACCACCCGGAGATGGACGCGGTAGGCAACGTGTACGCCCGACGCGGGAGCCAGCCCGATTTGCCGGTGCTGATGCTCCTGGCCCACACCGACACGGTATTCCCGGCTGATACTCCTATCAACGTCGAGCGGGACGGCGACATCCTGCGCGGTCCGGGAATAGGGGATAACAGCACCAGCGTCGCCGCGATGGTCGGCCTTCTGGGCATACTCGACGAGCTACAGCTACAGACAGCCGTGGACATAGTCGCCGTCGCAAACGTAGGAGAGGAAGGACTCGGAAATCTGCGCGGCGCACGAGCGGCGGTGGAGCGGTACTGCGAGCATCTTGGGGCCGTAATCGTGATTGACGGACGCCTGGGCCACATCACGCATGGCGCTGTCGGGTCGCGACGATGGCGCGTGACCGTTCAGGGTCCGGGAGGACACTCGTACGGTGACTTCGGGAAGCCGAGCGCTATACACGGTTTGGGCAGGATCATCGCCGCCATCGCCGAGCTCGAAGTGCCGCGCGATCCCAAGACGACCTACAACGTCGGCGTCATCGAGGGCGGAACCTCCGTGAACACGATCGCCCCGATGGCTGCCGCGATAGTTGACATGCGCTCGACGGATGTCCCGGCGCTCGACCGGCTGACCGAGCAGGTGCGGCAGGTGGTCGAGCGCTGCGCGGGGGAGGGGCTGCGCCCGGAGATCGAGGTGCTTGGGGAGAGGCCAGCGGGAACACGAGACCGCAGCGATCCCCTGGTGCAACTCGCGGACGAGGCCATCTCCTGGGTGGGGCTGGAGCCACAGTATCAGGTGTCCAGCACGGACGCGAACGTGCCGATCAGCCTCGGCATACCCGCCGTGTGTGTCGGCGTGACCATTGGCGAGCAGGCACACACCGTGCACGAGTTCATCCACGTCCCCCCGATACGCGACGGCCTGGCACAGCTCCTTCGTCTCTGCCTGGAGGCGAGCGCCCTCGTCGCCCGGCAGGCGAGCTCAGATTCCCGTACCCCGTAGCCACGCCTGCCACCGAGCGGCGGCTTTCGAGGGCTCTGCCTGCCCGTTAGGAGGACTGGCCCCCAACCGTATGCTGGGCCAGCGCTATCGCCCCCAGCACGCCTGCCCGATTGCCGAGCGCCGGGGGGACGATGTAGGCGTCAATATCCTCAAGGACCTCCCGTGCCTGCACGTACCCGCCGACCAATTCCTGCACCTTGCGCCGAACCAGTGGAAAGAGCTGGCGCTGCTCCATAACCCCACCCCCCATGATGATTCGCTGTGGTGACACGGTGCAGATGAAGTTCACCAATGCAAGAGCGAGGTACTGAGCTTGCAGGGGCCATGCCGGGTGGTCGCCGGGCAGAGTGTCCCCGCGCTGGCCCCACCGCCCTTGTAGCGCCGGCCCAGATGCCAGCCCCTCCAAGCAGTCCCCGTGGTATGGGCAGGAGCCAAGGAAAGGGTCCGTCTTCCAGTCGTGTGGGATGCGGACGTGACCCATCTCCGGGTGTATCAGCCCGTGCATCAGCTTGCCATTCGTCACTCCACCGCCGCCTATGCCTGTGCCGACGGTAAGATATATGAACGTATCCAGCCCCCGAGCCGCGCCCCAGCGGTGCTCGCCCAAAGCAGCCACGTTCACATCGGTGTCGAAGCCAACCGGGAGCCCGAGAGCTTTTTCCATCGTCCCGGCGAACTCGGTGTTCGCCCATCCCGGCTTGGGGGTGGTTGTTATGCGACCGAAGGTGGCCGATGCCGGGTCGGGGTCTACCGGACCGAAGGAACCGATGCCAATCGAGGTGAGCGGCAGTTGCCGCCGCTGCTCGCTGAAGAACTCGATTGCGCGGCCAATGGTCTCGTCAGGCGTTGTAGTCGCGAACCTCGTCTCGGCGCGCATATCCTCGGGTCCGCTCCCCACCGCGCATACGAACTTCGTGCCACCGGCCTCGATGCCACCATAAAGAGGTGAGGTTCCTTCTTCGCGCATCACGTTCCCCCTCACGCGTCGCGCCCTCTCCCCGTGTGTCCCTGCGCAACCACAGCGAGTGTTGCAGGCCAGACCGGGGAGCAGAGCGCCATCAGAACCTCCTCCGTCACGACTGCTCCGGCTCGCGCCTGCCGTGGAGCTCCGGGCTCACGACGGTCATCGGGACGTAGATGTACGTCGCATCTTCGCCTTCCCCATCTTTAATCAGGGTATTCGCACTAACCAGCTCCTCGAGGCCGTCGCGCGTCTCCTCAGGAACGGTGCCAACCTGGTCCGCCCACCAGGACGCGTCGCCCTTCAGCGGCTGCGGGTCCGTCTCGAAGATGGTGGAGTCATAGATATACTGCTTTATCTCCGTGGCCGCCCCGCCCAGATTCTCGTCCGTGTAGCCCATAACCTCTCCCCGTACTCAGAACCATATGCGCCGACATCGGTCCCACAGCCTACCACATAGCGCGGCAATCCGGGACTCGCAGCCCGCACACGTGAGTTCTGTTGCACAAACAGATACCCTCGGTTCTCAAAAGCGAACCCCGCCGGCGCTCCCGTCCCGGTCGGTCGAAGTCCTGATGCTGTATCACAGGGCAAGCCTCTGCCCCAACCCCATCTCGCGAGCGCGCCTGGCTACCAGTCCAGCCGCGGCGGCATCCTGCACTGCCAGCCCCACGCTCTTGAAGAACGTGACCTCGTCAGGAGACTCTCGCCCCGTCCTCGTGCCGAGCAGCACCTCCCCTATCTCCGGCAGGGAGGACCAGGACAGACGTCCGCTCTCCACCTCGGGCAGCAGGTCACCAGCCTCAGCTTCCGCGGCTTCCCGTGAATCCACGAACACCCTCGCCCGGCGGATGAGTTCAGGCGGGACCTCGCGCATGGCGAGGGTGTAACTGCCCACGCCGTTGATGTGGGTACCTGCTTTGATACTCGCGGCCTCGAACACGGGCGTGGAGGAGCTTGTTGCGGCACATACAACATCCGCCGCTTCGACAGCATCGGCAGGGTTCATAGCCGCGCGCACCTCGATGGCGTAACCGCGCTCCCGCAGATAATCGCGCAGCTCGGATACGAAGCACGACCATCTCTGTGCGTCCCGGCCGTACACCCGGACCTCCTCGATTGCACGAACCGCCGCTACCGCCTCCGCTTGAAAGCGCGCCTGGAAGCCCGTGCCGACGAGGCCGAGAACGCGCGCGTCCGGACGGGAGAGCAAATCCGTCGCAACGCCGGATGCCGCTCCTGTGCGCAGACCCGTAAGGTACGCGCCCTCCATTAGCGCCAGCGGCTCTCCCGTGCCGGCGTCGAGCACGGCGACGAGGCCGAGTATGGCAGGCAACCCGCGCGCGGAGTTGTTCGGGTACACGGAGACGACCTTGACTGTAGTGATCCCCTGCCGCGGGAGCGCCGCGGGCATCATGAGAGTCGTGCCTTCGGGCAGAGGGAGTACCGTACGCACGGGCGCTACAGCCGAGCGGTCGGAGAAAGCCGCGAAGCCCTCGCGCACCGCTCCAAGCACATCCCTCATACTCACGCACGCCGCGACGTCCGCAGCCGAATGCCAGCGCAGTTCTGCCATATACTTCTCCCCGGACAGCTACTCAGGTCAGTATACGCGGAGACTGGACGCTATATTGGTAATGTAGCCACGACTGCCGGTAGCCACAGGACCAACCTGTGTCTCGCGGGCGTGGCGCGGAGTCTAGCCGAAGACGGAGGTAATCTGCATGTTGCAGCCTGGGGACGATTGGTATACAGGCGACGCTGGGCAGTGCTCGCTGCGTCGCTGCTCTCACTCGTCGTGGCGGTGATGGTCATCCTGCTCGGTCTAGGCGGCAGCCTGTCGGTCGGACAGTTCGAGGAAGGCACCGAGGCGGGACGCACTGCCGACCTGCTGCAACAGGAGCTGCCATCCAGGCCACCCAGCTTCACGCTGCTGTTCAGGAGCGACAGGCTCTCGGCGACAGCCCCCTCTTTCCGCGAGGAGATGCTCCGGGCGCTCGAACCCTTGCGCCGAGACCCGAATGTGACAGCGATCCGCACGCCATACGACACTCCCACGTCCGCGGTCCGCATGATCTCCCGCGACCGCAGGAGCGCCTTTGCCACGGTGGAGCTGAAGGACGCCGAGGAGGCCCGGCTGCAGGACATCTACGCGGAGCTTAGGGAGAAGATCCGACCACACGGTCTGGAGGTGCTGGGCGCGGGCAGCATCGCGGCTAACCACGACTTCAACGAGACAGCGGACACGGACCTGCGGCGTGCGGAGCTGGTGAGCCTGCCGCTCGCGCTCCTGATGCTCCTGCTCGTGTTCGGTTCGCTCGTCGCCACGGGCCTGCCGCTCGGTGTGGGCGCGCTCGCAGTCACAGGTGGCTTCGCGGCCACCCTCCTGCTCGCCCGCGTCATGGATGTCTCCGTATACGCCACGAACATCGTCACGATGATAGGCCTCGGCGTTGCGATAGACTACTCGCTCTTCATCGTGAGCCGCTTTCGGGAAGAGGTTCGCAACCGTCCCGTGCCCGAGGCACTTGCGGTGGCGATGGCGACGGCGGGACGGGCCGTGGTGTTCTCGGGACTCACCGTTGCAATTGGGCTGACGGGCCTGATGTTCTTCAGCCTGGGGAACATCGGCTCGATGGGACTGGCCGGCACGGTAGTTGTCGCGCTGGCCGTCGTGTACGCTCTGACCTTGCTGCCCGCGCTGCTGGCTCTCAGCGGCGCCCGCATCAACTCGCTGCGGGTGCCGTTCATCCATCCTGAACGCCCTATGGCAGGGCGGGGCTTCTGGCACCGGATGGCAGGGGCGGTGATGGCAAGACCGTGGTGGGTGCTGGTCCCCGTCGCGCTCCTGCTGCTCGGGCTCGGCACGCCCGCGCTAGGCATGCGCCTCGGTGGGGGCGACATCACGATGCTACCGGAGACCGCGGAGGCACGCAGGGGAATCGAGCTGCTGCGCGAGCAGTTCCCCGGTGGGGACACGAACCAGGTGACGGTCGTGGCGCATTACCCACAGGGCTCCCCACTCACACCGGAGCGGATAGGCTACCTCTACGACACAAGCCGCCGCCTGGCCCAGCTACCGAACGTCACCAGAGTGGAGAGCGTGGTGGACCTGGACCCCTCCATTCCACGCGAGGGATACCAGCGGCTGCTGACCGGGCTACGGGAGAGTCTGCCCCCACAGGTTGCGGAAGCGGTGAGGCAATCGGTTGGGGCGCATGTCGTGGCGCTCACGGCTTACACTGCCCTCGGTCCGGACACCGAAGAGGTGCGTGACCTGATACGCTCTGTGCGCGCTCTACCCACTCCCGCGGGAGGAGAGCTTCTTCTGACGGGTCAGGCCGCGTACAACCTCGACTACGTGGACGCTATCGCGGAGGACGCGCCAGTCGCGGTGCTGTTCATAGTCGTGGCGACGTACCTCGTCCTCTTCCTGCTACTCGGCTCTGTATTGCTGCCGCTGAAGGCTGTGCTGATGAACTTTCTATCCATCAGCGCCTCGTACGGCGCCCTCGTATGGATCTTCCAGGAGGGCCATCTGTCGGGAGTGCTCAACTTCACCCCAAACGTGATCGAGGCGAGCACCCCAGTGCTGATGTTCTGCATCCTGTTCGGGCTCTCGATGGACTACGAGGTGCTACTTCTGGCCCGCGTCAAGGAAGAGTGGGAGCGCACAGGCGACAACACGCTGGCGGTGGCGCAGAGCTTGGAGCGAACCGGGCGGCTCATCACGGGCGCGGCAGCCATCATGGCGGTTGTGTTCTTCAGCTTCGGGCTTGCGGAGACGGTGATAATCAAGGCAATAGGTCTGGGTATGGGGCTCGCGGTGGTTATAGACGCGACGATTATCCGAGCGCTGCTGGTTCCAGCGACCATGCGCCTGCTGGGACGGTGGAACTGGTGGGCGCCCAGGCCCCTGGAGCGGCTCTACCGGAGGCTGGGTCTTGCGGAGCAGAGCTCCGACGCCACTCACGAGCTGCAAGCCGGGATGCCGCCAGCGTAAGTATCAGAATGATCGGCTGGAACCCGCCCTCACGCCTGCGAATCCTGCCCGGAGTCGGGGCGGGACCAGCACTTCTCGATAGCCTGCTCTATGCGGTTTGTGAGGTGCAGGTGCTGAGCGGCAAGAGCCACCTCGCGCACGCACTCGGCGGTTTCGCGCTGCATCATGCGCATCGCGGGGTCGTCGAACATGCCGTCAATCGCCCTGTACGCCGCGAGCGCCGCGTCCCCCTTCGAGCTGTGCAGCAGGAAGCACGCGAACTCGACGGCGCGGGGGTCGTGCTCCTGACAGAGGCGCTCAAGGTCCACAGTGCGCACAACCATGCCTTGGGTAATAGTGGTCGTTTCTTCCAATGTCCTGTATCCGCCTCTCCACAGGTGTCTTGTCCGACACATTATACCGCCGGAAGTGCCGTTCCGCCCCGCGGCCTTGTGATAAACTCGGCCCAGTGCCAACCAGCCAGCCGGGGGCTACGCCTTGAGTCTTCACCACGGAGCACAGTAAGGTACCACAGAGAGTACAGAGGGATCAGCACTGGTGCGGAGGCAGGTATGCAGTCCGGTTCCTCCGCTATGCCGTTCCTGAGTATCGGTGCTCTCTCGTTGATAGAGGCCAGACAGGGGTAGAATGCGAGTACTCGAAGGGCGGGTCGTCCTTCAGCCGGGCGACCTCGCGCGTTTCAGCCTTATCACGGAACGATTCCCCCTGCCAGCCCCCTGGACACCCGGCAGGTGGCTCACTGAGAGTCGCGACCGGCTGTGGCTGGAGCTCGTCACCCAGCTCGCAGTGGTAGGGGGACGGCGGTCGGCCGAGCGGATGTGGGAGAGCGGGGACATCGGCCTGCTCCGCCTCGACGTGCTGATCCCTCTGGCGCGGACGGACATGCTCAGCGCTCAGTGGCACGTACACGGAATCCTCGCTGCGAATGGTGTGCGCTACGCCAGCGCCAATGCCCCCGCTCCCTCTGTAAAGGCGCGGCAGATAGTACAGGCCGCTTGCTCGCCCAAACTGGTGCAGGAGGGCGTATTCCGTCTGAGGGAGATGCTGCACCCTTTACTGCCCGGACCGCCCGAGTGGAGCAACGCGAGTCGGGAAAGGGAGCGGGCGGCGCGCGCGAAGCTTGTAAGCGTTGTGTCGGGGTTCGGCATGAAGAGCGCGAGCGACTACCTCAACCACCTGGGCGCGTCACAGAACCTCATAGCGTTCGACTCGCGCATCCAATCGCTCCTGCGGGACGGTTTCGGGCTGGACGAAGGCATACAGCGCCGGTACGTGTCGCAGCCGAGCCGGTACGAAGAGCTCGAGCGGCCCTTCGTGGAAGAGGTTTGCCCGCATCTGGGCATGCCACCCGCCGTGCTGGACGAGATGCTCTTCGCAAACTCCCACGCCGCGAGGAGGGTGCTGGCGGTGGGTACGTAAGGACGACTTGGTGAGCACCCTGACGCACGCTCGTCGCTCCTCACGCCGGGAGGCAGCGTTCGCGGTGGTCGTCGTGGTCTATATTGGCTTGCAGGTTTACACGGGCGGTGATAACTACCGGCGCTCCTCCATCATGGAGTCGAAGTTGTAGACCGCTTTTGCCCTGGTTGTGTTTCCTCGGACATTGAGGACGAGGTTGCCCGTCATATTGCCCTGCATCGAAACCATGCGGCCTGCTTCGGGGTCGAACAGGAACGTCTGAGTGCCCTTACCAGCGAACTCGGCTCCCTGCGCGGTCTGCACTCTGGGAACCGTGAAGTTCATCCTGATACGCGCGAGGTTCTTACCACCCTGCTGGACGTAGCCGACAAATGTGTAATCGCTCGTCACCTGGGGTGCGTTCTTTCCGTTCGTAGCCTTCTGTTTCGCTGTCCACTTGTCGCCCGGCGCTATCGGTCTCTCAGGCAGGATAGGTCCGAAGGGGGATGCTGCCCCCTGCGCGGGGGTTGTCTGCAGTGCCTGAGCCTGTGGAGATGCGAACTTGACGGAGCGTATGTTGCCCAAGTCATCTACCTGGTACGTCTGTGTCAGCTGTCGAAGCACGTCCCTGGGAAGATTGGGGTTTCCAGCAGACCTGCCGTTCAGGGTCGTGCCTATCTTCGTGTACTCAGCCACGATAGTGGCGATGTCGCGCGCGACCGATTTGATGGTGAGGTTCAGCGTAGTGTTTACGCCGGTCTTGACCGGTTCCTGTTCGCCGTCATCCTGCTGCGGAGTTATCGTGAACCCAAAGTTCACGTGTTGCACCAACTCCTGCCCCGGCCTGTACTTGTACCGCATCTCGACAGGCCCCGCGGTGTCTGCAGGCCCGGCAGTGTCCGTAGCGGCCGCTGTCGGCTCCCCAACAGTCGCCGTCGCCGCGGGCCCGACCGCTGCCGTGACGGTGGGCGCAGTATCCACAACCGGGCTGGCGGCTGCCGTGGGGCCGTCGGTGGGCAAGGCATCGGTCACTACCACACTCGTCGCCTGCCCCGCACCGGCGGTCGGTACGCCCACCTGCGCCGTTGGCGCCCCGGCTGTTATGGGAGCGGTCGGGGAAGCCGTCCGTGAAGCCTGTCGCGAGCCACCGCCACACGCCACTCCAACGAGCATTATCAGTAGCGCGATTACTCTCAGTCTCAAGTCGAAGCTCCTCTCCTCAACGGTGGCAGCAAGCATTTACCGCACCACGGCTTCTGCAGATGCTGGAGCTAACAGACGCGGCGAATCGCGGCCCACGAATAACTGCAGGATACTCATCAAACCGAGCTCAGAGGTGAGCCAAGCCGCTCCCTTTTATGGAATACTGAACGTGGCAAGTCGATTCTTCAGCGCAAGAGGCATCGAACCGTGATATCGTCAGATGCGGTGAGATAGGGCAGGAGTAGCCTGCTGGACTCGTCCAGCGTAATATCCCGTCAGATCTTGGCGCTCCTGGCGTCCTGGGGGTTCATTACAGGCAAGGGAGAGTAGGGTAGATGGCGGATCACCGGGCGGAGATAGCGATCATCGGGGGAGGCATTATCGGGTTAGCGACGGCGATGGAGCTGCTCATCCGTCAGCCGGGGCTCAAGCTCGTGGTGCTCGAGAAGGAGAGCGAGATCGCCCGGCACCAGACGGGGCACAACAGCGGCGTCATCCACTCCGGCATCTACTACGCGCCGGGTTCGCTAAAGGCCAAAACGTGCGTCGCGGGGAAGGAGCGGCTCTTGCGCTTCTGCGACGAGCATGACATCCCGTACGACCTGTGTGGCAAGGTGATTGTAGCAACGAGGAAGGAAGAGCTGCCCCGCCTCCACAATCTGCACGAGCGCGGCCAGGCGAACGGCGTGCCTGGTCTGGAACTCATCGGCCCTGAGCGGCTGCGCGAGCTGGAGCCGTATTGCGTGGGCATCCAGGCGCTGTACTGTTCCACAACCGGCATCGTGGACTATGTGCAGGTCGCGCAGGCATACGCGCGGGAGGTAACCGACCGGGGCGGCGCGATACTCACCAACCACGAGGTGACAGCGATACAGGAGCGATGTGGCCTGTATGAGCTGCAGACGCCGTCGGGCACGGTGGAGGCTGAGTACGTCGTGAGCTGCGCGGGCCTGTACTCCGACCGAGTGGCAAAGATGACGGGCGGCCCGGAAGACCCGAAGATCGTACCGTTCCGCGGTGACTACTACGTGCTGCGCTCTGAGAAGAAAGATATGGTCCGTGGGATGATATACCCCGTGCCCGACCCGCGCTTCCCGTTCCTCGGAGTCCACTTCACGCGCCGGATGGATGGGGAGGTATGGCTCGGTCCGAACGCGGTTCTCGCGTTCGCGCGGGAGGGATACGGCAAGCTACAGATCAAGCCTGGGGACCTGCTGGAGACGCTCACGTACCGCGGCTTCGGCAAGCTCGCATTCAAGTTCTGGCGCATGGGTTTCGACGAGATGTACCGCGATTTCAGCAAGGCCGCGTTCCTCTCAGCTCTGCGCGAGTACATGCCACAGTTGCGGATGGAGGACATGGAGCCTGGGCCATCGGGCGTGCGTGCGCAGGCGCTGAACTTCCACGGCGAGCTCGTGGACGACTTCGTCGTCAACCACAAGGGCCGCACGCTGCATGTCCGCAACGCCCCCTCGCCCGCGGCTACCTCCTCGCTCGCCATAGCGGATATCCTCGCGAACACTGTGCAGAAGGCATTCGCACTGGCTTAGGGTGTATCGGCTGGTAGTGGCGCGACCGCACCACTACTCCGCAAGCCCTTGCAGCGTGGCGAGGGTCGCCTCGGCCCAGAGCGCGTAGCCCTTTGATGAGGGGTGGTAGCCGTCGGCGGCAAAGTTGGCACGGTCTCGCTCGAATGGTTCCCGTGTGCGCTCGTAGATGGGCACGAGAAGAAAGGCATGGCGGTCCCTCAGCGCCTGCAGCCCGGCGTTGAAGCGGCGTGTCCGTACGTCGAAGACAAGTCGCGCGGGGAGCGGCAGAAGTGGGGCAGTAACTATCGCGGGCACGTCGAGCACCGCGACATCCGCACCGGTAGCTCGTAGCTGGCGGATAATCTCCTCCATCTGAGCCAGGTATTCTTCCGTTGAGGTCCAGCCGGTGACATCGTTCGCGCCCACGCTCAGCAGGATGAGGTCCGGAGAGAGTCCGCGCAACCTCGGAATCTGCTTCGACGGTACGTCTCGCGCCGTGGCGCCGGAGACGCCGAGGTTGAGCAACTCCACATCCCGTCCGCCGCTCTCAGCGAGCGACCGGGCCACCACCGCGCCGAAGCTCTGCTCAACTGAGCTCGCGCCCATGCCCTGCGCTGTGCTGTCACCCACCACCACGACTGTGTACGGCGCGCGCGACGCCCCGGCCCCAGGGTATCGGAGCCGAGCATCGAGCGGTATGGAGGGCAGGTCGGCGGCCTGGAGGGTGCGATGTATCCGCACGTACTCGTAGACCGCGTACGCCGCCATGAGGGCGAGCGTCGCAAGCACGACCCGCCGTATCAAGCGATTCCCTGCTGTCGTGATAGTCCGCGCAAAGGTCCAATCCTCGTCACTACGGCGTGGACAAGTAAGCACCAATTGTCCACGCCCCCCTGTGGTAGTCTATCATCGCCGTCAGCTTTAGAGTCTCAGGAGGTTTCCATGCCCGCCCGACCGTTCTCTCCACTGCCTGCGCTCGTGGTACACGCAGACTGGGGGTCGGCCCCCGGAAAGCGCTGGATGGCTCGTGCTACGTTGGAGGGAGGACGATACCGAGCACTGCCGCCAGAGCCAGTAGGTGTTGCAACAACTCTCGTCAACCGCATGAGGTCTATGGCCGGCGAACAAGGCGCCATACTATTTGGCTTCGATTTCCCGATTGGCGTGCCGTCTCTGTATGCCGAACGAGCTGGCATAACGGATTTCGTAGCGCTACTGCCTGAGCTCGGACAGGGTAGGTGGGCCGACTTCTTCAGGGTCGCGGAAACAGCTGAGGAGATCAGTCCGCATCGTCCGTTTTACCCTCAAGCACCAGGAAACAAGAAACAGGAGCACCTCGTGGCGGGGCTCGGCGTACGGAGTATGGATGATCTGCTTCGCCGCTGCGATCAGGGACACAGCGGACGTGGCAAAGCATCACCCATGTTCTGGACATTAGGCGGCAAACAGGTAGGCAAGGCCGCAATCCTGGGCTGGCAGGAGGTCGTTGTTCCAGCCCTGATCTCGGACCGATCGAGAGTGAAGGTATGGCCTTTCGAAGGAGAGCTGCAAACTCTACTGGAACCTGGACAGTCGGTCATAGCGGAAACCTATCCGGCTGAGTTCTACGGCCACCTGGGTGTCAGGTTCTACGCCGGTGCGAGTGGCGAGAAGTGGGGCAAGCGGTCGCAACAAGGAAGACAGCGAAACGGACCAGCACTACTCCATTGGGCCGAGACCGCGGAGGTGGGACTCGATCCTGTCCTCAGCGAAGCGATTCAGAACGGCTTTGGTCCCTCCGCAGATGGGGAAGATCCGTTCGATGCTGTGGTAGGCTTGTTCGGAATGCTGAACATCGTGCTAGGATACCGCGAGTCGGGCGAGCCGGACGAGGAGCAGATCCGAGAAGTCGAGGGTTGGATGCTGGGGAGATGTGCCTGAGGTGGGGAGCGGCAGGGTGGTCATTGTACGAGGGGGCCGGGTGGCGCTGATAAAGCGAGTGCGCGACGGAAGGACGTACTACGTGTTCCCTGGCGGCGGTATCGAAGAGGGCGAGACGCCGGAACGGGCGGCGGTGCGCGAGGCCAGGGAAGAGTTGGGCGTTGATGTCACCCTGGACGCGCTGTTGTTCGTACTGAAACTCGACGGCGGTGAGCAGTTCTTCTACCGCGCGAGCATCGTCGGCGGAGAGTTTGGCACGGGGTCCGGACCGGAGTTCTGGCCGGAACGGCAGTTGAGGCGAGGGACCTACTCCCCGGTCTGGGTGCCTCTGGACAAGATGCATGTGCTCGATGTGCGCCCCCGCACGGTTGGGGTAGCGGTCTCCGCTGGCGCCGGCCCGGAACAACGAGAAGCAAGCGTCGCGGAGAAATAGAACAGGCCCGACATCTGTGCTGAGCGAGGAATGACCTCGCCTCGACGCGCATTGCGGGACGGTGGGTGCGGCATCGCCAGTGCCGCTTTGCATCGTATGTGCCTGGTCGCAGGGGCAGGAAGCATTGAGCCTTGCATCGCGGGATACGCAGACGTAGCGGTGCTACGTCTCTACGAGGTGGCGGAGTCGGAGTTTACGAGGAGCAGCTTTGCTGTGGGGGCATCGTCCTGGTCCTCGGTATCCGAGCTTGCGGGCTGGATGCGCACGTAGGTACTGTTGTAGTACAGCAGCGGGTCATCGAGGCGGTCGGAAAGATCAATTGCCTGGACGGTTCCGAAGAAAACGGTGTGGTCCCCCTGCTCCGTCAGGTCCGTCAGGCGGCAATCAACCCAGCCAAGACTGCCCTCGATAATGGGGGCGCCCGTTACCTCACGGCGCAGCTCTAGGTCGGCGAACTGGTCGGGCGGCCTCTCCCGGCGGCTGTATCGCCTCGAGAGCTCTATCTGGTCGGCGCGCAGGATGTTTACCGCGAAAGCACCAGAGCGCCGGATGGCCTCGTTCGTGGTAAGGCCGTGGCTAACGGCGACCATCACGATAGGCGGGTCCAGCGAGATGGAGGTAAACGAGTTGGCGGTCATCGCCCAGGGCTCACCGCTGGGCAGGGTAGTCGTCACAATCGTGATGCCAGTGGCAAACTGGCCGAGCACTTTGCGGAACAACAAGCTATCAAAAGCCACGCAACTCTCCCGGGAATAACGTCACTTCGGACCTCTCCCGATGTGACACCCCCATCTTAAGGCCCTCTCATGCGATCTGTCAAAGGGAGGAACGGCGCGCCGAGCTACGAGTAATCGCCGCGGCTGATCTCTCGCGCCAGCTCCCACGCTGCCTTGAGGTCCGCGCGACGCAGCTTGCTGCCGCCGGTGCCCACACCGCGGGCATTGAGAGTTCCAGCGCCGCCCATGGTTGGAGAGAAGCCGACGTGGCGATTGATGCCCTGGACATCCTCCCAACTGAGCTCGGGCCAATCCTTCATAAGCGTGGCTATGCTGGTGGCTGCAAGACGTATCCTGTAGTCTACGGTGCTCATGTACGTACCCTTCTAGACAGCGCTCCCCGCCTTGGGTGCCGGCCCTGTCTAAAGGGCGGCGGGAAGGAGCGGAATGGGAAGTTGCGAGACCGGGCGTCGCCTGCACTCAGCCTGCAGGAATCGGGAGAGTTGGAGCAAGTGATCCGCCCGCTCTCTCCTACCTACCCAAGCGGATCACCGGCTCCAACCATCCTGACATAAGGGTACAAACTGCATCCGGGAGACCGCCCCACCGAATGGGGTAGTTTTGCCTGAGGGGATGCAGCTTTGCTAGAAGTGGTGTCGTTCGCTAGCAGGCTGTCCTCCTGTCCGCTTTCGTCCCCCACCTCGTTCAGGGCATGCTCTGACCGACGGCTACACGTCTCATCAGCTTGTCTGGCGGTTGCCTTTCCGGACAAGGACGTACGCGCGGAGGTTTATGTTGTCCATCTGAAATCGGATTGTCCGCTCCTGGGACCAGCGGTCGGCGTGGTCAGCGAGGGCGCGCTCACAGAGGCGCGCCTCGCTGGTCAGCAGCACGAGCCGCGCGCCGGAGACGGCGATGCGGGCTGTCTCGGCCAGCACGCGGGGGTATAGCTCCTCGTTCAGACGGTGCGAGCCGACGAGGTGCCCGAATGGCAGGTCGCCGCAGAGGGATGTTACGGAGGCATCCGGGAGTGGTATCTGCCCCGCGTCCCACCGCTCGAGCCGGGCAATGCCGCCGTACCCCGCCGCCTCCAGGTTGGCACGGGCGCAGCGCAAAGCCTCCGGGTCAATGTCCGCTCCAATGACTTCCCTCGCCGGGGCGGAGTCAAGCCGCTCCGCCATAAGCGTTCCAGAGCCGCAGACGACGTTTAGAAAGACATCGTCGGGACTTGGACGAGTGAGCCCTACCATCACTCTCGCGACGCTCGCATTTAGCGCACCCGGCAAGTCGCACACGCGCCAGGGCCTGGCGGAGAGGGGGCGGGGAGAGAGCCTCACGGAGACCTCGAAGCCATCGCCATCCGAGGGCCTCCGTACGCGCAGGAGCAGGTCCCCGGCCTCAGGGGACGCGGCGAGGCCGGTCTGTGCCGCGATCTCGTTTCGCAGCCGGTCGAACACGGGCGAGCCTTCGCCAGCGGCGCTGATGCGGAAGGTCTGGAACGCTGCGGAACGGTGAAGGTCAAGCACCTCACGGATGACACCCAGTAGCGCGGTGAGGTGCTGGTGACCCAGCAGCGCCAGCGGGCGAGGTATGGGGAAACGCCGCACGACGTAGACGCTTCCAGCGGTGCGTAGCGTCAGGAGCTCCGATAGCTCGCCAGTGTACGTGAACGGGAGATTGCCGGGCTTCGTGCTCTCCTGGACCGTGGCATGCCTCCCGAAGCGCGTCATCAGCTCCGCGCGCGCGAACTCTTCCAGGCCAGGAGCGACTTCCACCTCGCACTGCCTGGTGAGGGGGGGCGACGCTGGAGGCTGCCGGCTGGCGTGCTCCCTCGTGCTGCGCGCGCGGTGCGCAGTGGGCAGCCGCGATGGTCTACGGGGTGGACGGCGGGTCATCCGGCACATCCTCTGCTGATGTCAGGCACACGCTCAGTCCTCATGCTCATGTTTGGGAAAGTGACGCTCTGTTCCTGCGATACGCCGCTCCTCGGCAAAGGGCGTGCCGCGACACCAACCGCGCTTGAAGAGTACCTCGTCGTCATGCTGGGTACGCAAAGGAGCTCGACCGCCGATTCTTCGCGCCGCTTTGAATGTCAGATGCTGTCCGGTGATGTGAGAGATCAGCATCAGAGGACAGGCGCGGGCGTCGAGTATACTAGGGGCTGCGGCTGCGTTGTACGCGGAGTATCGAGGGGGCACGGAGGGCCTGCCCATCCGATGCGCTGAACGAGGGCTGTGTTGTCTCAGAGCGGCATATCTGCGACACGGGTGGTGATGCTCTCGGTGGGTGGTAGGCGCCGCAAATGCAGAGCTGGGCGCGAGGAGGGACGGTTGGAGCAGGGGCTTATGGCGTGGCTGCGGACGCCGGTAGGACGCGGGTTCGCGCTGGCGACGATCGCGACGGCGGCAGCGGGTTTTGCGATGTCGGCGAACCAGAACGTGGTGGCGAACTTCTTTGAGGACGATCTGGGGCTGACGGGGTCGCAGTTCGGGTACATCACGGCGATCCGCGAGATACCCGGTTTCCTGCTCATCTTCCTTACGGCACTTTTCTACAGGCTGTCGCTTCCCAGGCTGACTGCGGGGGCGCTCGTGCTGCTCGCGGTTGGGTACAGCTTTTTCGGCACGGCGAGCGGGTTCTGGGGCGTCGCGCCGTGGGTCGTGATCAGCTCAATGGGGTATCACACGTGGCTGCAGACGCAGCCCGCACTGGGCATGAGCTTGACAGTGGAGAGTCGGTCGGGTGGTGTGCTCGGAAGGCTCGCGGCTTTCAACAGCGCGGGGACGCTTCTGGCGATGCTCGTGGTGCTTGTGGGCTTTCACTTCGGGTGGCTGGGATACAGCTCGACGTTCGTCCTGAGTGGCGTGTGCGCGCTTATCGCGGCGGTGGCCATATACAACTTTCCTCACCTGCACGACGGGGAACTGAGGGCGGAAGCGGCCCGGCGCGAGCCGATAGTGCTGCGGCGCGAGTACAAGTATTACTACCTCCTGAGCCTGCTCGACGGTGGACGCCAGCAGATTTTCTTCTCCTTCGGGCTGTGGGTGCTGGTGCATCACTTCAACCTGCAGGTGCCGGCGATCTCCGCGATCTTGCTCGCGGCGACGACCCTGGGGATGCTAAGCAGTTCCTGGGTGGGGCGGATGGTGGACAAGCATGGTGAGCGGCAGATGCTTGCCGTGGTGAACGTGGCGTACGTGGTGGCGCTGGCCGGGTACGGGCTGATTGACAACGTGGTTGTAGCCGTGCTGTGCTACGTAACGTACACACTCATGTTCCCGCTCTCCGCGATAGGCGCGGCAACGTACCTTCGCAAGGTGGCGCCCGCCGCGGATATGGCGCCCTCGCTGGCGATGGGGCTGACGATGCAGCACGCCGCAGCGGTAGTCGTGCCGCTTGCGACAGGGTACGTGCTGAACTACGTGGGGTACCGGGTGCCGTTCCTCGTCGCCTGCGTGTTCGCTTCCCTCACGTTCGCGGTCACCCGGCGGCTGTCACCGGAGACTCAGAAGTCGGAGCGGCGACTGCGAGAGGAAGCAGAGACCGCGCGGCTCGCGGAGAGCGCGGCCGTCCAGAGCGTCACCGGGCGGTGAGGGGAAGGGCGGGCACGGGGACCCGCCCCTACAACTGCGGCCTGTCGGAGGGTTGGGTTCTGGTCATCAGGGCGATGCCGACCTTGCCGACGCCCACGAGGACGTGTGGCAGCCAGTATTGCCTTCCAGACTTGGCAAACCCGAACAGCCAGGGTGATGCTGCCAGCAGCGACCCTGCCATGACGTCGAGCGCTAAATGTCCCGCCATCGGCAGCATCCTGACCGGGGCGACCTCGTAGTCGGTGACAAGGCTGTAGAGTGTGCTGCCCGTTCCGGCGATGCGTGGAGCGAGCGCGGAGGCAGGCACATCCTGAAGACCAAACAGCATGGGCGCGGCTAGCAGCGTGGGGCCCTCGATGTAATCCACGATGCCGTGGACACGTGTTGGTACGACCTGGAATAGCATCAGCTTTCTCACTTTCCTCTTGAAGTTTGCTCGTACTAGCATGCAAGCGGGGTACCAGCGCGGGAAGGGGGAGCGGTCGGCGCGCTGGCGTGGGGCGTGCGGAAAGAGCCACGCAAAGATTCTGGGTTGGGAGTCCAATTTGGATGTGTGGTCGTGAAGGGAGAACAGGGTGGAGTTCAACGCGGCGGGGAGGCGGTTGCTGGCGATCGTGGCCCATCCGGATGACGCAGAGTTCAGCGCGGGTGGCACGATAGCGCGATGGATCTCGGAAGGCGGCGAGGCGTCCTACCTGATATGCACGGACGGCGCTGCTGGCGGGGGAGACCCCACACACACGCCGGAGTGGCTGCGCGCGACCCGTGAGAGGGAGCAGCGGGAGGCGGCAGAGTTCCTCGGCGTGAGCCACGTCGCCTTCCTGCGCCACCGGGACGGCGAGCTGGTAGCCACGCTGGAGCTGCGCCGGCAGATTGCGCGGCAGGTGAGGATGCTCAAGCCCGACGTTGCCATCGTGCCGAACCCGGTGCGCCACTGGCATTGGGGCGCAACCTCCCTGCGCATCTTCCACCCGGACCACATCGCGGTGGGCGAGGCCGCGCTCGCGGCGCTATACCCCGGCGTCGGCAACGCCTGGACATTCATGGAACTGCTGGACGAGGGGTTGGAACCTCACACGGTGCCGGAGATATGGGTAGTTAGCCCGAGCGAGCCGGATTACGCGGTGGACATCTCGGGCAGCTTCCAGAAGAAGATAGCTGCGATCAGGAAGCACCGCAGCCAGGTGGGCGACCGCCCCATCGAGGAGCGCCTCGCGGAGAGGGCACGGCAGGCTGGGGAGCAGTTCGGCCTGGGGTGCGCCGAGGTCTTCCTGCGGTTGACGATTGACTGGTGAGGTGAGCGTTCTCCACGGAAGCTCAGAGATGCGAACACACGGCAGCCTCCAACGGTTGCAGAGACGTAGCACGCTACGTCTCCCCATCTGTCGCCCCCAGCGACCATGACTCCCGCATGAAGTCCAAGTATTCGGCGTCCGTCAGTTCAGGCAGGTCCGTCGCGTGGCGCGGGTCGAAGATCAGGACGCAGTATCCACGGAACCGCTGGTCGCGCTTGAGGTACAGCAGGAGGTCCCGCCCCACATCGAACATGAGGTCGTACAACGCCCGCCCCTCTATCTCCTCTGGAACGCCCGCGGCCAGCATCGAGGACTTTAGCGTGTCCTTGTCAACGCTCGGCCAGCCCAGTGCGCGCGAGAGGGCCAGCGCGAGCGTCGTCTTGCCCGCGCCCGGCGGCCCCGCCATCAGCACCAGCGTCGGGCTCCTCGGGTTGTCATCGCTCAAGGCATAGCCCTCCTATCACGCGCCGCGCTGCTGCGCAGCCAGCAGACCGGACTTGCAGCGCCACTGCATCCACGGGCCGATGCCGCCGCGTGCGGAGAGTAGTTGACGTCCGCTTTCACAATCTGTCCTCATACGGTTACAGGTCTGATTCGGCCGTCTGACAATGGCGGGACTGCAAGCCCCCCACACGCTTCGCCTGGACAGGAGCGGTAAGCGACCTCGCGCTGCCCAGGGTGCCCAGGAGAAGGGTGCGAGGGAGCGGACCTATCCTGGTGTCGTGAGCCTGAGAGCGAGGGCGGCGTTGCCGAGGGCGGCCTCGGTTAGCTGAGCGATGGGGACGCGCTCCTGGTTGGTGTGGGCGAGAGCCTCGTCGCCGGGTCCGAAACCGATGCAGGGGATGCCCGCAGCCATCAGGTGTCCGCCGTCGGTGGCGAACTCCCAGCGGCGCACAGGTACCTCCCGCCCTAGCGCCTCAGAGAGCGCGGACCGGCTGGCAAGTAGGAGCGGGTCATCCTCCTGGAGGACGAAGGAGGGAAAGGCGGCGGGCACGTCCCGCTCAGCGCCGGTGTGAGTGTGCAGATGCTCCTCCTTCACCGTTACCTCTCCGCTCGCACCGTGAACAAGGGATTCGTCGAGCAGGCGCTGCAGTTCGGCGCGTATCTCGTCCGGGCCGCGCTGCGGGACGGTCCGCCAGTCAATGTGCAAACGCACCTCGCCGGGCACAACGTTCGAGGAGGTCTGATCGGTGAAGAGCAGCGTGGGGACGAACGTCTCGCGGCCGAGGAAGGGGTCTTCGGAGAGCGAGATGTTTTCGAGACCCAGTAGAAAGCGGGCCAGGGAGTAGTGGGGGTTGATGCCGCGCTCGGGCATGCTCGCGTGGGCGCTGCGTCCCCCGATGCGCGTGATGAGCTCGATGCGTCCCCGGTGGCCCCGGCGCAGCTCGTTGTTCGTTGCCTCGCCGATGACCGCGCTGTCGGTGCGGGTCGTGCACGCGAGCTCGATGGAGCCGAGTCCGCCAACCTCCTCCTGCACGGCGGCTGCGACGTACACATCGCCACGCACGGGGAGGCCGGCCGCCTTGAGCAGGGCAGCGCCGTACACCTGAGCGGCGGTGGGCCCCTTGATGTCCATCGCCCCACGCCCCCAAACCGCGCCTTCGTGGATGCGCCCCTCGAACGGGGGGAACGGCCATCCGGACTCGGCGCCCGCGGAGACGTGGTCGAGGTGCGTATTGAGCATGACAGAAGGGCCGCTGCCTGTTCCTCGAAGGACACCTATGGCGTTGCCCACCTCGTCCTGCCACACGTCGTCGTAGCCAAGCGCCTTCATCTCTTGCTGTACCGCGCGGGCGGCGTTGGCCTCCTCGCCGGGCATGCTGCGCGTCTGTATGAGCTTCTGGCAGAAAGCGACAAGTCGCTCTTCGTGCTCCGCCGCCGCCGATCTCAACCGTTCGATGTCCGACATCGAGCCACCGCCCTTCTATAGATTACGTTGTTGACGCCGAATCATACAGCATTGGCTGATCGGAAGGTCGGAAAGAGCGGTTGGAAGCTATGCTAAAAAACAACACACTTTTGCGTGCAGCTACACCTTGACACTTTATGGGATTACTCTCTACAATCCGCACACCTACCACAAACGGTAGGCATTGCAGTACTCCGCGAGGCCAGGCCCGGCCAGATTAACTTCTCGGCCGAGCATGAAAACGGGCTTCGAAGCGATCGTTAGGGGGTGGTAGAACCAGGATACCCGATAGGCGAGCCGGACGGCGGATAGCGCACTGTTCCGTCCACGTGCATGCCGGGTCCTCCGACACACACGCTTAGCTGGTAGGACTCCAAACGTCAATGCATCTCTTATGAGGAGGCTTTCATTTTGGTAGCACACAGACACTCAAAGCGGGCTGTGGCCCTGCTGGCGATCCTGGTGTTGCTCATGCCGCTACTCGCGGCATGCGGCGGTGCGCAGGCGCCGTCGCCGAACGAGCAGGACCAAGGGGCGGCAAACCCGACACAGACAAATCAGATAGCAGGTCAGCCAACGACTGTACCGGCAGGTACATCACCCGCAGGTGCTAATGCCGCACCAACCGCCGCTGCCACGCAACCACCACAGGACGGGGCAGGTTTACCGACAGTCGGGGCGACAACTACCTCTGGTAATACGGATGCGGCTGGTGCAGCGGCGTTCGCAACCGGCCGGCAGTGCGCCCAAACTGGTGGCACAGCAGTCGTCGGCTTCGTCCAGGAGCCCGATGTCCTGAACTTCATTAACACGAATATGACGTTCACGATCTGGCTGTTGGGCACGGCTGAGACTCCCATGATCCAGGTGCTGCCGGGCGCGAAACTGAAGGGCGCACTGCTCCGGGATGTACCGACCACTGAGAACGGTGGTATCACCAACAACGGTAAGACCTACACCGTTCACTTCAGGGAAGGTATCAAGTGGAGTGATGGTCAGCCGATAACGGGTAGAGATCTTGTCTTCACCTGGAAGACCATCATGAACCCACAGATGGGGGCGTCGTCGCAGCTCGGCTGGGAGCAGATAAAGAATATCCAGCTCTCGAACAACGACCTGACCGCTACCATACAAGTCAAGGACGTGTACGCACCGTTCCTCGCGTACGTACTTACCAGCTGGCTCCTGCCGGAGCATCACCTCAAGGGTATGCCCGTGCAGCAGATTGCGAAGAGCACTTACAGCCAGCCGGGCAAGGGCGGCGCAATGGAGCACGTTGGCTCCGGTCCCTTTGTCATCCAGAGCTGGGCCAAGGGTGACAACATCACCGCGGTCCGCAACGACAACTACTTCGGTGACAAGGCGTGCCTAGACAAGATGGTATTCAGCTTCCTCAAGGACACGGACCAGCAAACGTCCGCGTTGCAGCGCGGTGACATTGACCTTGCGACGAACTACACCGAGGGAGACCTGCCGACGCTCCAGCAGCTTGAGGGGGAGGGCATCCAGGTTCTGTCCGTAGCATCACCCGGCTCGGTCGAGAGGTACTACTTCAATCTGCACGATCCAAAGGATCCGATGATCAACAAGGATCCGAAGAAGGCCAGGCCGCATCCGATCTTCTCGGACAAGAACGTTCGCATGGCTATCGCCATGGGCATCAACCGTCCGGCAATAGTCGAGAAGGTGCTTTACGGGCAGGCAAAGGTGGCGGTAACGGAACTCAGCGGCCAGGAGCCTTGGGAAAACGAGAAGCTCCAGCCGTATCCTTTCGATCCGAACAAGGCCGCGCAGATGCTGGACCAGGCAGGGTGGAAGGTCGGATCGGATGGCATCCGGGCGAAGAACGGCCAGCGCCTTTCCTTCACTCACACCACCACGACACCCAACCCGATCCGCGAGACCATTCAGCGGCTCGTTCAGAGCGACCTTCGGAAGATGGGCGTCGAGATGAACATCAAGAACGCCGATCCTAACAAGCTCTTCGCTACCTATGCCGAGGGCGGCATCGGCTCCAGGCGCCAGTTCGACATGGTTGGCTGGACTACCGGTACCGGTGTCCTCGACCCGGACATCACGTGGGAGTTCCACACTAGCCAAATCCCACGCCAGAGCTACCAGAGTGGCTCGAACGTGATGGGTTACAGCAAGCCGCAGGTGGACAAACTGCTCGATCAGAACGTTCGCCAGCCGGATCCTCAGCAGCGCAAGCAGACGCTCGATCAGGTTCAGCAGCAAGTGTACGATGACGTGCCCGTCATTTACATGTACGTCCGTCTGCGCATCGACGCCGCCGGGCCGAACCTGAAGGGACTAACTGCTGACCCCATGGCCGGACTGTGGTGGAATCCGCAGGACTGGTATCTGGAGAACGCGAGGTAGCTCTCGTATCGGTAGCACAACAGTGGGACGGATTGGATCCGTCCCACTGTTTCCCTCCCGCTTTGGCTTTCATTTGGAGGTGAAGAATGGTAAGATACATCACCCGCCGGGTCCTAATAGCGATTCCCATGCTGCTGCTCATAACCCTCATCCTGTTTTATGCGATCTTTGCAGTGGGAGACCCTGTCGCACGTCTGACCGCGGGCAACCCGCGTATTACTGAACAGGATATAGCGCGGATCAAGCAGAACTTCGGTCTGGATAAACCACGCCCTCTGCAATATCTGGTCTGGCTGGGCAACGTAGTTAGAGGGGATTTCGGTGAGTCCATAGTTTCACGCGAACCAGTGTCCTCCATGATCGGGCGGCGGCTGGGCAACACTCTAATCCTTATGGGCACCGCATTTGTCGTTACACAACTCATCGCCATCCCCATTGCTCTAGTCTCGGCGCTGCGACAGTACTCCTGGTTCGACTACCTGGTCACGGGTCTTTCCTTCGTGTTCTATAGCTTCCCAGTCTTCTTCCTTGGCTTCATGCTCCTCTGGATCTTCTCCGTGAAGTTCAATCAGTGGGGACTGCCCAGCCTGCCCTCGGGCAAAATGTACGACGTACGCGGCGAGCGCAACCTGTTCGAGCTAGTCAAGCACCTGGTCCTGCCCGTGCTCACCCTCGCGCTCCTAAGCGCCGCGGGCTACGTGCGCTACCTCAGGGCAAGCGTGCTTGAGGTCCTAGGCCAGGACTACATCCGCACCGCGAGGGCGAAAGGTCTGTGGAACGCGCTCGTGATTCGCCGCCACGTGTTGAAGAACGCAGCCCTCCCCGTGGTGACGATAATGATCCTTGAGCTTGCGTCCCTCTTCTCGGGGGCCATCGTAACGGAAAGCATATTCGCATGGCCTGGCATGGGGTCTCTCTTCATCGATGCCATGGGAGACATTGACTATCCGGTGCTGATGGGAGTACTTTTTATAGCTACAAGCCTCGTGATCATCTTCAACTTGATCGCGGACATTGCGTACGCGTATCTCGACCCTCGCATCAGTTACAGCTAAGGGAGGCAACAGATGGACCGAACTCAGCCTAAATCGACAGCAGGGCAATCTGGCGCCACCGCAGACGTGCGCGCACAACTACAAGCGGAGGAAGCGAGCACGCGGGAGACCCTGAGTCCCTGGAAGATAACTCGACGGCGGTTTATGCGTCACCGGCTGGCCGTTGCGAGCCTCGTATTCTTCACTCTACTGGTCGCCACTGTGTTTATCTGGGGCGCGCTGCTGCCGGAAGGCACCGCGAGGACGGCAGATTACGACCTGATACGCCAGCCGCCATCGCTGCAGCACCCAATGGGCACAGACCAGGCGGGCAGTGACGTAATGCAGCGCATTATACTCGGGGGCCGTGTGTCCCTCACCGTCGGGATACTCGCCATGGCCATCTCCATCCTACTTGGAACACTCGTGGGTGCCGTGGCGGGCTACTTTGGTGGGGGCGTTGACAATGTCCTGATGCGGATCGTGGACCTGATGTTGAGCATCCCGTCGCTGTTCTTGCTCATAATCCTGGCAGGGGTGATTGGTCCCGGAATGCGCACTATCATCCTTGTGATAGGCATAACGGGCTGGATGGGTGTCGCCCGTATCGTGCGGGCGAACTTCCTCAGCCTGAAGAACAAGGAGTTTGTCGAGGCTGCGCGCTCCATCGGCGTCAGGGACTTTCCGATCATCTTTAAGCACATACTCCCCAATTCGGTTGCTCCTATCATCGTCGCGGCGACACTTGGTGTAGCAGGCGCGATCCTTAGTGAGGCATACGTCAGCTTCCTTGGGTTCGGGATACAGCCGCCGCAGCCATCCTGGGGTAACATGGTCTCTCCCGGATCTTTCCTGCTAACCATCACCCAGGCCCCCTGGATTATCCTGTTCCCGGGTCTGATGATCACGATCACGGTGCTGACCGTGAACTTTATAGGCGACGGGCTGAGGGACGCTCTGGACCCATTCAGCCGGCTGTAAGAGCTGAGGCAAGAGGACCACGGACGCAGCTCGTGGTCCCGGCCACTGGTGGATAGCGTCCTGCGTAGATGGGGCGGGTCTCGTACCCGCCCCACGCTGTTTCCACGCCCCTCGAACTAACCCACCGCCTCCCAACGTTCAGGACAAGGAGAACTGCCGGACATGACACAGCAGCAACGCTTCGCGGGCGAGGTGAACGCGCCGGACTTTGCGCCCGGCTTGCAGTGGTTCAACACGGAGCACCCGGTGAGCCTGCGCGACCTGCGGGGCAAGATAGTGGTGCTCGACTTCTGGACGTACTGCTGAATCAACTGCCTGCATATCTTTCCGCAGTTGCGGAAGGTCGAGGAGAAATACCACGACGTGCTCGCAGTGGTCGGCGTTCACTCCGCAAAGTTCCCGGCGGAGCGCATCGAGGCGGGGCTGCGCGACGCGGTGCGCCGATACGAGATACGGCACCCTGTCGTGAACGACGCGGACTTTCGGGTGTGGAGCGAGTACGCGGTGCGCGCCTGGCCGACGTTGTACTTTGTGGACCCCAAAGGGAAGGTTGTGGGCAGGCATGAGGGAGAGCTTCCCTTCGAGACGTTCGACGCGCTTCTCACCGCGATGGTGGAGGAGTACGATGCGCAGGGACTGCTTGACCGGCGACCGCTGAGGTTCCAGCAGGAGGCAGCGCCCAGGGGTCCACTCGCGTTCCCGGGAAAGGTGCTGGCGGACGAGGAGACCGGAACGCTCTTCGTCGCGGACACGAACCACAACCGCATTCTCGAGATGTCGCTGGAGGGCGTGCTGCGCCGAGTGTGGGGGAGTGGAGAGCAGGGATTCGGGGACGGCGATGCTGTGAGCGCGACCTTCAACCACCCTCAGGGGATGGCGGTGCGCGGCCGTGAACTGTATGTTGCGGACACGGAGAACCACGCTGTACGGCTGTTGCGGCTGGACACCGGAACGGTGGAGACAGTCGCGGGCACGGGGGAGCAGGCGCGGGCGTACGCTCCCGGCGGCGTGCGGGGCAGGCAAGCAGAATTGAGCTCACCATGGGATCTGGAGATAGTCAACGATGTGCTGTACATCGCAATGGCCGGCATGCACCAGATATGGGCGATGGAGCTTGCAAGCGGACTGGTCCGGCCGTTCGCGGGCAGCGGGCGTGAAGGCATCGAGGACGGGCCGGCTTCACAAGCGTGGCTGGCGCAGACAAGCGGACTCTCGACGGACGGTGCGCTGCTCTACTTCGCGGACAGCGAGACGAGCGCGATAAGGGTCGCGGACCCCGCAAGCGGCAGCGTCACCACCCTTGTGGGGGTGGGGCTGTTCGAGTTCGGGGACGTTGACGGCGTAGGAGGACAGGCCCGGCTGCAGCATCCACTGGACGTGGAGTACCACGGGGGTGAGCTGTTCGTGGCGGATACGTACAACCACAGGATAAAGCGCCTCTCTCCGGGTACGCGCAGGGTGACCTCCTGGCTCGGATCAGGCGAGATCGGCGGCGAGGACGGGCCCCGCGCGGCGGCGCGCTTCAACGAGCCAAGTGGGCTATCATCCGCAAACGGCAGGCTGTACATCGCGGACACGAACAACCACGCGATAAGGGTCGCGGATATCACGAGCGGGGCGGTCACGACGCTGGAGGTGCGAGGACTCCAGGAGCGCGGGTAAGCAGTTGGGCGGCACTGTCCCTGGCCGAGGCATGTGGTTGGCGGGCCGGGTATGGGCTACGGTATGCGTTCGTGGTATTATCCTGGCGACGCTGGCGAGAACGGGCCGGTGATGTGAGAGTAGGAGAGGGAGAACCGTGAGAGTTTCGTTGCGCGTGAGGGAGTTGCTGGACGCCCGAGGCATGGGCGTAGACGACTTGGCGAGACTGACGGGTATGGACCCTCAAACCGCACAGAGCGTGTATGACGGGCAGCCCACGGAGATGGACCTGACGACGCAGGGGCACATCGCTCAGGCGCTCGGGGTCAGGCCGGACGAGATACTGGGCGAGGTCCAGGAGGAGCAGCCGAGCGTCCTGGACCTGCAGGAAGAGCAGGGACGCGACCTCGACGTGCAGGAGATGCCACGGGATGAGTCGGTTCCGCTCGCTACCGGGCACGACCCGGATAGGCCGGGCGCGCTGTAGCGGCGCCGGGGACACCCAGGGCCGAATCAGCAGACTCCACAGCAGCATAAGAGGGCGCTGCCGGAGCCGCGGGCGAGGGATTGCGACATACGTAGAGACGTTGCATACAACGTCTCTACGCATATCTCCCCCAGACAGGTGCCTCCGCCTGACACCTGTCCGTTGAAACTTTGGGCGTCCGCTTGCGTCTCAGTCCTTGTACGGGTCGTAAACGTCCTCTCCAGCCATTACCACCCCAAGTGGCTTGAGCGTGTGCAGGACGCGGATGCTGCCTGCGTGTGCCGCCAGCACCTGGGGCAGGCGGCGATACACGTGCGGGCTCTCGTCCGTGCCCGCACCGCGTAGCTCCACGCCCTCGCGCTTCAGCCACTCGTGCATCATCTCGCGGCTTACCTCTCCCGGACTCACGACCTCCGCCACCCGGCGTCCCTGCGCGTCCTTCCTGTAGCGGACCTTGCCCGCGGCCCTGCGGCGGCTCATCACACGGCCCGCGCCGTGGATGGTGCTTCGGAGCGCGGCCTTCGCCTCCTCCGTGTCCACACCCTCCACCACGACGCTCAGGTCACCCATTGAGCCGCCGACGAAACCACGCTGGCCGGGCCAGGCAGGCGTCGCCCCCTTGCGCACCACGAGCATCTCCTCGCCGTTGTGCTTCTCTACCCATGCGTAGTTATGGTGGTTGTGTACCTCGTCCGTCGCCTTCGCTCCAAGTATGAGCAGCACCTGGCTCACGACGTAGTCGCGCCCGGCGTAGGCATACTTCCCCGCAAGCTCCATGGCCTGCATGTACGCCTGTCCCAGGGGGCTGTGCAGGGAGAGCACAGTCGCGGGCTGGTCCATGGACTCGCCCGGCGCCTTGTCATCGAACTTGCGTCCCGCCGCCAGATTGAGAAAGCCGCTCGCGGTGCGGTGGCCGAGCCCCCGGCTGCCGAAGTGAGCACTCACCCACAGCCAGCCCTCCTCGTCTTCGAGCAGGTCAACGAAGTGATTGCCGCTGCCGACTGTGCCGAGCTGGCTCTGCGCGAGCTGCTTGAGCTTGCCGACCTCGCGGATGTCCTGCCAGGTTGGGTCATCGAAAAGCTCGTGGTCCACGTTCTGGCCGCTGCTGCGTCCCACGCCGAACGCTATCTTGCGCTGGATCTCGTCGAGTATCCTGCCGATGCGCGGCTTGACATCCTCCGCGCGAAGATCAGTGCGCACGCCCTTCAGACCGCACGCGATGTCGTACCCTACGCCGCTTGGAGAGACGGCCTGGTAGTAGCCAACGACGCCACCGATGGGCATGCTGTAACCCTTGTGTCCGTCCGCCATCAGCGCGGCAGCGCCTGCGTACTCTCCGGTGGCACAGCGCCTGATCTGGCTGAGGGTACTCTCGTCGTGCTCGCCCCATACGGGAATGTTGTCAATCACCTTGTACATATCATCTTCTCCGGTTTCGTCAGGTTCGGGTACGTCCAGGGACAGGGCGCGACTGCCGCGATTGAGCCAGGACCGGGCGGCGAGTCATAGAGCCCCAGCGTAAGCAGGTGAGGAGCAGTGGCGACAGTACGCCTGCGAGCTTCTGGCGCAAGGGGTTCAACGCTATCAGTCTGATAGGAAGGCCCGAGTGGACAGAGCTGTGAAACCTGCCTGCTGCTCTACCCGTTGAGCTACAGCGGCAAACCACTGGCGGGAACCGAACCCGCAACCCTCAGATCGTGGACTGTTTGCAAGCTCTGTCAGTCGGGGCGCGCCCCGTCCTGGCCGTAGATCGCTTCGGGCCTCAGGACCATCGCATCCTTATCGAAGAAACTCGATGGCGGGTCGAAGCGGGAGGCAGTTGCCTGCCCGATCTGGCGGTTGGAGGACTGGGGACCAGATCGAGCTCGGCGAACGGCATCTCCGGGCTTCGACCATCGAAGCCGGCGTGGAGCATACGTATCTCGTCGCGTATGAGCTGGTTCATGAGCCACACCATCCTTAGGACCATACAAACCGCCAGTAACGGGGGGTGCTGAGGGAGCGTGTGATTTGTTGGAGCTACTCCTTGTGGAGAGTCAGATTCGAACAGACCGCGCTTCTGAGACGCCTGTAAGCTCCGACTGCTAGGGCACGCGCTACGACAGCGAGGTACACAGTATCATACGCGCGGATTTACGTCAAGAGCGCGCATTCCGGCATTCCGGCCCAGCGCGTACCTGCATACCGTATTGACTTATGTGGCCATACTTGTGCTAGTGTTACGACATTCAACAGGCGGGGTATCCCGTGAAAGGAACAACGAATGATACCGACCCAGCCCTTTGGACGCACAGGACACGAGAGCACCCGGACCATCTTTGGCGCGGCGGCTTTCAGCAGCGTGACGCAGGAGGAGGCGGACCGCACGATGGAGCTGCTGCTCCAGCAAGGCGTCAACCACATTGACACAGCCGCCTCCTACGGCGACTCCGAGCTTCGCATCGGCCCCTGGATGGAAGGCCACCGCTCCGACTTCTTTCTCGCCACCAAGACGGGTGAGCGGACGTACCATGCGGCACACGACCAGATCCGCCGCTCGCTCGAACGGCTGCGCGTAGACCAGGTGGACCTCATCCAGCTTCACAACCTGGTGGACCCCGATGAGTGGGAGCAGGCCCTGGGACCGGGCGGGGCACTCGAAGCAGCAATCCAGGCCCGAGACGAGGGGCTCGTGCGCTTCATCGGCGTAACCGGGCACGGAGTGACGGTTGCCGAGATGCACAGGCGGGCGCTGGAGCGCTTCGACTTTGACTCCGTGCTGCTGCCGTACAACTATGTGATGATGAGGAACCTCCAGTATGCGGCTGACTTCGAGGCGCTCTTCGATCTCTGTCAGCAGCGAAGCGTCGCTGTGCAGACGATCAAGGCGATCACGCAGGCGCCGTGGGGGGAGCGGGAGCAGACGGCCGCCACCTGGTACGAGCCGCTGCGCGAGCAGGCTGATATTGACCTTGCCGTGAACTGGGTGCTGGGCCGGCCCGGCGTCTTCCTCAACACCGTGGGGGACATCCACGTGCTGCCACAGGTGCTCGATGCGGCTACCCGTCTGAGCGGGAGGCCGGCGGACGAGGAGATGGGACGGCTCCTCGCGCAGCGCGAGATGGAGCCGCTGTTCGTATAAGATGGCCAATGCAGAAGGGCGCCACATGCACGTAGAGCTGCCTTACGGTCGTACCCGCAAATCTGTTCTGTTGCCGGACACGACCGTGGTGCTGGAGCCCGTCCACGTTCCGGGCCTGCTGGACGAGCACGCGGCGGTGGTGGAGGCGATGCGGAAGCCTGTCGGGACCCCGCCCCTCCGCCACCTCGTGGGCTCCCACGACCGAGTTTGCATAGTCATCTCCGACATCACCCGGCCTACTCCGAACGAGCGCCTCATCCCGTGGATCCTCCAGGAGCTCCCGCATGTGCCGCGAGACCGGTTCACTATACTCAACGGCACCGGCTCACACCGAGCGAACACGCGCGAGGAGCTCGTCGGGATGCTGGGGGAGGAGATAGTCGAGACGGTCCGTATCGTCAACCACTCGGCGTTCAAGCCCGAGGAACTGGTCCACGTCGGCGTTACCTCACTCGGCGGCGAGATCAGCCTCAACCGCGAGTGGGTCGAGGCTGATGTGCGTATCTCCACAGGGTTCATCGAGCCGCACTTCTTCGCGGGGTTCTCCGGCGGCCCGAAGGGGATCATGCCGGGCATCGCGGGGATAGACTCGATCATGCACTTTCACAATGCGTGGATGATCGGTCATCCGAAGGCGACGTGGGGTGTCCTCGACGGAAACCCGCTGCAGCGGGAGAGCATCGAGGCAAACGAGTTCTGCCCGCCGGACTTCCTCCTCAACGTGACGCTCAACGGCATGCGCCAGATCACCGGAGTCTTCGCGGGACACTGGCTCCAGGCGCACAGGGTTGGCTGTGAGTTCTGCAGGGAGACCGCGATGGTCCCGGTCGAGGAGCCGTTCGACCTTATCGTGACCACTAACGGTGGCTATCCGCTCGACCAGAACCTGTACCAGGCGGTGAAGGGAATGTCGGCAGCTCACCAGATCGCCAGCGAGGGTGGGACAATCGTGTGCGCCGCGGAGTGCAGTGACGGACTGCCCGAACACGGTAACTTCAAGGATCTGTTCAAGCTGCGCGAGTCGCCTCGCGAGCTGCTGCAGATGATAGAAGAGCCGGGCTTCGCCGTATTCGACCAGTGGGAGGTGCAGAAGCTCGCGCTCATCCAGCTGCATGCGCGCGTCCACCTCTACTCAGAGCTCCCCGACGAAGATGCCGAGCTTGCAAACCTCACCCCCATTCAGGATCTTCAGTCCCACATAGATAGCCTCGTCGAGGGGCTTGGTCCAGACGCCCGGATCGCCGCTCTGCCCTGGGGACCGTTCACAATCCCCTACGTGCGTGTGCGAGCGCCGCGGAGAATGGCGGTCACAGCGTCAGAATAGAGGCGCAGGACGACCTGTAAACCGTAGTCGGGGGGCCGCGCGCGGGGGAGATGCAGCCACAA
>JADDPP010000308.1 GCA_016781845.1 Rubrobacter sp.
CGCTGAGCTCCTGTGGCAAGCACTCTCACTACCACCCGTGAATAATCCGGGATAGCTCCTCCAGCCTGCGCCGGGCCGGCACTATGCACAGGTACCTGCCCTCGGGCTCGATGTGTATGTTGCCGCTGCCCAGGTGCACCTGGTACTCGTGCAGCGTACCCCTCACCAACACCCATCGGCCTTCCACCTTGGCCGCCTCACCGAGTCCAAGGGCCGGCAGCAGATCCCTCATCATGGAGGCGCGCTGATCCGCTGTCGCCGCTTGCATCCGATCGTACGCCTCCCGTGCCTCCGACCAGGATGCGGCGTGACGGGCCCGGCGCACCTCCCATTCCTCCCAGTTCACATCGGTGCCGATCCCCGCCACACCGGCGAAGAGGTCCACATCGCGCATCGCCTCGCTGAACGCGACCGGAGGCACATCCTGGAGCGGGAGGGCAGCGGAGGACAGAGTCAGCCGACCACCCCTCATATCGAGCCGGTGGAACCAGACTCTATCGAGGGTCGCCACGTCCTCCCCGTCGGCGGCGCCTATGTCGAAGCCCGACACCTCCAGCAGCGCTCGTACACGATGGGTGGAATAGTCCTTCTGGGCTGTGAGTTCCACGTCTCCGAGATAGCCGAGCCCCGCCCAGCCGCGGCCCCGCAGCAGCGCGTAGAGCTTCTTGTGGAGCACCACCTGCGCGGCGAAGCGGTTGCTGTAGGTACGGGTACGCTCCTCGGCGGGCGTCAGGACGTACGTCTCCCGGTACGCCTGCTTGAACGGCTGCACTATCTCGTGGCGCACCACGTAGCTCTGCCAGGCCTTTAGCTGCTCGCTGTCCCACCATACCGGGTGCGCCACCGAGAGGTGCGCCCCCTCGCCCACCCGGGCATCGCCGCCCGCCACGTCTAGCCAGCGGCCATCCCTGTCCGGCCGGGCATAGCTCGTCCGGCCCGACTCCTCAACTCGCCAGACCAGCCTCCGGGCAAGATGCGAGAGCACCGGATTCTCACCGTACGTCTGCTGCCACCCCTCAAGACTCCACACCCGCTCGTCCGTCATCGCCTCCTCGAGGCGCGTCGTCTGCAGGCCCACGCTCTCCCGGAGCCGCTTCGCGGTGCCACGCATCTCAGCCAGCTCCGACCCGGAGGACTCCTTGACAGCCTTCGGCAGAGTCCTTGCCCGCTTACCGCTGCGTTTGTCGAAGAAGTAGGTTTCCACCCGACCTCGGGCGGTGAGATCGAGCTCCCCTCTGTACTCACCCAACTCCCAGGCTCGTCGTCCCTGACGGTCCAGCCCGAGGCTATCGGCCGCGAGGTCGTCGAGCGATTCGCGGTCCAGCCCTTGCGCGGACGCCGCCCTCTCCAGTCCCTGCTCGATGGCGCGCAACAATGGCCTGTTCTTCGTCCTACGGGACAGGTGCTGCAGGTGCGCTACCGCCTCCGGGGTATTGAGGCGGTCGAGCGCCCTGACGGAGACGAATGAGAGGGTGGTGCCATCGCCCCTGCTCATCCACCTGCTGGCAAGTGCGGCGATCTTGTCTACCGTCTCGGTCGTAGCCACGTCGCAGACACCCCAGATCGCCGCGCGCGTCACCACCTGCGCGACCGGATCATACGTCACGTCCGAGTCCGCGGGCACCATACTTATGCGCTCGCATACGGAGCGCAGGAGCGTGGGGGCGATGGGCTCGACGGCCTTGCGCCAAGCCGCCCACCACTTCTCCTTCGGCGGGGATGACGGGCTGCTCTCGGGCAGGCTGCACATCGCCGAGAGCAGGGCGACCGTCCTCTCCACGTCGCGCTCCAGTGCATCCCAGACCATCAGCCACTGCCAAGTGCCGGCCGCTGCGTAGGCCCGCTCTACCTGGTAGAACCGCTCCCGTAGCATCCCCGGGTCGAAGTGCGACAGGAATCGGTCCCTCCGTTCATCGGCCAGGGAACAAAGCTCCGCTATGTAACCGCCCATCTCCGACCAGCGCCCATCGTAGTACTGCTTGCCGGTGAAGAGATCCTTCGGGTACCACAGCTGGTACGGCTTGCTCCCCTCCAGCGATGCCTCCGCCTCCAACCGTGCGAGGTCGCTCTCTCCATCGGGCGCCAGAGCCCGAAGCAGCCTCGTGTAGGCGTCGGTGTCGAACTCGGGCGGAAGGAACCCGCCGTGCCGGAGGGCCCATAGCTGGCTCCTCAACTCGCGCTTGAGCTGCTGCTCAACTCTGGTCAGGTCGTATCGCTCGATCAGGGCCCGCCGCTCCTCCTCCCCCACGCGCAGGGACTCCAGGAGCGCGACCACACCGTCCGTATCGGCGAGGGCAAGCACCTTCGGGACGAGCCGTGCCTCCGACGGATAGGCATAGCGGTACGTCCCCAGGAGGAAGTCATGGAACACCCGAGGGAACTCGGGATCCTTACGATGATGCTCGAACTGGCGTAATAGCGCCTCCAGTCCCCAGGGCCAGGAGCGGACATCGTGCGTCCTGTCTCCACCCCAGTGCGGCCGGTACGCGCTGGAGTACCAGATTCGCCGCGCAGCGGTGTTATCGCGGGTGACTGCGAGCAGCCGCTCCAGATCGTTGAGGCTCCAGCGCCCCTCCCGGAGGGCCTGCTCCACGACGGGCGCGGCGTGGTGGATCCCACGAGACATCGCGACGAGGCTGAACACGAGCGTCTTCCTGTCTTGGAGGGACAGCTCCCCCGCGGCCCGCTCGAACTCGCGGCCGACGCGCCCATAGCCATCGCCGGCCACCGCATGCTCGCTGTCCAGCTCGCGCGCCAGCTGCAGCGCACGCTCGAGCTCGGCCCCCTTCGCCTCCAAACCTAGTGATGATCCCCTCAACAAACTCACCGACAGCCCCCCGCGAGCGGCGCAAGGCGCCAGAAGCGCACCTGCGTATCCTCTCGCAGGCTGAGTTGCTCGTCCAGGCTCTCCACGCGCCGCCCGTCAACGACCACGAGATACAGGTTTCGCCCGAACGCGTCCAGGGACTGCTCCGCGGCCTTGCGCTGCTCCTCCTCGGATAGCGTGGCGGTGCGGTGCAGGACCCTCAGTGTGATCAACTGCCGGACGGTGAGCTCGGGCTCCGGGATGGCGAGCGTCTCCGTCTCCGGCTTCCGGAGGTTCTCCCAGCTTTCGACACACAGGGTCAACGTCGACATCGCATCCTCCTCGTGACAATGGTCAGTGGCTGCAGACATTGATACCAACAAGAATCCAACGTCATAGCTTTTTTCGTCGGGGGTGCCCACCGCGACCCTTGGCGTCAATTGTCAATGTTCACGATAATTAGCCAGTGGCGTGTTCAGGTTTATT
>JADDPP010000344.1 GCA_016781845.1 Rubrobacter sp.
CCAATCGCTACTTGCCTACTCCCTCAATCCCTTAACTTGTGACCTATGGGCGCCGACCACGTTTACGGCATCACAGTCCCAAGGCGCATCGTGCACGAAGTGGTGCAGCCTCTGCCGATCACTTCCAGGCACGAGTGAGGACAGGACAGTCAGCGTCTTGTTCTGCTCCCGCGGAAGCAGCAGCCCGATAAGGTACTGCCGGAATACCTGCCTCTGAGCAAGCCGGCAGTAGTGGACTTCCTCTATGCCATACTTACAGTGGTGGAGGTACTCACTCCTCGGGTGCAAGGACGAACTCCCGGCCACGATCCGATACCTCGTCCTGCTGCGGCAGCCGGCCCACGTAGCTGTACGCATACCACTCCAACGTGGGCTGCTCCTCATCCGGACGGCTTTCAAGGTGTGGCGAGAGCGGCACAAAGACGCGGATGCTCGTACTCCGTACGACGAACAGCAGCCTGTCGTGCACGGTTACGAGACCCTGAGGAGTGCTGCGCTCAAGAGTGGCTCTGAACCTGCGCCCCTGCGGTGGGATATCAACAAACAGATAGTAATCGGTCTCGGCGTCGAGGGTAGTGTCAATGGCCCAGACGTACGCCACCTGGTCCTTGCCACGCAGGGGTGGGGGCTGGGCGAGTTGCATCTCGAACAGCACGCCCGGCAATCTGTGGAATCTCGTGAACTGAGCGCCCGCAGCCGTTATGTCCGCGAACCGCAGCCGACGGTTCACGGTGTCACCACGCCTGTCGCCGCGGAGAAGGCGCTGCTCCACGGACCACAGCCTGATGGCCGGGACTCTGCGGCCACCCACCGCGTAGAAGTTTCCGTCGAATGAGCCGAAGTACACCCTGCCACCCGTCACGACTGGTGAGGAGTCTACGTCTCCCCGCGTGCGGAAGCGCCAACCGCGCTTTCCGTTCCGAGCGTTGAACGTGTACAGCGAATCGTCCTTCGTACCGAGGTACACGACATCGCCGACGAGCGCGGGGGAGGAGTCGGTCGCGGCGGGCAAAGGCTCGATCCACGCGATTCGCCCGTTGCGCGTGTCGAGCGAGGCAAGCCACCCCCGGCTACCGTCCGTCACCGCCGCCAGCACACGTTTGCCGTCACCAGTTACAGTCGGTGTGGTCACCGCACTACCGCCGAGTCGCTCGCGCCATCGGACACGTCCGGTACGCGCGTCTACAGCAGCGACGTACCCATAGGCGGAGGCGCCGTACACTGTGTCGGTCCAGGCAGAAGGCGATGCGACCGTACTGGAAGCTACATCGGGCGCCGTCCACAAACGCCCGCCACGCCGAACGTCCAAGGCTATGAGGTCGCCATCGTACGTGCCGAAGATGACCCTGTCACCGAGCAGGACCGGGCGTCCGGTGATGGGGTCGCCTGCGGAGAACCGCCACTTCTCCCGCGGTGTCAGGGCGTCAAGCGCGTACACCTCGCCCTCCTGCGTCCCGGCGTACACTGTGTCGAGCGTTGCTGTCACCGGCGCTCGGACGGGGGAGTCGAGCTGCGTCCTCCAGATGAGCCGACCCGTTTGCCTCTCGAGAGCGTACACGTTGTTGTCATCGGAGCCGAAGTAGATCAGATCGCCAGCGATATCGGGAGCGGAGCGTATCCAGCCCCCTGTCTGGAACATCCAGCGCTCGATGCCAGTGGCCGCGTCCAGCGCGTAGAACCTGCCCTGCGTAGTGCCAAAGTACACCACACCGTCCTTCACCGCCGGGGCCGAGCTCACGCCACCGGGCGCACCAAAGCGCCAGGCGAGCACCGGACGCATGGACGGGCCCGGCTGGTGATACGCCCCCCGTAGCTGCGTGAAAGCCCCCGGCGCGTGCGGTGGAGGGTTCTCGTCGGGGCCCGATGCCCCGTTCTTCGGAGTCGGTGTGGGAATAGCCGCCAGGGTGGGGGTGATGCTCGGCTCGTCCGCTACGAGACGCACAGTCGGGAGGGGGGTTGGACTGGGCGACGCAATCGGAGTAGGGGTGTTCGTAGGGGCCGGTCGTGCGGTCGTGGTAGGCGTGGGTGTCGGAACGCGGGTCGGGGGGCGCTTCCGCGCGGCCCTCGTCGGCTCGGGCGTAGGGGTGGTAGGCGTAGGGGTAGGTCTGGTACCGACGCTGCAGGCGGCCAGCGTCAGAGCCAGCATCGTCAGCAGAAGCAGCCACAGAACATGGAAAGCATACGTCTTGACTCTGGCAGTCATGGCCGTAGCTTATCGTACCTTCCGCCACCGCGCAAGGAAAGCCTCAGCAGAGGAAGAACCGAACGGCGCGGGCGACCTCAACGCCCGTGCTTCCAACCTCCAGGACTGCCCCACCCTACCGACCCGGTATACTTATCTGCCAGCATCGGAGGAATGTTCTGTCACTCATCGAGGTGCTCAACCTGCAGAAGCGATTCAGAGTATCTCGCCGCAAGGCGGGAGTATCTGGCTTCGTTCGGGGACTCGTATCGCGTGCCGACACCGAAGTCACCGCGGTACACGACCTGAGCTTCGATATCCGTCGCGGTGAGATGGTTGGCTACGTGGGACCGAACGGCGCGGGAAAGAGCACCACTATCAAGATGCTCACCGGCATCCTCGTGCCCTCCTCCGGCAGCGTGGTTGTAGACGGCCTGGTGCCGTGGAAGCAGCGCAGCCGGCTTGCGGGGCGTATCGGCGTGGTGTTCGGACAGCGCACCCAGCTGTGGTGGGACCTCCCCCTCATCGAGAGCCTGCACCTGCTGCACCACATCTACAAGGTGCCTCGTGACCGGTACGAGACGAACCTTCGGCAGCTAACCGAGATGCTCGATCTGGGCTCCTTTCTCGAGAAACCCGTGCGCCAGCTCTCGCTCGGGCAGAGGATGCGAGGCGACCTCGCGGCCGCGATGCTCCATGACCCCGCCATCCTGTATCTGGATGAGCCGACGATCGGGCTCGATGTCGTAGCCAAGGAGAGGATACGGACGTTCCTGCTCGACCTCAACCGTCGAGAGGGCGTGACGGTGCTGCTGACCACCCATGATATGGCCGACATCTCCCGACTGTGCGAACGGATGATGATCATAGACAAGGGCAGACTGCTGTACGACGGAGGCGTGCTGGAGATCACAGAGAGGTACGGTGGAGAGCGGCGGCTCGTTGTCGACCTCGACGAGGACGCGGAGCGTCCCGAGGTGCCGGGCGCGCGAGTGGAACGGCGGGAGGGACCGCGCCTCTGGCTCTCGTTCCGCCGAGAGGAGATCACTGCGCCCGAGCTCATAGGGCGGCTTACCAGCCGGTACAGGATACGCGACCTCACACTCGAGGAGCCGGACATCGAGGCGGTGGTGCGCAGAATATACGAGGAGGGACTATCTTGACAGTGGACCCGACGACCGATGCACGCAGCGTAATCGTGCTGGTGGACTTCGACGGCACGATCACGGAGCAGGACATCGGCATAGAGCTGCTGGAGAGGTTCTCCACCACTGACTGGCGGCGCATCGAGGAGCGTTTCGACGCGGGCGAGGTCAGCATCGAGCAGAACATGCAGGAGCAGTTCTCCAATGTCCCCCAGGACGCCCCCGAACTCATCGAATACGCAGGCACTGTCGCGAGCATACGCCCCGGCTGGGACGAGTTCGTCCGCTTTGCCTCCGATACAGGCTTGAAGCTCGCGGTGGTCAGCGGGGGACTCGACTTCTACGTGTCGGCGCTGCTGCCGCCTGCGGACCCGCCGCTGGATGTCCACTGCCTGCGCGCCGAGTACACACCCGAAGGCTGGAAGGTCTGGTCACCGCCCGGCGAGGAGGTGGGGGGAGAGCCCACGGAGTACAAGCAGGCGATAGTTCGACGCTACAGGCGGGAGTACGAGCAGGTATGGTTCATCGGCAACGGCGTGTCCGACCGAGGCGCCGCACAGGTAGCCGACCGAGTCTGGGCTGTAGAGCCCCTGCTCGCCTACTGTCGCCAGCTCGGCATACCTGCCACGCCGTTCGAGACCTTCCACGATGTGCGAGCTGATGTGGAGAGCCTGCTGAGAAGGTCTGTCCCGGCGAGCGATTAGGGCTACGCAGAGCGAGGCTTTTCGTTCTGGAACGTCCGATGCAGGAGCGCGCGTCAGTGCGGCCCCGCCACCTCCGTCCCACACGGGCCGCCGCCTCTGTTCTCGTCCATTTCGAGCTCGTTGCCGTCGAAGTCAAGGATGGGGCGGTACCAGGCCGACATGCGCTCGGAGGAGCGGCCCACGTAGTGGCAGATGAATGAGCGGCGGAAGCGGTCCGTCGTTCGGTTCGGCTGTGAGCCGTGTACCAGCTGCCCGTTGAAGAAGAGCACGTCGCCAGGCTCCAGATCCACCGGCACGGCTCCAGCCCCTCCGGAACGGGCACGTAGTCGCGCGTGAACGACACGGAGGTATCCGCCTCTTCGGGGCAGAATATGTCCATCCTGTGCGTACCGGGCACGACCTCCAGGCCGCCATTCTCTCGGTCCGCTGGATCAAGCGCGACCCAGGCCGCGATGCACGTGCCGGGCTCCACTTTCAGGTAGAAGTTGTCCTGGTGTAGCGCCTGGCCCCGAGCGCCGGATGGCTTGAAGTACAGCATGCTCTGCGCCGCGAGGGGCTCTTCTCCGAACAGGTCGCTCAGTATGCCCTCCAGCCGCCTGTCGAGCAGGTACCGCAGCGCGACGTCATTTACCCGGTGCGGATGCATCATCCGAGGATACAGCTTCAGGATGTCTCCCTTCGCCTCCTCGGGGGATTTCGGATTGAAGCAGCCAGGGATGGGTCCGCCCGCGTGCATCTCCATGAAGTTGTCTATCAACTGCTGCACCTCTTCGGGTGCGAGCAGCCCCTTGATTACGATGTACCCTCTGTCCTGGAACTCCGCGAGCTGTGCGTCGGTAAGCGTTCTTGTCTTCACTGACATGTCTGTTTCCTCCCCGCTGTGTGTAGACGAAGTGTAGCACTTCACGGGCCAATGCTCGACGCAGTCATGGGGTCACGGGCAGGCGCAGCGAAACGTTACAATTCCTGGTGAGCTTGCCAATTCGGATTCCACAACAGTTGCAGCAGCCGAGCACGGAGGCGTACGGATATGACTACTACGCTTGCGGACATGAAATGTGTGCCCTGCCTTGGTGGGGTCCCGCCACTTACACGAGAGGAGATACAGCCGCTTCTTACCCGACTTGAGGAAGGCTGGCAGGTGGAGGAACACCGCAAGCTGGTCAAGCGATACAAGGTCAGGAAGTTCACTGGCGCTGTGGAGTTTGTGAACGCAATCACGCCTGTGGCCGAGGAGGAAGGACACCATCCTGACCTGTACATACGGTGGGGCGAGGTGCGGGTCTACCTGTGGACTCACAAGATAGACGGGCTTACCGAGAGTGACTTTTATATGGCAGCGAAGATAGACCGGGTGTACGCCGACAGGGTGCATGGGGGTAGGTCCTGATCCTTCCTCGCTGCCCACGCTAGCCGGGCCACCTACTCAGGCGCGTGTGGTGCCCGAGATAGGTGCGTTACAGGGCTTGTGGTCGTAGAGACGTGGCGTGCTACATAGACGTAGCGTGCTACGTCTCTACAGGGTCTCACTCTATCTTCATGGCCTGACAACGCAGAACTCGTTGCCCTCCGGGTCCTGCATGACGGTATGCATCTCGTCCGGGTCGTTCGTCACGAGCCTCACTTCCCTGGCGCCGAGACCTCTAAGCCGCTCCACTTCCGCCTCCATTGTGTCCGAAGGTTTCAGGTCCAGGTGCATCCTGTTCTTAACAACCTTCGGTTCCGGCACTCTGTCGAAGCCCAGGAGGGGTCCCACGCCTCTCGGGTCCCGCAGCCAGATCCAGCCCCCGTTCTCGCCGCCCTTCTCGTAGCCCAGCGCCGCTGCCCAGAAGGCAGCGACCCGTTGGGGCTCGGCGCAGTCAAACGTAATGCATTCGATGCTTGATGCCATAGCTACCTCCCTTCCACACGGAGTGTGTGGTCCTTGATGCATATACGCAGTAGCGATAGAAGGAACGCCCTCTGTAGCAGCGTCAAACCTGTCGGCTCGGACGACATGCGGTTGCGACTATTCCTTGTCATAGTGACTTGCCCAGGTCTCCAGCTTGAGCGTCTCAAGCCAGGACAGGATGGAGCTTGCCACCTGCGCCGGGGTATCTCGGGCGGTATCCACCCTGGTGGTGATGGTCTGCCGCAGAGAACTCGCGTCGCCAATTGCCTCCTCGACCATAGCATCGGTCCATCCTACCCGACCCTCCAGCCGCTCGCGCCTGACCTCATCAGCGCAGTCCAGCAGCAACCACTCCACTCCATCGCACCAGTCCGGGAGGCCGTGCCGCTCGAAGTCGCTCGGGTCGTTCGGTGCGAAGAACACTGGAACGCGCCCGTTGCGGTACACGGAATGCAGCACCTCGAACCAGAGCGCCCCGTAAGGCTCCCACGTCGAGGAATCGAAGAAGATGTCTCTGCCCGCCAGAGCAGAGCCGACTACCCCCAGCCAGTCAATATCGAACGCGAGGTACGGGGTACGAAGCGCGATGAACGCGTTCGCTGCGGTGGTCTTGCCAGAGCCAGGCGCCCCGGTCACGATAAAAAGCTTGTGCTTCATAATACCCAGTATATGCTTCGAGCAACGAGCAGCCGCCGTTTGCTTATCACGCTGCTTGCCGAAATGCGTGAAGGATCATGCGGCGCGCCTCCTGTTCATTGCAAGCGTACCGCCGAAAGCGGAAAGGATGCGCCCTGTTAAGGGTGTGGTTTTAGCGAGTAGCGAGAGAGATCGAGGCATCATACCTGGCCGTAAAGTTGCGTTTATATCTGCTTGTGAAGCGTGCTCTTGCGGCGCTAATCGTACTGTAAACATCGCGAGACATCGCCGGCCCGACCTGCGCGGCGCCACGTTCCACACCGCTTGCGTGGTATGTACTGGGTGGCGGCACAGGCGGCTGGAGCGCGAAGGGTGGGCACACAGGTAGGGAAATGGACTGTATGGGGCCGAGAAAGAATAGCTCAACAAAATCCAGCCACGACGTAACACTCAGCCTCAACAAAACCTGGATATGATGCGACCTGAACGCAGTGGGAGGGAGACCGGTCTTGCTCGAACAGATTGAGAGACCTTTTGGCGTCGCGCGGCTCGGAGTCATTATGACGGGGGATACCCAGAATCCCGACGAGGCCTGGGGAGTGCTGAACCCGGCGTGCGCCCGAGGCCGCGACGGTGAGCTGTATCTCTTCCCCCGTGTCGTGGCGGCCAACAACCTCTCCCGCGTCGGCATCGCCCGCGTCCGCTTTGATGAGTGGGGCGACCCGGCCGATGTGGAACGTCTCGGCTACGCGCTTGAACCCACGGAGTCGTACGAGCGCAACGCCCAGACCGCGGGGTGCGAGGACCCTCGCGTCACGTTCATACCTGAGCTCGACAGGTACGTGATGACGTACACCGCGTATGGGCCGTTCGGCCCCCGCATAGGCATCGCGGTTTCGGACGACCTCTTCGAGTGGCAGCGGCTGGGCCTGGCGAAGTTCGCCCTCTCGTGCGGCGTGGAGTTCGATTTCTACGACAACAAGGACGCGCTCATCTTCCCCGAGCTACTGCCCGACCGCAGGGGCAGGCCATCCGTCGTACTAATCCACAGGCCCGATTACAGCGTATCGCAGGCGGGAGGCCCGAGGCGCAGGGTGCTGCCGCGCGGCGTCACGGAAGAGCGTCCGAGCATGTGGCTTTCCTACTGTCCCGTAGACCGACTTGAGAGCGATGTCGAGAACCTCACGTTCTTCTACGACCACCAGCTTGTCGCAACGCCTGATGGTCCCTGGCAGTCGCTCAAGATAGGCGGTGGAACCGCTCCCGTTCACACTCCCCACGGCTGGCTCACGCTCTTTCACGGCGTAAGCGGGCAGATTCTGGAGGGTGTAACCATACAGTCCAGAGTACATTACGCAGCGGGCGCGATGGTGCTCGGACGGGAGGACCCCACCCAGGTGCTGTACCGTTCGCCGGAGCCCATCCTCGAGCCCGAAACATCTGAAGAGAAGCACGGGCTGGTGAACAACGTGGTGTTCCCGACCGCGCTGGATGTGCGAGAGGGTGGGCGCATAGACGTATACTACGGCATGGCCGACTCTCGCATAGGGGTAGGTAAGCTCCTTGTGCCGCAGTCGCTACCCGCTGTCGAAGAGGAGGAAATGGTAGCCTGAGTAGCTGGACCGGTACGTGGAGCCCGAACTAGCCTCCTTCCTGGCGCGCCACTCCCCTGCGAGCGAGGGACGCGCGTTGTGGGGTGGCGGTACGATCCCGCTCCGAATCACCGGATACCTGAGCGACGAAGAGCCACCAGTCGAGTACGTCACCTCCGTCCGGTGCGTTCTGCTCCGCGACGACATGGTGCTCCTCCAGAGAGACAGGGATAGCACCCATATACTTCCCGGCGGGCGGCGCGAGCCAGGAGAGACGCTGGAGGAGACCCTGGGCCGTGAGGTGCCGGAGGAGACAGGGTGGACCGTGTTATCGCCCGTCCTTATCGGCTTCCTGCGTTATCAACATCTCGGCCCGAAGCCTGAAGGCTGGACGTACCTTTACCCGGATTTTCTGCAAGCGGTGTACGCGGCGCGAGCCGGGGAGTATCGGCCCGACGCGAAGCTCGACGACGGCTACGAGCTGGAGTCAAGCTTCCTTCCAGTCACAGGGGTCCAGTCGCTCCAGCTAACACCGGGCGAATCCCTGTACCTGAACGCCGCACTCGACCGGCTGGCTCCGCAACCTTGAGGGATACGCCTGGCGAGCCGCATCGAGAGGTCGCGGACCGGAAGGACGCTGTCCTTCCAGGCGAAGTGAAGAATGCGGCGACGGTTGGGTGCGGTGGGAGACGTAGCGTGCTACGTCTCTACGGGCCGGTCGGGCCGCCAACTGTGCTGGGGTTCGTAGCCGAGCAGTCGCCGGGCCTTCTGTATAGACCAGGCGGTAGCGGTGCCCTCGATGGGCTGTCTGAGCTCGGTGCCGGAGCAGTAAGCGCGTATGAGCTCTTCGGTGGGATGCGACGCGAGCGTGTCGGCAGCAATAATGTTGAGCACCTCAAAGCCCTGCACCTCACTCTCCAGACCGAGACGGCAGGCGCGGGCAGCATCTCGCACGTCCACGTAGCCCCACATCTGGTACGCCCACTCCTCTGGCCGCTCGCGCAGGCGCTCCGCCTGCTGAACAGCCTCCTCCTCAAGCGCAATCCAGTGGAACCGGTACGCGAGCACGGTCATGCCCGTCCGCCGATGAAACATCTCGGCTGTACGCTCGTCCACCTCCTTCGAGAGGGCATACGGGTCCCGTCCCAGCAGCGGATGCTCCTCGTCCACGGGAGCGTACAGCGGGAAGAATGGCTCCTCCGACCACGCCATTCCAAGCGCGGAGATGCTGGACGCGATTACGGCCCTCCGCACCCCGAGCAGTGAGGCGGCCTGGAGCACCGCGAACGTTGCACCCGTATTGTTGGAGAAGACAACCTCGTCCGGATGACCGTACGGCGCAGGGATTGCCGCGAGGTGAACGACCGCGTCACAGCCGGTGAGCGCGCCCGCCACCTGCCCAACGTCGGCCATGTTCACACGCACGAACCGCCTGGCGCGGAACATTTCCTCACCGCCGCCCCGCGACGGAGGCGCCTGGTCCGCGCTCACGACATCGTGTCCGGCCTGGGCAAGCTCACGCACAACCCACCGGCCAAGGCGCCCACTGCCACCCGTCACCAGTACACGCAATTGCCGCCTCCTTTAGCAAGCCTGCTACTGTAAGACCATGCGCGACGAGCGTTCCCGACCGCGCATCAGGGACGGATGACCGTGCCGTCGAGACGGCGCACAGGGGGCCATGCCCCGTTCAGCGGGTGCTCCGGATACGGATACTTGGCGGCTAGCTCTTCGTCTATATCAATGCCGAGGCCGGGCTGCTCGTTGCTCCACAACGAGCCGTCCCGGATCTCCGGGCAACCGGGGAACACCTCGCGGGTGCGCTCAGGGAAGTTGTGCTGCTCCTGCACGCCGAAATTGTGGCACGCCAGGTCGAGCTGCAGGTTGGCGGCGTGTCCCACGGGGGCTACGTCTCCCGGACCATGCCACGCCGTGCGCACGCCGAAAAGCTCGCAGAACGCCGCCAGCTTGCGTGCCGGGCTCAGACCACCGATGTCGGAGATATGAACGCGAATGAAGTCTATCAGCCGGTCACGGATGAGCGGCGCGTACTCCGCCTGGTTGACGAAGAGCTCCCCCATCGCTATCGGAATCGAGGTCTGCTGTCGCATCAGCCGGAAGTACTCGTTGTCCTCCGGCGCGAGCGGGTCTTCAAGGAAGAACAGGTTGTACTTCTCCAGCTCCTTTGCCAGCCCTATCGCCTGGATTGGAGGGACACGCTCGTGTACGTCGTGGAGCAGCTCCACGTCTTCACCCAGAGCGCCGCGCAGGTGCTCGAACAGCTTCGGCACTATCCGGCAGTACGCCGAAGGCTCCCACGGGTCGTAGCCGAGGCCCAACGGCTGGGGGAACGGCTCCGCCTTGCTGGGCGCTATCTGCGCGCCGTACGTGGAGTAACCGGGCACCGACACCTGGCAGCGGACGTAGCGGTACCCCTGCTCCATGTAGCGACGCGCGTCCTCTTCCACCTCCTGGAAATCGCGTCCGGCAGCGTGGGTGTAGAGCGCGGCGGACCTGCGGCACTTGCCGCCGAAGAGTTGGTAGAGAGGCATGCCCGCGCGCTTGCCGAGGATGTCCCACAACGCCATGTCCACGCCGGAGAGCGCGTTGTTGAGCACGGGGCCACTGCGCCAGTACGAGCTCACGTACGCGCTCTGCCAGATGTCCTCGATATCGTTAGGGTCGCGGCCCAGAAGGAACGGCTTTAGGTACTCCTCGATGGCGGTGACGACCGCAAGGGGTCGCTGGGTGAAGGTCGCGTCGCCCAGGCCGTACAGCCCCGGCTCGCTCGTCTCCACCTTCACCACGACGAGGCGTATCCCGTCGGGCGCCGTGCAGATGGCCTTCACATTCGTAATCTTCAGGGCGGGCATACCACCGGAGGGCTCCCAGGCGGGAGGCACAGCGGGCTCTATATCGTTCTGCCGCGTAGGGTGGGACAACGAGAAGCCTCCTCTCACGAGTTCACACGTCTACCTTCCTAGCCGCGCAGTGTATCACAGGCGCCGGTAAGGCTTCCCGCATCGGGACTGTGAACTCTCCGGAATGCTCTAACCCATCGGTGCTATGTACCGGAGCATCACCCAGAAGAAACAGGCGCTGCCGCCGAGCACGAAGAGGTGCCAGAGCTCGTGAAAGCCGAACACGCCAGGGAAGGGGTTGGGACGCTCGAAACCAAGAACGAGCGCCCCGGTTGTATATACAAGCCCACCGATCACAATCCACACAAGTGCACCCGTAGGCAACGCCCTGTAGACCTCCGGCATGGCGACTATCGCGACCCAGCCTATCGCAATGTACAGCGTGATGGAGAGCCAGCTGGGAGCGTGCATCCAGAATAGCTTGAACAGGACGCCTGCGAGCGCAAGTCCCCAGATCAGCGTCAGCAGCCCCCAGCCCCAGACGCCGCGTAAAGCGACCAGGCAGATGGGCGTGTACGTTCCCGCGATGAGGACGTAGATCATCATGTGGTCAATGCGCCGCCAGATAGGCACGCCAGTCTTTGGAAGAGGCAGTATATGGTAGAGCGCGCTGGAGAGGTACAGCCCTACCATACTCGCTCCGAAGATGCTGAACGCAACCACCTGCTCCGTGTTGTCATCAATGACGGCCATCCACACAAGCACCACCAACGCGACGGCGGCCAGCACCGCGCCCGCCAGATGTGTGATCCCGTTTACCGGCTCCCTGAGTCGCTTCATGTCTTACTTCCTTCTCCATACGAACCGCCGCCGCATTAAGCACGTTGCGTGCCCGGTCACATCTGGGAATGGCAAACGGCAGCAGGGTGGAGTGGACACTGCAAGGAGAGCGAAAGCAGAGAAATCATGGACGGGGTTCAGATGTGAGCCTCGTCAACCGTTCGTTGACAGTCCCTTACCCTCTACCGGCTGACTCGCGCCTCGTCCGGGGGCAGGAGCCGCACCCTGGCCACGCGAAGTCCGTCGAGCTCTTCGACCCGGAGGGTGCGCCCGGCCACCTCGACCGTGTCTCCCGCCTGAGGGATACGACCGAGGTCAGTCATCACGAGCCCACCAAGCGTCTCCACGTCAGCGTGGTCGGACTCTTCCAGTTCCAGGCCGGTGAGCTCCTCGAACTCGCGCAGCCGTGTGAGGCCGTCGAGAAGGAGCGAGCCGTCCGGGTCAGGCTGGGTGTCGGTGAGCGCCAGGGCCTCGCTACCCAGGGCCGGTTCCTCCTCGATCCTGCCGACTAGAGCCTCCACCAGGTCTTCGATAGTCACTATGCCGGCGGTGCCGCCGTACTCGTCAACCACTACGGCCAACTGCCTGCGGCTCGCGCGCATCTCATCGAGCAGACCATCCGCGGGCTTGCCCTCCGGCACGGAGGTGACAGGACGCAACAGGGACCGCATATCGAACTCCTCCGCAGGTTGGGCAAGAACCTTGAAGAGGTCGCGCACGTTCAGCACGCCGACGATATCATCCAGTGACTCCCCGTACACCGGAAGGCGGGTGTGGACACCGGTGGCGACGCGGGCAAGCAGCTGATCACGACCGATGTCCACCAGCACCGCCTCTATCTCCGTACGCGGCGTCATCACATCATCAGCGTTCACATCGGCGAACTCGAAAGCTCGCGCCGCGATTCGCGCTTCGCTGTCCTCCACCACGCCCGCCTTGTGCATACCTGTAACCAGGTACTGCACCTCTTCCACGCTATGCACCATCTCGTGTCCCGAGGCAGGCTGCAAGCCAAAAACCCTGAGAGTGCCGTTGCCGATGGCGTTGAGCAGGGTTATAGGCCAGCGGAAGATGATGTAGAACAGCCTGATCGGCCGCGCGATCCAGAGCGTCGTCGTCTCCGGCAGCTGGATCGCAAGCCCCTTGGGCGCCAGCTCTCCGATAACGATGTGAAGCGCGGTGATGACAGAGAACGCCACGCCCACTGCTACGGCATGCGCGGCTGCGGGCGCGAACCTTCCTACAAGGGACTCCAGGGGCGGCTCGATCAGGTGTGCGAACGCTGGCTCACCGATCCACCCCAGGGCAAGAGAAGCCATCGTGATGCCGAGCTGACAGGCGGCGATGTACGCATCGAGGTGGTGAACCACCTCTCTCGCAGCGGATGCGTTCGCCACACCTTCCTCTGCCATCTGCTCTATCCTGGAGCGCCGGGCGGCTACTATCGCAAACTCGGTGGCAACAAAGAACCCGTTCGCCAGCACGAGGACGAAGACCGAAATGATTCCAAATAAGGAGCCGGCATCCATGACAAGTACATTATGCCACACCGCAGCGTGTCGCAACGCTGCCAGGTTTGACATCCATCGCGCCGGGCCCTATATTGACGCCCATG
>JADDPP010000492.1 GCA_016781845.1 Rubrobacter sp.
ACCTGCGCAACGTGCTCCCCACCAACGAGCACGCTAACGTGGCCCTGAGCGCGATTGGAGACGTAGAAGGGAACATAGAACGGCAGCGCCGGGCTGTGATGGATTGAAGATCGTTATTACCGTCTGCTCAACGGCTTTCGTGGGCTGTGCTTGACGCTCCCATTTCCTCAGTGGGTAGTGCCTGGCCGCTCCTGACGAAGAACACCTGGTACGTCTTCTTGGGCAGGGGAGTTATCTTCTCCACCCTCCAGCCTTCCGAGATCATCTGAAGGACACCCTTCTCGTACCGAATCCTGCCCGCGTAGATCTCCGTTCGGTTCTCCAAAGCGGCTCTTCCTTTCTAATCACCACATAGTAAGTTGCGACTAGCTGGACACTATGGACTCGCGTTGGACGAACTCGGCGGTGAAAGCCCATTCGGGGCTCCTGGTCAGCCTCTGCAGCACCCAGCCCTCGTCGCTCAACTGCTCGACGCCTTGCTCCATCTGCTCAAGGCTCTCGTAACGCACAGTCATATCTTCCACAAGTGGCCTCCTATGTGTACCTGCTAATGCTGTATCCCCCCGAACGGCCCTTCGGCATGGACAGCCCGTGGGAGAACATGGCTCACCACTTCCACGCCTCCCGCGGGTCAGGGATGTCTGCGCCTGAACCTGTCCTGACATATTATGTGCGTCAGGAGTGCCAGGATGCCCCACCGATTAGGGTAGCTTTCTTCGTTATGTGCTGAGCCTTACGCTGCTTCTACAGCGATGTGAGAGTAGAGGCGGTCGCGACGCATACGCGCGACTCGTATGGCTGGCTTGCGACGCTCGGAGAGCGTCATGTGGCCCGGCTGTTCCGCACGGTGCTATGTGCCGGCTGGAGGAACAGGTGAGAGTGCGGGGTCCTGTTGCTTTGGATCAGCGTTCCGCGGATTCACGCTCGTTGATGAGTCCGTGGCGGTAGGCGTACGCGACCACCTGGGCTCGGTTGCGCATGTGTAGCTTGCCGAGGATGTTCCTGAGGTGGTACTTCACGGTGTTGGTGCTGACGAACAACCGCGCGGCCAGCTCCCGGTCGGAGGTTATTCCCTGAGCCATCAGCTCGAGCACTTCCCGCTCGCGCTCCGTGAGCGTGCTAGAAGCCTCTCCGTTCGGAGTGCGATCCGTGAGCTCGCTCAACACTTTTGGCGCTAACGCGTGCGTGAGCACAGGCTCGCCACGAGCAACCCGCTCCAGCGACTCGAAGAACTGATCCGTCCCGGTGTTTTTCAGCAAGTAACCCGAGGCGCCTGACTTGACTGCCTCGAGAAGGTCCTCGTCTTCCTCTGACCCGGTAAGCATAACTACCCTGGTAGCAGGCAGCTCGGCGCTGAGGAGGCGGGTGGCAGCCAGGCCGTCCATGATGGGCATCGCCAGGTCCATCAGCACGATGTCCGGCCTGAGGGTGCGGGCGAGTTCAACTGCCTCCCGACCGTTCTCGGCCTCGCCCGCCACCTCATAGCCGTATTCCTGCAGCAGGCTGCGGAGCGCGCGGCGTACGAGGGAATGATCGTCGGCGATTATTACTCGCATCCTAGCCTCCATTCGCTACCCACCGTGGCTTGCGTCCGACGAAACTTGAACCGTCGCGCGCATTACCCACTCCAAATAGCCAATCCCGTGTCAAACTGTATTCCTAGAGTAGCACAGGGCCGGACACGCGGAAAGAAGCTGCTGTATACACAATATACAGGTCCACCCGGCGTCCCCCCACGTCTGCCACCTGGTTTATGCCTGCTCCAGCTAAGGTTCGGCACGCTCACTCTGGGTTACCGGCAACGCCAGCCGGAAGGCAGCCCCCTGACCGGGGGACGACTGGACGGTTAGTTCTCCCCCGTGGGCGTTCGCTATGCCCCTTGCCAGATAGAGCCCGAGCCCCAGCCCTGTCGAGTCCGCCCCGGCCCCGAAGCGCGTGAACAGCCTGGGCAGAATGTCCGGCGAGATCCCGGGCCCCTCGTCGCGCACATGAAGCACCGCCCACTGCCCGCTGTCCCTGGCTTCCTCGCCAACGTCCAGGGTCACGGGCACACCATCCGGCGCGTGCTTCAGCGCGTTGGAGAGCAGGTTTTGAAGGGCCTGCCGCAGCCGCTCAGGGTCCGCATCCACCACCAGCTCCTCCGGTGCGCGCACCCGTACATCGGCCTTGCCGGACTGGAGCATCTCCGCGGTGTCGTGCGCCAGCACCGTGAGGTCCACGGGCTGTAGCGCGAGCGAGAACACGCCCTGTTCCAGGCGTGCCACGTCGAGCAGGTCGTCCGTGAGCCCCTCGAGACGGGCGACCGCTCGCTTCGCCTCCTCAGCATGTTGCAGGTACCGAGGATTATCCTCGCGTGCGGCGAGCCTCCGAATCATATCAATGCGTGCTCTGAGGGGCATCAGATAGTTTCGGAAGTCGTGCGCGAGCACCGTCACGAGCTCCTCCGCCGCCATCCGCCGGGCGGCTTCCGCCGCATCCTGGGCGACCTGCTCGACGAGTTCCGCCTGCCGTGCCACCATGCCCACCCACCGCGCCACGGCTCCAAGAAAGCTCAGGTCGTCGGGTGAGAACGCATCCGGCTGGGAGGAGTCAGCCTCGAGCACCCCGCGCCGTTCCGCACCGACTTCCATAGGTACGGCTATGATGGACCTTATGCCCATCCCCTGGGTGTAGCCCAAGGGCACCTCCGGGTCCTCGTCCGCGCGGCCCGTGATGTACGGCTCCCCCGTCTCGAACACTGCTATCGCACGTCCGCCGTTCGCGATGGGCTGCCGGTCAATGCCAAGATCGCGCTGCCGCCTCGCCATTGGGCTGTCGCTGCTGCCCACCGCGACGAGGCTGTGGATCGAGAGGTCATGTAAAAAGGCGTCCACCTTGTCCGCGCCCACGGCACTGGACACGAGGTCGCTGGCCTCATTTAAGGCCCCTCTCATATCCGTTGCCCTGATTCCGAGCAGCTTCTCCAGCGTATCCCGCAGCTTGTCGCGCTCAAGCCTGGGGTCGCTTCCGGTCGTCGGTTCGTTCACAGCCTCCCCCATTATGCAACCTCCTCGGCATCGGCCTCGTATTACGAACAAGTACCTCCGGCTGCGAGCCACGTTCACTGGTTCGATGTGGCTGGGGTGACCGTGGTGGAGCCTGCCACAGGTGGTCTTGGTCGTGGGGACTGCGACCCTGCTATGTATACAAGCGTACATTATCATAATACCTATTGTACGCGCGCGTACACAAGGGTGGAGCATTGTCTGCCAGGTATTCGCGGTACACTCCATGCTTTCTACG
>JADDPP010000068.1 GCA_016781845.1 Rubrobacter sp.
TTACGTGCTTAGATCAGGATTACGGCTCAATAGCTTGGCGACGCATCTAGATTTGGACCGCGTTGCGTACCACGCAAGCTACGGTGTGCTGTTCCCACGACTGCAGTCCAACTCTTGATGCGCAGATCGCGCCCTGGGCCAGGATCCTGATTATCCATGGCGGTTCATCAACATCAGTGAACATCGCTGACACGCCGCGTGACTTGGCCTTCGCGAGCTATGCGACGCTGGTTCGCCCCGTGTATGTTGCTATGCAGAGACACATGCTTCCCCAGGTGAGGTACGGTCAGTGACCACAGCAGCTCAGGCCATTGTCCGAGGTTCCTAACGCGCTTCAACGAGCCATCACGCTGCCTGGTGCCGTTCGACTGGTTTTCTCGGCATGGCTTCTGCGATCCAGGTATAATCGGTGCGGACAGTGGCAAGCGGCTGTCTGACGCCCCACCAGGAAAGGATCGTGTGGAAGGTTGGCATGCCTGTGAGGCTGGAGTAAACTGCGCGATATGCGAAGCTCACACTCGGTGTTGGTGATAGGCGCTTCCTCTTTCGAGAGGGATGCGTGTGAGACACTCCTCCGCCGGAACCGCTTCAGGACCACTGCCATTGAGCCGTACGCGAAAGACCCGCACTCCCGGCCCAGCGTCAGCCCCGACACCTGCGTGGCCGTCTGCGACAACATGCACACGGCTACCCACGAGGTACGCCTCTACCGAGAGTTGTGGCCAGCCATACCCCTGCTCGTAATAGATGCGTCTCCCGGCAGCCATCTTGTGGCCCCCCTGCTTGAGGCGGGAGCGGACGATGTCCTATCCCCCGCTCGTATGGCGGTGCAGCTGGTTCCTCGCCTCAAGGCGCTGGCAAGGCGGCAGGCATTGGGCGAGACTGCACGGGCGCACGTGCCGCTGCGGGCCGGTGCGCTCAAGATAGACCTCGGTGCTCACAAGGTGTGGGCGGGCGAGCGCGAGGTTGCCCTCTCGCCCACGGAGTTTCGCATCCTGCAGAAGCTGTGCATGCACGTGGGAAGGGTAGTGCCTCACCGGGAGATACTCATTGCGGTGTGGGGAGAGTTCAGGCCGGAGATGGCCGAGGCGCTGCGAGTTTACATCCGCCACATTCGCCGCAAGGTCCAGGAAGCCGGTCAGGCTGTTACGATCGTCACCCGGCCCGGTATCGGCTACATGCTCGCAGTCCCAAGCTGAGAGATGCGCGTCTGGGCCCTCGCTCCCTTAGAGCTTTACCTCTCTGCGACCGACGCGAGCCTGCGCGATAAGGTCCTCAATCTCGCGCACTACCCCCTCCACGTCGCCGTCGCGGTTGACAACCACGTGGTCGAACTCGTCCCTGGCGTCCATCTCCACTATTGCTGCCTGCTCCCGCTCGCGCAGCTTCTCCGGCGTCTCGGTCTTCCGCGCCCGCAGGTGGTGGCGAAGCCACTCAATGCTCGGCGGGGCCAGGAAGATGAAGAGGGCGTCTGGCGCCTCCTTACGCACTGACCGCGCGCCCTGTACGTCTATCTTCAGGATAACATCCTGGTTGCGCTCCAGCGCCTCGCGAATCGGCGCCTTTAGGGAGCCGTACCAGTAGCCGTACACACAGGCGTGTTCAAGGAACTCGTTCTGCTCCTTCTTCTTCTCGAACTCTTCCTCCGTGAGGAAGTAGTAGTGGTAGCCGTCCATCTCGCCGGGACGCCGATTGCGCGTCGTCGCCGTGAGGGCATAGTGCATCGGCAGGCCAAGCTCGCGCATCTTCTGGAGCACGGTGTCCTTGCCGACGCCCGACGGGCCGCTGAGCACGACGAGCAGCGGGGGATGTTGCTGCTCTGTCACTGACTGCGCCTCATGCCGTGGCATGAGAGATGAGTAATGTGTGAAACATGAGAGCCGACAGATGCAGCGGAAATCGGTAACATGGTTAGCGTCAGGTGTACTTCCGATGCATGGCTCAAGATAAACTCGCTACTCACTACTGATTGACCATTATTGAGGAACCCTATGTACTTCGATGCACTTACGGCCGCTGCGGTGGCGGACGAGCTTGTGACCACTGTCTGCGGTGGTTTCGTCCAGCGGCTCTCGCTGCCGACGCCCCTTTCCGTGGCGCTGCAGGTGTACGCCCACCGCGAGCGTCACGAGCTTTTGCTCACCGCCGAGCCCGTGCACCCGCGCGTTGCACTTGTCTCCGAGCGTCCCACCTCCCAGCCGGGACTCGTCACGCCGTTCGGGCTGCTACTACGTAAGTACGTGCTCGATGGCACTATCGAGGAGGTGGAGCAGCCCGCGGGCGAGCGGGTGATTGCGTTGAGTATAGCCAATAGGATTGATGGACTCAACACGCGGGTATGGCTGCACGCGGAGCTGATGGGGCGTCACAGCAACCTGCTGCTGCTGGACGGGGAGCGCGAGACGGTGCTGGAGAGCGTGAAGCGCGTGACCCCCGACATGAGCAGCGTGCGCCCCATCTTACCGAAGCGCCCGTTCGTGCCGCCCCCGCCGCGCAAGGGCCTGCCTCCACACCGCGTGCTGCCCGACGACCTCCGGCAGCTTGCCTCAAGCTCAAAGCCCTCGGCCAGCCTGTGGCAGTCGCTCGTCGCCGGCGTCTCCGGTCTCAGCCCCCTCTCTGCGCGCGAGGCGGTCCATCGCGCTACCGGCGACGCCGAGACGCTGGTTCGCGACTGGGAGGACTGGCCCCGCCTGGCAATCGAGGTGCGTCGCCTGACCTCGCTGTGGGCGACACGCGACTGGAGGCCGTGTGTGGCGGCGAGCGAGGAAGGGGTCCTCGCATACGCCCCGTACGAGCTTACTCACCTCCAGGCACAGAGCCAGCTGGAGTTCCCGGAGAGCATCAGCGCCGCGATGCAGCGGTACGGCGGCTCGATGGCGGCCGTGGTGTCCCACGGGCAGCTGCGGAACCAGCTACTCGCCACGCTTGAGAAGCGAGCGAACCAGGTCCGGCAGCGGCTGGACTCCCTGCGCCGTCAGCAGAAGGGCGCGGAGGACGCGCAGCGCCTGATGGAGGACGGCCAGTTGGTGCTTGCGTACGCCTACGCTATTGAGCCAGGTCAGGAGAGCCTGGAGCTGGAGGACCGTACCATCAAGCTCGACCCCACCCTCTCTCCCTCGGAGAACGCGCAGGAGCTGTTCGATGCGTACAAGCGGCGCAAGCGAGCAGGGGAGGGCCTGCCCGCGCTTATCGAGGAGGCGGAGCGCGAGCTTGCCACTATCGAGGAGTATGAGACGTTCGCGAACCTCGCGCAGGGGCACGCGGAGCTCACGGCGCTGCGAGCTGAGGCGGCTCAGGAGGGCGTGATATCCGAGGAAGGCGGAAAGGCGAGCACCCGAAAGCCGCCTCCACAGAAGACCGAGACGATAACGGCGCCCGACGGCGTTCGCATCCTCGTTGGCAGGAGCGCCGCGCAGAACGCACGGGTGCTGGACGCCGGTGCGCCGCACGACTGGTGGTTCCACGCCCGCGAGATACCGGGCGGGCATGTTGTAGTGCGCACGGGCGGCGCCGAGCCCTCGAAGGACACCCTGCGGATAGCGGCGGAGACCGCGGCGTACAACAGCGCCGCGCGTGAGTCCGGAACAGTCGAGGTTGTTTACTGCCAGCTCAAAGACGTGCGTAAAATCAAAGGCGCGGGGCCGGGCCAGGTTACGTACCGCAACGAGCGCGGCGTGCGTGTGCAGCCGAGGGACCACTCGGCTGGGTAGGGGCGCGTAGGTAACGAATGCAGGGGGCAACCGAACGCCCCCACGCTACACCCTGTTGCTTCCCCGCGTGCCTATCCGCCCCAGGATGATGCCGAGCTCGAAGAGCAGGTACATGGGGACGGCAACCAGCAGCATGTTCAGCGGGTCAGGCGTCGGGGTGATAATCGCCGCGGCTACCACGATGAGGATAAGGGCGTAGCGCCGCCACGCTGCAAGCTGATTGGCGGTGACGATGCGCAGCTTGATGAGTGTGTACACGACCACCGGCATCTCAAAAGAGACGCCCACCCATATCATCAGGTTGGTGACGAAGCTGATGGTGTCGCTGATGCGCAGGTTTCTCTCTATCTCAGGAAGACCGAAGGTGAGGAGGAAGCCGAGGGCCGAGCGCAACACTATGAAGTACGCGAACGCCAGGCCCGCGAAGAACAGAATCGAAATGAACGGGAGCGCGCGCAGCACGTAGCCGCGCTCGCTGCGGGTCAGACCGGGGCTGATGAAGGCCACCAGCTGGTATACAATCACGGGCATAGCTAGGGCCACGCCCGCCAGAAATGACACCTTTATGTACGCGGTGAACGTCTCTGTGGGGCCAATCTGCTGAATCGTTGCCCTGCCCGCCGTTGCCGCTTCTATCAGGTTGTACAGGGCTCTGAAGATGTCGTCCACGAAGTAGAAGCCGAGCACCATGCCCAGAACAACGCCGATGAGGCACTTGATGAGACGACTGCGCAGCTCCGCGAGGTGCTCGACGAGCGGCATCTCGTCGCCGCTGTACTGGCCGGGATGCTTGGGGTCCACCTGCTGCGGATTTCGATTCGTCGTGGTCATATCGTCATTGTACCCTATACCGGGATGGCTGGCTGTCCGGTCTCACGGCGTTCTCGTGACCGTGCTCCAAGGTCCTTCCGCCTCCACCACGCGGGCTGCGCGCAGCAGGAGGGACTCTGTCCACGGCCTGGAGATGAGCTGCAGACCCAGTGGCAGACGCTCCGAGGTCAGGCCCACCGGCACGGTGACTGCAGGCCAGCCGAGCAGGTTAAAGGGCGCGGTGTAGCGGGTGGTGGATGGCACTCCGAGGGGCTGCGCGCCGCGCGGCAGCGTGGGGGTGCTGAGGATATCCACTTGTTCCAACGCTGCCTCCGCCGTTCGGCGGAGAGCCGCTCGCAGGCTCTCCGCGCGGACAAACGTAGCGGGGTCGTGAGCGTACGCCGCAAGCAGGCGCTGTCGAGGGAACGGACCGAACCCGCCAGGACGCTCGCGCAGTCGGGTCTCGTGGTACGCCGCCGCCTCGATACGCAGGATGCCGCCGAGAAGCGGCACCATGTCCTCTATACGCGGCATTTCGACCTCCACCAGCCGCGCCCCGGCGCCTTCAAGCGCCGCCAGTCCCTTCCGCCACGCCGTCAATACCTCTAGCCGCCCCAGCTCCCTGCCCGCTCCGTCGTCGCGGAGCACCCCCACTAGCAGACCCTGCACACCTGCGTCGAGCCGCGCGAGGCCCGCATCGTACCCTGTTCCGGGACGAGTGCGAGGGTCGCGGGGGTCGTGTCCCGCGAGCGCCTCCAGCAGCAGGGCGGCGTCTCCGACGGTGCGCGTCATCGGCCCGAGGTGGTCGAGCGACCAGGAGAGCGAGACGACGCCGTGCAGGCTGACGCGCCCGTACGTAGGCTTGAGGCCAACGATGCCGCACAGCGCGGAGGGGATGCGGATGCTCCCACCGGTGTCGGAGCCCAGCGCGGCGTACGCCATCCCTGTCGCGACCGCCGCCCCGGAGCCGCTGCTGGAGCCTCCGGCATCGTAGTCCGGGTTCCACGGGTTGCGGGTGGGGCCGTAGTGGGCGTTGTTCGAGCCGGGGGAGTAGGCCAGCTCGGAGAGGCGCGTCTTGCCCAGGATAACAGCGCCTGCCGCCTTCAGCCGCTCCACCGCCGCCGCGTCGTAGTCGGGAACCCAGTCGCCGTACACCCTGGAGCCGGCGGTGGTAGGCGTGCCGGCCATCGCGAGCAGGTCCTTTATAGCGACGGGCACGCCGTGGAGCGGCCCCCTGTACCTGCCTTCGTGTATCTCCCGCTCGGCCTCACGTGCAGCGTCCAGTGCCCCGTCAGCCAGCACGAGCTGGAAGGCGTTGAGCTCCGTGTCCCGCTCGCCGATGCGCTCCAGGCACTGGCGAGTCAGCTCAACTGGTGACACCTCCCCGGCGCGCAGGTGAGACGCTACTTGCGTGATGGAGGCGTGGTGCAGGTCGGCAGGGCTGCTCTCCGGTGGTGCAGGAGAGGCCGGTGGCGTGGCATCGTCGAGGGATGCGACTGAGTTGGCCCAGGCCGCGAGGTAGTCGGGGGGCTCGTCGGTTGCACTGGTGGCCGCGAGCCGCTCGAACTCCAGCACGGAAGCGATGAAGCCGGACTCCTCCATGCCCTCGATGTCCGCCTCAGTATGAGGTATGCCCGCGGCCTGAAGGTTGGCACGCAGCCGCTGAAGTATCGCGCCGTGGTCTCGTGCTTCGCTCAAGGTTTGTCCTCCCGCTGGCGTATCATCCTGAAGTGCGCGCGATGAACGACACCCCTACAGATGATGTGGTGACTATCTCTCTAGCAGGTACACGTCGTCCTCGCGGGTAGCGCCGAGGCCGAGCCGGATGGCGGCGGTTACCTGGGGGAACTGCCACACGGGGAGGTCGAGACGGTTCTTCGCGGGGTAGCCCTTGAGCAGCCTCAGCGCCGCCACGTCGAGCGCCACGGGGTCGCCGCTCGCCAGCACGTAGCCCGGCTCCCGCGTGACCGGCCCCTCGTCGCTCACCAGCGCGCGGCGGGCGTCCATCAACGCCAGCCACGGACGGAGGGCGATGTTCAGCTCCACCAGCAGCTCCTCCTGGCGCACCCGGGAGAGCGCGCCGCGGTCCCTGGCGTGCAGCAGCTCCTGCCCGAGCGCGAGGGCCATCGCGAACCGCGTGACGGGGTTCACAAGCGGCGAGGGCAGCAGCACCAGCTTCTCCGCCTCGTACGCCACCCGCGGCACCAGCACGCGGCCCAGCCCTCCGCCGACCGTGACCCGCACCCACGGCCCTTCTCGGACATCCACCAACTCGCACCCCGCCCGCTCGCACGTCTCCGCCAGGTCACGCGGCTCGGGCTGCGCCGATGAGCGAGCATCGAGCACGCGGATGTACCCCGCGCCCGCGCCACGTAGCGCGGCGATGGTCGCTTCGAGGAAGTCGGGCGCCGTGGAGAGGGGGGAGGGCCCGGCGCCGAAGCGCGGCAGGACGAGCGGGGTGTCGTCCTGGCTCAGCAGCGGGCCGTGCCACGCAAGGGAGTCCAGCACCCGTCCGACGGCGGCGTGCAGGTCGCCGCGCGGGCGCGTGCGCGCGACGAGGACGCGCCCGAGGGCATCGCGGGGCGCGGGGGAGACCGTTGGCTTCGGGGGCACATCCTCGAAAGTCTGTCTCCCCCCAAGCCACCCCAGGAGCGCGCGCCAGTCCCTGCTCCCTGAAGCCACGTCCTCTCCCTCCTGAACCAGGGTCTCGCCCGACGGTCGAGTTGCTCCTCCCAAGTGCGAACCCGCTCGGAGACGGTTTACATGCCAACTTCCCCGCGTGTGGTACGTGCAACTACCGCCGATCCCTCCTGCGTCCGGTACGCTGTCCAGGTGACTGGCAATAGGCTGGTTAGCTCCCGGCTCGCAAACGCGGCATCACTTCCTGCACGAACAACTCGATGCCCGCCGTGTCCGGGAAGTCCAGCAAGCGCACGATCAGATAATCCACGCCGAGAGCGATGAATGGCTGCAGCTGTTCCGCCACCTGAACCGGTGTCCCAATGATGGCATTGTTGTTATAGGGCGACCGCGCGGCGATGCGCTGCGCGTCCGCTTCGGTCTCGGCAACCGCGATGGCTTCCGCCGACCAGGTTTTGCGGATGGCTTCGTAGTCGCGGCCTACGGACGTACAGTGCTGGCGCAGCACGTCGAGCTTGTGGGCATAGTTGGCAGCGGTCCCGCCGGGGATGTTCCACCAGTCCGCATACTTGGCTACCACCCGCAGCGTCAGCTGTTCGCCGCCGCCGCCAATCATCAGCGGCGGGATGGGGTCCGGACGCGGCTCGCAGTACGCGTTGTTGACTCGGTAGTAGACGCCCTCGAAGCTCGCCGGTGACTCTGTCCAGAGGCGCTTCACGACCTGGATCGCTTCCTCCAACTGAGCTATACGTACCGATGGCGGCGGAAACTCAAAGTTGTACGCCCGATACTCCTCTTCCATCCATCCAGCGCCGATGCCGAAGAGGAACCGCCCTCCCGTGAGGAGCTGGAGGTTGGCGGCCATCTTCGCCAGCAGGCCCGGATTGCGGTACGACTGACAGAGGACGCTTGCGCCAAAGTTCAGGGTCGGGTAGGCGGCGGCGAAATAGGCGATTGTGGTGAGACACTCCAGGTACGGGGTGTCGTTCGACTGCCACTTCGCCCACGGCATCAAATGGTCATCCACCCATACGGAGTCAATATTCGGATGGATGTGCTGCAGTGTGTTGTGGATCTGCTGCGTGAAATCGGCCCCGCTACTCCCGTCAACCGGAAACGAGTGCATGTGCCAGCCAAGCTTCAGTTCGCGCACAGGGCGGCCTCCCTCGCATAAGGGTATCGAGTTGATCAGCGGCTCTATTCTACACGGTCTCGGTCCACTGACACAGCTTCATCTGAGGCGGTCATACTCTACAGTGGGGTCGGCACAGATGGTCGGCTGCGTCTGGTGGAAGCGTCGTTTGTGGCGCGCGGTATTCGAGGCCAGGCTGAGGCCCGGCAACGGTGTCACAGGGCGGGAGTGGCGGGTGTTATATTGTCAGTAGGGACGAGACGGAGGACTCTGCTGTGGCGGTAAGCGAGGCAGCCTGGGCTGCGGGTGGACAACAGCCGCAGGACTTCGACGCGCTCTTCCTCGCGCACTGGGCGGAAGTGTACAGGCTGCTGTACCGGATGCTCGGCGACGAGGCGGAGGACGCGGCGCAGGAGGTCTTCCTGAAGCTACATCTCAAGCCGCCCCGGCCCGACTCCAACCACCGCGCGTGGCTGTACAAGGTGGCGACGCGCGAGGGGCTGAACCGCCTGCGTTCCCGCGGGCGACAGGACGGTCTGCTTGGGCGCGTCAAGGCGCTGCTCGGCAGTCAGGACAGCGAGGCGAGCCCGCAGGCTTCCGCCGAGCTGCGGGATGACCAGCGGGCCGTGCGAGAGGTTCTGGCGCGGATGCGGCCGCTGTACGCGCAGGTGTTGTTGCTGCGCCACGAGGGGTTGGAGTACGCGGAGCTCGCCGAGGCGCTACAGGTGAGCAAGGCGTCTGTCGGCACGCTGCTCGCGCGCGCAGAGCAGCAGTTCGCGAAGCTGTACGGCGACGGCGAAGCTGGAGGTGGCAGGCAATGAGGCATCCGTCGGAGGGCGACCTCCGGGCGCGGGCGACGGGCGGCGAGGACGCACAGGTGCGGGAGCACGTGCGCGGCTGCGCCCGGTGCGAGGCTCACCTTACGCAGATAGAGCGGGCAGCCGGGCTCGCAAAGGCGCGGCTTGACGGGCTCGGCAGGGGCGTTCAACCTAACGCCCCTACGGTTGACCCGGCCAAAGCGCTGCAACGATTCAAGGCGACCAGGGTGGAAAGGAACATTGGCATGACCGAGTTTGGTAAGAGGAGGAGCCTGCGGCCGGTGCTCGCGGGCGGGACGCTCGTTGTCGCGCTTCTCGCGGCGCTGCTGATCTCGCCGGTGCGCTCCGCGGCGATAGGGCTGTTCGACGTGTTCCGCGTCGAGAAGTTCGCGGTGATCACGGTGGACCCGTCGAAGCTGCCCGTGAAGATGGGCGAGGGCTCTGGCGGCGGGCACAAGGGGCACGGCAAGCTGGACATCAATGCGTTCGGCACGTACGAGGGCCCGATGAAGCCGGAGAAGGCGCAGGAGGTCGGGTCGCTCGAGGAGGCCGAGGAAGTAGTCGGGTACGCACCGGCGACGGCGGGCGCGACGCTAGGCGGCAAGAGCCTGAGCAAGACGTACGTGAGCAAGCCGTTCAGCGGAAGCTACACGTTCGACACGGACGAGATCCGCGCGAGGCTCGACGCGGCGGGCGCAACGAGCATCAAGGTTCCGGAGCAGTTGGACAACAAGACGTTCATGCTCACGGCGGGCCGGGGTGTCGTACAGGTGTACGGCACGGAGAAGGACGGGGTGCTGTTCGCGCAGGGGCCGAGCCCTGAGCTGACGATTCCCGAGGGCGTGGACATGGACTACCTGCGGCAGGACTTCCTGATGATCCCCGGTCTGCCCGCCGACCTGGTGGCGCAGATCAAGGAGATCGAGGACTGGAAGCACACGCTGATCATCCCGGTACCGGCGGGCGGCAGCAGCCAGGACGTGAAGATCAACGGCAGCGAGGGCGTGCTGATCTCGGACCCAGAGGGTGAGGGCAGCTTCGTGATATGGCAGCGTGACGGCAAGCTGTACGCGATCGGCGGTGGCATCAGCGGGCCCGAGGCGCTCGCGGCGGCACGCGCGGTCGAGTATCGGTAACGGCGAAGCTGGCCGAAAGACTCGCGGGGATGGTTTGCAGGGGTGTTCGATCGAACGCCCCTGCGTGTACGCCTCGCGCCATCCCATTGAAACGGGCAGGCTGATGACGAAAACCTCTCTCTCTTTGGATACCTCCCCCGCAATCTACGTGGAGCACCTGCGCAAGGAGTACGGCTCGAAGGTGGCCGTGCAGGACCTGTCTCTGCAAGTGGAGCGCGGGGAGGTGTTCGGTTTTCTGGGACCGAACGGCGCGGGGAAGACGACGACGATCAAGATGCTCAACGGGCTCGTGCGGCCTACCTCCGGGCGGTTGAGCGTGCTTGGCAGACCGCTGGGCGACCGCGAGGCGAAGAAGCGCATAGGCTTCCTCCCGGAGCTGTTCCGGTTTCACGAGTGGATGCGCGCGGAGGAGTTCCTGGACTTTCACGGATCCCTGTATGGGCTCTCGCGGGGTGAGAGGAAGCAGCGCATCCCGGAAGCGCTGAAGCTGGTCGGCCTTGAGGGCAGGTCGCGGAGCCGGCTGCGGACGTTCTCAAAGGGGATGCTGCAGCGCATAGGCATCGCGCAGGCGGTCCTCGCGGACCCTCTGCTGGTGTTTCTGGATGAGCCAACGAGCGCGCTGGACCCGTTGGGCAGGCGCGATGTGCGCGACATAATACGCACCCTGCAGGAGCGTGGGGTGACGGTGTTCCTCAACTCCCACCTGTTGGGCGAGGTGGAGGCCGTGTGCGACCGGGTGGCGATCATCAAGGACGGGGAGGTCGCGGCGCTGGGTCCAAAGGCGGGGCTCCTCGGCGGGGAGCACGTGGTGGAAGTCTGGGTCACCGATATGCCGGAGCGCCTGCTGCACGAGGTGCGGCGGCGGTACAGGGTCGTGGGCGCCGAGGCACGGGGACAGGGGCAGGCACGGGGACCTGCCCCCACGGGTGGTCGCGCGCCTGTTGCGGTGAATACGGAGTGCCGCCTGTCGCTGCACCTGTCGAACGGGGAAGCGCCCGCGCTCGTGGAGCTGCTCGTGGGCGGTGGGGCGCGGGTACACGAGGTAACGCCGAGGCAGCGGTCGCTGGAGGACCTGTTCGTGGACGTAGTGCAGGTGGGGGGCGACAGGTGAGGGCGGGTTGATGGGCGGTGCGTTGATACTGGCGCGGTTCACCTTTCGAGAGGCGATCCGCAAGAAGATGGTGATATGGGTGCTGGTGCTCTCGGCGATATTCGTCGGGTTGTACGCGTACGGGTTCTCCTCCCTGCGGAGCAACTATCTGGAGCGGGTGGCGGATGGGCAGGAGCCGCCGTTCGGGTTCGCGGTGTTCGCGGGTGTGATGACGGTGCTCGGGTTCTACACCGTGAACTTCCTGAGCGGGGTGATGGCTATCTTCGCGTCGGTGGGCAGTGTCGCGGCGGAGGTGGACGCGGGGACGTTCCACGCGATAGTGCCGAAGCCGGTGAGCCGGTGGGAGATCGTGCTCGGCAAGTGGCTCGGGTACGCGCTGATGCTCGCAGCTTACGTGTCCCTGATGTGCCTCTCGGTGCTGCTGGTAGCGCGCTACATCGGGGGCTATACTCCCCCGAACCGGGTCGCGGGCAGCGCGCTGGTGGTGCTGGTGAGCCTGGTGCTCCTGAGCCTTACGGTGCTGGGCAGCACGTTCTTCTCCAGCCTGACGAACGGGATCATCGTGTTCATGCTGTACGGCGTGGCGCTGATGGGCGGGGTCGTGGAGCAGATAGGGGAGTTCCTGCAGAACGACACGCTGACGAGCATCGGGGTGGGCACGAGCCTGGTGATACCGAGCGACGCGGTGTGGCGGACAGCCTCGTACCTGCTGCAGCAGTCCGGCGGCTTCTCCATACAGGCTATCCAGACCCCTTTCACGGCCTCCTCGAACCCGAGCAACGCGATGCTGGTCTACGCGGTGTTCTACGCGGCGGGGGCGCTCGGTCTCTCCACCTGGGTGTTCGGGCGGCGGGACCTGTAGGGTGGAGAACCCTCTACCATACTTAACACCACTTTTCAGAATCATGTTCATGGTTGAGAGCGACGGACAGGTTACGCGGAGGTCGCAGTGAGGGTGGTGATAGCTGACGCGGTGCTCCGGTAGGCGAGACAGTGCATCTTGAGAGGACGGGGGATGACATCCGCTGATCATCGGCAGTTATCCTGCTGCCTGACCTTCGACTTCGACGCGATGTCGCTCTGGATCGGCTCTTTCGGGTCCAACAACCCGAGCACGATCTCGCGCGGGGAGTTCGGGGCGGTGGCTCTTCCCCGCATTCTCCGTCTGCTGAGGAAGCATGATATCAGGGCGACGTTCTTCATCCCAGGTCACACTTTGTACGCTTATCCGGACCTGGCCAGGCGGATCGGAGATGAGGGCCACGAGCTCGGTCATCACGGGTGGGTACACGAGAACCCGGCGGACTTCGACCGGGACGGGGAGCGCAGGAACCTCGATCGCGGGCTGGAGGCGTTCGAGAGAGTGGTGGGAGAGAGGCCGGGCGGGTATCGCTCGCCGTCCTGGGACTTCAGCCCGAACACGATTGAGCTTCTGCTGGAGTACCAGTTCGTGTACGACTCTAGCTGCATGGGCAACGACTTCCACCCCTACTACCTGCGTAAAGGTGACGAGTGGTCTGCGACCGAGCCTTACGTTTTCGGCGAGATTACGGACCTTGTCGAGGCGCCGGTCACCTGGGGACTCGATGACTTCCCGGCGTTCGAGTTCGTGTCGGGCCGGGGCAGGGGACTCTCAGCACCGTCAGCGGTGGAAGAGATATGGCGGGGCGACTTTGATTACGCCTACGAGAACTGTTCCGGCGGCATCTACAACCTGACGATGCACCCACAGGTGATAGGGCGCGGGCATCGGATGTTGATGCTGGAGAGGTTGATCGGCCACTTCAGAAGCCGCGACGGAGTGGTGTTCGAGACGCTCGGTAGCTACGTCAGGCGTTGGAAGACCGACAACCCGGTCAACCAGTGGAAGGCCGCGAATCGCATCTATGTCGGGCCCGATACGAAATCCGGCTGAGCAGTCACTCATACTGACATTCCGGGCTTGCGAGGAACCCGTAACCCAGGACCACGGATTCTTCGCTCCGTTTTGAGTGGCAATCCCCTGGCCCCTACCCGGAACCCGTATCCAACTTGTTCTGACTCATATCCCACATTCCGCACCCTTATGTGGGCAGATTGTAGATTT
>JADDPP010000077.1 GCA_016781845.1 Rubrobacter sp.
ATAGGTGCCTCCCATCTCGTAGGCTTCCACCATCAGCTCGAAGGCCACCGAAGAGACGAGCACACCCGCCCCTATGGCCATGACGATGGCGATCACCCGCTGGGGGACGTCGGCGTAGAGGCCCACGAACGCACCGACGAGGAGGGACGCGCCCCCGACAAACCCCCAGAACCCCGCTTCTAGCGCTTCCATGTAAGCGTTACCGCCTACTCCTCATTCTCTTCGGGAACGTGGGTGATCACTTCCGGGCCAGCCTCGGTGAGGATAAACGTCTCCTCGGCCTTGGCCCCGGTTATGGAGGGGTTCCAGGCGAAGGCCTGGCCGACCTGTATCTCCTGGCGCGTATGCGGGGTGGCTATGACCTCCCGCGAGGCGTAGCCGGTCATGCCTCCCTGGTGGTGCAGCCTCCACTGGTCCGGGAAGCCTTCTTCGGCGTAGAAGCGGCGACAGTCTTCGAAGGCGTCGGCTAAAGTTCGGCCGGGGTGGGTGGCCTCCTCCCTCATCCGCCTCAGGATCGCCTCACAAGCTCCCTGTCGCCGCTTCAGCTCCGTATCCGGCTCTTCGAAGTTCACAATCCGGGTGACGTTGGCGTAGAGCCCGCCACGCTCGGCGCTCACTACGAGCATGGCCCGACGCTCTAGCGTGTCGCCGTGTGGGATCGGGTGCCGGTAGCGGGCGATGCGATCGTCGGCGGCCGCCAGGAGGACGGAACTGAAGAGCCCTCTCCTGCGGCACGTCGCTGCAAGGTTCGCGGCGGCTTCATGTTCGCTCATCCCGGGCTCCAGGGAATCCGCCGCTTCCGCTACCGCCGTCGCGGCATCGCTCCCGACCTGACGGTAGCGCTCCAGGGTGTCGGGATCCAGGGCGTAGCGTAGGGGCGCTACCTCCTCCGAGACGTCCAATGCGCCCTCTAGTGGGAAGTCCGCGCCCAGGGAGGCATCACCGACCACTTCCCGGATGGCTCTAACCTCGTCTCCGTGCCAGGAGTGCTCGATCACTTCGAAGGTCGACGTTTGCTCCTCACGCATCCGGGGCGCCTCGATGTTGTTGGTAAATATGTACTGCGCGTCGCGAGTGAGGAGGACGTCCGCGACCCCGAATGGGGAGGCGTGATCCACCCGGTTGTCCGCGCCACCCGTGTACCAGGCGAAGTTCGCCGACCGCCGCAGCAAGAGCGCTTCCAACCTGAGCCGATCCATCAGCTTCCGGAGTCGCTGACTGGACCACCGGTTCGTCGAGCCACGAGCTTGGGCCATTTCGCTACCTCCCCATTAGGCTGCTCAAGTTCAGAGGCGACCTTTCACCTCGACGAATACCTTGACCGCGTCCCTCTCCTCGGTCAAGAGACGGATCATCTCCTCGTAGTTGTCAAGCCCTTGCACGGGATGGGTCAGCAGGCACTCGAGCCAGCCCGGGTACTGCGCCGTTGCCAGGGCCATGTCCTGCACTCCGCGCTCGAAGTAGGTGCGGTTGGCGTTCACCGAACCCACCGCTACCTTGTTGCCTAGCACGAAGCCGAGCATGATACGGTCGCCCGGCACCTCGACCGTGTGATCACCGCCGCTGATGCCGGTCAGCACCAGCACGCCGTTTCGGCCAAGCGCCTCCATACTCTCGAAGACCACGCTGCTCACGCCCGTAGCTTCGAAGATGATGTCGAACGGGCCGTATTCCTCGGCGGCCTCCAGGAGCGCCACTTCGCGCGTGCTCACGTACCGGGCATCCAACGCTTCCACCAGCTCGCTGTTGAGGGTAGGCGGCTTCGTCCGGGCCAGCGTCGTAACCTCCAGGCCGCGCAGCCGGAGAATAAGCGTCGCCAGGAGCCCCAGAGTACCGGCGCCGACCACCGCGGCGCGCTCCGGCTTCCAGACCTTGAGGCGCCGCTGTATCTCGTAGGCCTGCTCGATCCCCTTCTCCACCACGCTGGTCGGCTCGAGCAGCACGCCGACCTCCTTCAACGCGGGCGGTACCTTTACTATGTACTCGGGGTCGTCCACGTAGCGTTCGGTCAGGTAACCGTGTCGCAGGTTGATGCCGCGCTCGAAGTAGGTGCTGTCCGTGGTCATGTCGTAGGTGCCGATCCGGTCGTAGATGCTGGTACCGGGCCTGCGGACGGTCGCCACCACGTAGTCGCCGGGTTCGAGGTCTCGAACGTTGGGTCCGACCTCCAGCACGCGCCCGAACGACTCGTGGCCGGTCACCAGAAAGTCGTAGCCTTCGGGGGCGGCGCCGTACTCGGCGTCGTTGATCTCCTTGTCCGTGCCGTCCACGCCGACGCGCAAGACTTCCACCAAGACGCCGCGTCCGTCGGGGACGTCGTCGACTCTCGGGGCCGGTAGGTCGGCGAGGTGGATGCTGCCGGGTTTTCCCGGAAGAACCGCTACCGCTTTCATTCAGAGCCTCCTCTCTTCTCCTGGACGTTACGGGTCGTCAATCCCGCTTCGCTCTCGACGACCTCGAAGCTCACCGACGCCCCCGGTCTCACGGTGCGGTACCCTTCGCCCGGGATGGCGGTGAAATGGAAGAACACATCGTCATACGAGACATCGCTCGCGATCATTCCTACGCCCGCCTCGATGTCAAACCAGCGGACGACGCCCTGTGCTACGGGTAGGTCGTTCGTACCGAGCGACGGCCCGCCGTCGGACCATTCCTGCTGAGGGATACGGATGCTCTTTACCGCCGGTGTGTTGTACGCCTCGTAGCGGTAGTCCGAGCGGGACTGCATTATCTCCCGCAGATCGTGGCGCAGTTCTTCGAGCGTCGGTCGCCCGACGAAGAACCAGCCGTCGTAGATCCTGTGTATGGTCAGGTCGGGCCGCAACACGAAGGTGTAGGGCTGGGCCGTGTAGGCGTACTCGCCCTCGGTCTCGTCGAGGATGTTGATGCGCTTGATGACCTCCCGCCCCTCGTCCGAGAGGAAAGGCCAGTTTGCTCCCAGCCCGGCGCGAAAGGCTGCCTGAACCAGCGGCGGATCGGCGCTGACCGTCACGAGCTTGCCGTCAACTACGGCAAGCTCGGCCTGAAACTGCACCAGCTGACGCATCTGCTGCTGGTCGCGTGGGCAGAAAAAGCCGCGGCCGAAGACCACGATGAGCGGGTAGCCGTCGGTGAAGCCCAGCTTCTCGTCTAGCAGGCCGGGCGCGGTGAACCTACTGAGACGCCGCGGCTTTTTGCGGTGATCCGGCAGCTCAAAGTCAGGGAAGGTATCGCCGATTTGCAGG
>JADDPP010000222.1 GCA_016781845.1 Rubrobacter sp.
CCTTGACCGACGAGAGCCATGGCCGGACCATCCGCTACCAGCTCGACCTCCTCGTCCGGGCGATCTTCGAGCAGGGCTTCGATCTTCCCGAGCACGGCCCGGCGACCGGCCGGGGACGCATCTTGTGGCCGCAAGAAGATCCGGCGCGCGTCGCTCCCCCGTGCATCTGGCCTCTTCCCGGACGAGTTGTCTCGCACGTTGAGCTGGGCGATCCGCGCGCCGTCCACGCTCTCCACCCGGAAGATGTGGCCGTCGAAGGCAACCTCGTCGCCGACATTCGGGGGGCGGCCCAGCAGCCCCAGCACCAGACCGCCGGTGGTGTCGAAGTCCTCGCTCTCGAAGGCGGACCCGAGGACTTCGTTGACCGCCTTGATCGGTATCCGGCCCTCGACGGAGTAGCTTCCGTCTTCCGTCTTCCGGACGACCGGCTCCTCCTCGTCGAACTCGTCCCGGATCTCGCCGACGATCTCCTCCAGGATGTCCTCGAGGGTGATGAGGCCCTCGAACGATCCCCACTCGTCTATGACCACCGCCATCTGGATCCTCCGCCGCTGGAACTCGGTCAGGACGTCTTCTATGAGCCGGTTCTCCGGGACGGTGATGAGCTCCCGCATGAGGTCGCGGGCCACCACGTCGGCCTCGAAGCTACCCGCGGCCTCCGCGGCTTGCAGCACGTCCTTCACGTGGATCGCCCCGACGATCCGGTCCACGTTCTCGTCCTCGAAGAGCGGGTAGCGGGTGTGCTTCCCCGCGGCCGCCACCCTGGCCAGCTCGCCGAGAGGCATCTCCGCCGGCAGAGCCACGACGTCGGGGCGAGGGACCATTATCTCCCTCGCCACCGTCTCCCCCAACTCGAAGACCCCCTCCAGCATGTCCTCTTCCCTCTTCTGAAGAGCACCCCGGCGGGTCGACTGGGAGATGAGCGTCCGCAGCTCGATCTCCGAGTGCGTCTCCTCGGCCTCGGAGGCCGGCAGGACGCCGAACGCCCTGACTATGGCGTTGCCCGCCCCGTTGAACACGATGGTGAGCGGCAGGAAGAGGTAGTAGAACGCCCTCATGAAAGGCGCTATAAACAGCGAGGTTCCCTCGGGCCTCTGTATGCCCACGCTCTTCGGCACCAGCTCTCCCAGGATCACGTGCAGGGAAGTTATTATCGAGAAACCCATGGCGAAAGCGACCGCGTGGATGAAGTCTTCCGGCAGTACCGACCCGAGCGAAGGCTCGATCAGGCTCGCGATGGCCGGCTCCCCCAGAGCACCCAGGCTCAGGGAAGAGATCGTGATGCCGAGCTGGCAGACGGCGAGGTAGGCGTCGAGCTTCCGGGTGGCCGCCTGCACCAGCCTCGCCGAGGCCCGACCCTCCTGCACGAGCCGCTCCACCTGGGTGGCCCGGATCTTCACGAACGAGAACTCCGCGGAGACGAACAGGCCGTTCAAAGCAACGAAAAAGAGCGCCGCAAATAGGCCAAGGCTGGAGAGAATTACCCCGTCCAAAGCTCTTCCCAGGATATCGAAACGGGTGTGCGGGCAGCGGCTATCAATTCAGCGAGCCCTCCGCGTACACCCTGGAGGCCTGCTGCGCCGCGTGCGCCAGCTGCGTCAGGCTCGCCGACAACAGCGCCGCGTCCGCCGCGTGCTTGGGGTAACCCTCACCGTCGCGCGCCCTCCTGCCCAGGGCCTCCACCATCCTGAACAACCGGCTCGCTCCCCATTTCAGGTCCTCCCCTTTGCCGCCGTGCTTGGCGACGTTCAGGACCGCGTACACGCTTTGCGGATGCACCCCTCCGCTTTTGCCGTGCGGAACAAAGTAATCGTGGCGCTCCAGGATATCGTCCACCACGCGCTTGGCGTCTCTCAAACCCCGCGCCTCGAGGGAGGGCAGATATGCCCCGCCGATCACCTTCAGCGCCATCGCCTGCCGCTCGCTGTCTCCCCCGGCGTACCCCTCGATAAGCGCGAAAAGCTCCGGGAAACGATCTTTGTTCTCGCGTCCTTGCATCACGCCTCCTCCGAACGAATTTTAGCTATAGCTAATAAAGATTATACCCACATCTAAGAACGTTGCCAGGGATGCTCACGACGCCGTTGTCCCTCCGGACATCCACCGCTCATCGGGTGCACGGCAACGAGGGCTACGGTGAGGCCGTGAGAAGCTCGCTCGTTTCGCGGGAAGGGCCGGAGGGCTCGGCCGTGGGCTTCGTGCTCTCGCTCGATCTGCTCCTGGCGTGGGGCTCAACGCGCTCTTCGGCTGGTGGTGGGCCGACACGGTAGGCGCCCTGGTGATGCTGCCGGTGATACTCTGGCAGGGACGGTAAACCTTAGGGGAAGCGTGGGAGAAAGGTTCGTGGGATCCTGGCGCCCAGGGAGGTCACCCGGCCCACGGTCCACCGCCCGGAGGATGGTGTGGGCGGTGGCGGGGGTGGTGGTCGTCATCGCGGCAATGCGCGGCTTAGGTCTGGCCTGAACCGGGCGCGCTCCGCGGGACCTAGGTTTCCCCTACCGATCCCTCTTCTTGTACGAAAACCGAATGCGCCAGGGAGGCACCAAGGATGTGGGAGACCCCGTCCTCGTCCTCGACCGTGACGACGCCGTCCAGGGATCGAACCTCCTTCACGATCAGCGTCCGTCCGGGGACTAGCCCGCGCTCTCCAAGGTAAGCCAGCACGGGCATGTGGTCGCGGCCTACCCCGTCGCTGACCCGCGATACGCGCACGTGAGCCCCGACCCTGGCGTCGGCCAGGGACAGGGAATCGTCCGGCGCCACGACGCCCTCCGGCGACGGGATGGGAGCCCCGTGAGGGTCCCGTTTGGGGTGCCCGAGCATCTCCGCCAGGCGCTCCGTGAACTCGTCGGAGACGACATGCTCCATCCGTTCGGCCTCCTCGTGGACGTCCTCCCAAGAATACCCGAGGTGCTCGAGCAGAAAAGTCTCGATCAGACGGTGCCGCCGCACCAACCGCAAGGCCTCGGCGCGCCCCTCCTCGGTGAGCGAGGCCCCGCGGTAACGCTCATAGTCTACGAGACCCCTCTCCCGCAAGCGCCCGAGCATGTTCGTGACCGACGCCGGCGCGACCGAGAGCCGATCCGCAATCTCCTTGGTCGAAGCAGTGCCCGCACCGCCTACAAGCCCCCATATCGCCTTCACGTAGTCGCCCACCGAGGAAGAAGGCGGCGGGGTTGTCGTGGCGTTGGACATCTCTAAACGAAAGTCTAAACAACACGGTTTTCTTGTCAAGAGACACACGGTCCTTGA
>JADDPP010000179.1 GCA_016781845.1 Rubrobacter sp.
CGGCGCCCAGGTGCCTGCGGAGGATGCGCGCTTCCTCTTTCCAAACGGCGTGCAGACAAACCTCGTGATGACCGTCAACCTGCGCGAGCTGATTCACATGAGCGGCCTGCGGCTATGCACCATGGCCCAGTGGGAGATCCGAAAGCTCTTCGCGCTCATCAAAGCGGAGATGCGCCGCACCTCTCCATTCCTTGCCTCGTTCCTGGTCATCAAGTGCATCAGCCTGGGCTACTGCGACGAGAGGGGTAATCGCGACGAGCACTGCAAGGTACGCCCCCATAAAAACACCGTGTTCGCCGTGTTCAACGAGCACCAGAAAGCGAAACGAGCCTCGCGCCCGCAGGGTCCCACCTCCGCACCGGCAGATCCCAACTCCCCACCGGAGTAGAGCGGATGGCTTCCGGGCGAGCCTCGTGTTCGCCCTTCCTGGTACCTCCCCATGCTCAACGGCGACGTATGCTTTCCACCCTGCGGCTCAGTCTGCTTCTCCTGTCGTGCGGCGCCTTCTGGCCGGCCCACTTTCCGCCGGGTGTGTTTTCCTCCAGCACCTGGTTGATCTCCGCTCCGAGCAGCAGGATGTACGCGAAGTAGTACATGTACCATGTGTGAATGGCTACTCCGGCTACCGCCCCGTATATCCGGCTAAAGTCCCCAAGGCTGTTCACGAAGAGCAGGAAAAACCCCGTGAACAGGAGCCACAGGACGAGTCCTATCACGGAGCCGGGAGTGATGAAGCGAAACTCCTGCTGAACATCCGGCGCAGCATAGTACACAAGCGCGAACGCGAGCAGGACGAACGAAACCAGCACGGGCCACTGAAGGATCAGCCACGTCCAGTGGAACATCGTCCCGAGCCCTACCGCCCCCGCTATTCGCTCACCTATAGGCTCACCAAACGCGATGAGCGCTCCTGCGGACATCATCAGCGCGGCTACCAGGAGCGACAGGCCGATGGAGATAACGTACTGCTTCCATGCAGGGCGGCCTTCCCGAACCTTGTACATCACATTCATAGCCTGCATGACGGAGCGAAACGCGCTCGAGATGCCCCAGAGCGCGAAGAGGATCGAGATGACCGCTCCGAGAGTGAACGCTGTCCGCAGCTCGCCATCCTTCGCGTTTGCCGTGAGTGGATCAAGAAGGACCGTAAGCACAGGCCCCGGCATGACGAGGGAGAGACGGATCAGCAGTCCCGTGACGACCTCTGTAGCGCCGAAAAGCCCGAGCAAGGAGAGGAGGAAGAGCAGCAGGAGAAACGTCGCGAAAAGCCCCCTGTAGGCCAGATCTCCCGCATACGCTGACAGGTGGTCCTCGTCCGCCTGCCTGAACGTCTGCCGTACGAGACTGGTGATGCCCAGGCTGGGCGATGGCGGAACCTTGATCTCGTCCGCTGAGCGCCCTACGTTCCTGAAGAGCCTGGCGTGCGGCAGCCTCATCCGTGGCCCCCTCTCGTTGCTAGCCATCTCCCAGCGATCCGCGACGATACGCACTGTCCGCCCGCCAGCGCGCACTATGCGTGCCTCCGCTACATTATGTGAGGTGCGAGCATCTAACTTTCGGTGATGACCAGGTCCAGCCTGTGGATACCCATCTCACCCGTTACCACAGGTCCATCGAGGGGCGCATTCCGGTTACGGGGGAGACTTGTGCCCTCCGCCTGCGCGTTGCCCTCCACGTCGTAAGCGCGCGCCCGCACGCTGTAGGTACCTGGGGATGCGGGTCGCCAGGGGTAGCTCCACAGACGCCACGCAAGCGGACCAATCTCCGGTCCGAGAACAGCCTCGTCCCACGTCTCCCCGTCATTGGTGCTCACCTCGACGCGCGACACACCCCGGAGGCCGGTGTACGCTATTCCTGTGAGCATCGCACCGTTGATGGGAAAACGGCCATCCGGCGGGTAGTCTATCCTGCACTCCGTATGAACGGCCGCGGAGTCGGTCCAGTTCGATTCCCTCTGCCAGTAACCGAGGTAGTTCTCGTTCACCACGCGCAGGCGCTCGACCCATTTTGCGCTCTTGAGACCGTATAGCCCCGGCGCCTGCAGGCGAAGAGGCGCGCCGTGCTTCTGGGAGAGCGGTTCCCCGTTTAGCTCGTACACGAGCAGCGCTTCTGGCGACATCGCGCGCTCCATCTCCAGGCTCTCCGTGTAACCATCCGCGCAGAAGCTTACGACGTCTCGCGCCCCCGGCCTCACCCCAGCGCGGCGTAGCAACTCTGAGAGGCGCACGCCCTTCCAGACCCCTGTGCTTATCAGGTTCCCCCCTACGGGATTCGATATGCACTCCATCGTCGCGATCTGCTCCGTCGCGGGGAGCGCTCTCAGCTCCTCCAGCGTCCACTCTCCCGGGCGTTCCATCGCCCCCTCCAGCCGCAGCCGCCACCTGGATGCGTCCACGCTCGGGTCCAGCACGTTCTTCGACACCACGTAGAAGTCCTCCGTGGGCGTCAGCGCCGGGGTGCGACCCGGCAGGACCCCCAGGCTCGTTATCGTGGCCCGCCGAGCAAGCCCCCACGCCCCACCTGCAAGGCCCGCCACGGCGAGCACCGCCCACAGCCCCCCGGCAAATACCAGCCGCCTGCGGACCGCATCCGCCCCACCCTGCCGCTCCAGCGCACGCAGCCGACTCGCCACTGCCAGCGCAGCACCCCACGCCGAATAGGTCAGCAAGGGTCCCGCAGTGAGTTCGGCCCACACCAGCAGCCCAGGCAGCACCAGCAGAACTGCCCCCACCATCCATAGAGATGCTGCACGCAACGTCTTCGCGTGCGCGCTGCGTAGCCAGACGTACCCAAGCGCAGACAAGACCCCGGCCTCCAGCAGCACCAGTACCGCGAACAACAACGGCTTCGCGCCGCCACCGAACGTGCTGATGCCCCACTGGAAGATTGGGACGGGCATCAGCTGCACGACGCGAGCGAGCGCGAGCTCAGGCAGCGATTGCAGATCGAGAGCCAGGCGCACGAGAAGCGAGACGGCCGATGCGGAGAGCGCCGCGAGCACGGAGAGACTCAGGGCCGAGTAGCGAGCAGCGGGCGATGAGCGGCCAGTTGTTACGCCCTCATCACTCATAACACATCACTCATTGTCTGTACTGTCTATAGCTGCTTACCGAACACGTGGCCCGAAACAGGCCCGTCTCAACGCAGTATATCAGCAGGCTACGCGAAAGCGTGAACCGACGGCGGCAAGCGCGCGAGACCATGAAAAAGGGAGTGGCTTTCTGGCCACTCCCATGCATGCCCCCAATACGGGTTACGACGGCAGGTCCGGCGCCGCTGGCCTGCTTATCTCCTCCAGTGTATCGCCCACCAGCCTGTCCTTGTCGGTGTCCACGGCGAGGTCGCCGATGGAGATGATGCCTACCAGCTCTGGCCCCTGCACCACCGGCAGGCGGCGGACCTGGTCGCGCTGCATCAGCTGGGCCGCCTGCTGAATGCCGGTGTCCAGCGTCACGGTCGTGGGGTTGCGGGTCATGTAATCATTCACCCTGGCTGTCCTGGGGTCCGCGCCGTCCGCGATCACCCTCACCACGATGTCGCGGTCCGTAAGCACGCCCGCTAGAAGGCCGCCACTCACGACGGGCACCACCCCCGTGTCCACGTCTCGCATCAGCTGCGCCACCTCGAAGATGGTTGCATCCGGGTCCACCGTTTGGACGTTCGTCGTCACTATGTCGCGTATGCTCACTCGAGTATTTCCTCCTGATTAGAGCTTGATGCTTATACAGACACGGGCAAGCAATGTGTATGCCAATCACGGCAGCTGAGCTGGGAAACGCAGCACCCAGCCCGTGTCACCCCCCCTACCCACAAGCACCAGAGTTATGTCATTCACATTCGTCCCCGTTGGGCCGGTGACGAGCAGACCGCCCGTAGCCTCCAGAAAGGGATAGGCGTCGTTGTTCTGGAGGTACGCGAGCGCATCCAGACCCAACTCCCGGCCCCGCGAGAGCGTCGCCCCATCCACGATGCCGCCCGCCGCGTCCGTGGGACCATCCGTGCCGTCCGTTCCGAGCCACGCCACGAGCACCTCCGGCTCGCCGTCCAGTGCGATGGCGGTGGCTAGCGCCCCCTCCTGGTTCCGGCCCCCGCGCCCGGAGCCTGTCACCCGCACCGTCGTCTCGCCTCCGAGCAGCAACGCGGACGGTGGCTGTAACGGCAACCCTTCCCGGCGCATGCCCACGCCGAGCCCGCCGACGACCTTTGCCACCTCGCGCGCCTCGCCCTCGATCCGGGCCGTCAGGACGAGGGCACGGTATCCGAGCCGCTGCGCCTCAACCGCCCCCCCTTCCAGCGCGTCACGGTTGGAGGCAACAACGAGCCACGCCGCCCGCTCGAACAAGGCGTGGCCCGGCTTCGGGGTCTCCGGCTTCAGCCCGGCAGCGCCCGACTCCAGATGTCGCACGATGGTAGCCGGCGCGCGGACGCCCAGACGCTCCAGGATGCCCAGCGCGTCCGCATACGTCGTTGGGTCGGGCACTGTGGGCCCGGATGCTATCACATCGGGAGATGAGCCGACTACGTCGGAGAGCGCAAGCGTGACCACACGCGCGGGCGCCGAGGCGCCCGCGAGCTGTCCTCCGGCTATGCGCGACAGGTGCTTACGCACCGCGTTTAGCTCCCCTATCGTCGCGCCCGCCCGCAGCAGCGCCTCCGTGACGTTCTGCAGGTCGGCCAGCGACACACCTTCGACCGGGGCGGGCCACAGAGCGGACGCACCGCCTGAGAGCAGGCACAGCACCACGTCCGGCTCCCCCGCCTCCTCCGCGAGCCGCAACGCTCTCTCCGCGCCCTCCAGGCCGCGCTCGTCCGGCACCGGGTGCGCGGCCTCAAGGACCTCCAACTCGCCCACGGGGGACGCATGACCGTACTTCGTCGTGAGACTACCACCGCTCACACGATCCTGCAGCACATCCAGCGCGCCCTGCGCCATAGCACACGCCGCCTTGCCCGCGCCGATGATGAGCACTCGCCCCGCCCCGCCCATCTGAACGACCTCATCTCCGAAGTGCAGCACGTCCGCCTCGACACGCAGCGTCCGGCGTACCGCTGCCCGTGGCTCGACCGCCGCGAGCGCGGCTCGGAGTACAGCGTCGGCATCCCGGCGAAGCGTCATGGCAGCCTCCTGGCTCCGTGTTTGCAAGACGAGCGGTGTGTTCCAGACTGCACCTGCGTTAGCACACTCCGGCAGGTGTGGTTTTCCGAAGGAGATGGTCGTAGACGGGTAGCATGCTACGTCTCTGCAAGATTCGCCCCCAACAACTGCAACTTTCGAGCTGCCCTTCCATACTGGAGGCACGCACTTGTAGCCCAGTCCAAGTCCTGCTATTCTACGCGGCACGGAGCACATTGCCCATGTCAGTACACGCCGCGGCACTCGATGAGGAGGTACACACCTTGACACAACAGAGCGGCGCATCCCCCGGCGCCGGAGAGCCGGTCTCGGCCGGCACTGTGCAGGGCTCGGCGCTGGCCGAGGAGGCACGAAGTCGCCTGCAGGCCGCGGGCATCCAGGCTACGCTCCGGCCACAGCCCGAGGCCGCTGTCGGCGCAAACTCCTCTCCGCTGGGGACCATCGCGGTAATGGTGCTCCCCGTTGATGTGGAGCGCGCGCTCCAGATTGTCGAAGAGCTCAAGCGCGAGCACTCGGCCCCATAGGTGATGGAGGCAACACCACGGCACGATTACAGCATCGGTCCCGATGAGAATGCAGGAGGAACGTGATTGAAGGTTGACGGCGACTACACGATGAACGCCCCCCGCGAGCAAGTGTTCGAGACGCTCATGAGCGTCGGGGCCCTGACGGGCTGCCTGCCGGGGTGCGAGCGGTTCGAGGACGTGGGCGGCGGCCGGTACGAGACGACGCTCAAGGCAGGCGTCGCAGGCGTCCGGGGGACCTTCACCGGCGCGGTGACGCTAAGGGACCCCGTCCCGCCCGAGAGCTACACACTCGAGATGGAGGGCAGCTTCAAGGGAGGGCACGTCCGGGGCGTCGGGCACATTACGCTGGAAGACCTCGGCGGCGGCAAGACGCGCGTGCGCTACAACGGAGACGCTCAGATCAGCGGAGCCCTCGCATCCGTCGGCCAGCGCCTGATGCAGCCTGCCGCCAGGATGATGGCAAACCAGTTCTTCAAGTGTATGGAATCAAAGGTGGGAGTGCGTAGCGCAGAGGGATAGGCGGTAGGAACCGACTTGGCTCGCCGCACTCCACCCACCGCTCAGGAAAGGATTCGCGATGGCGACCACGCACCCGATCACGGTCACGGTAAATGGCAAGACGCACCACAACGAGGTGGAGCCCCGACTGCTCCTCGTCCACTATATCCGGGATACCCTCGGGCTGACCGGCACGCACATCGGCTGCAACACGAGCCAGTGTGGCGCTTGCACCATCATCCTCGACGGCGAAGCCGTCAAGTCTTGCACCCTGTTCGCCGTACAGGCGAATGGAAGCGAGGCGCTCACGATTGAGGGACTCGCGCACGACGGCCAGCTACACCCGCTGCAACAGGGCTTCTGGGAAGAGCACGGCCTCCAGTGCGGTTACTGCACCCCCGGCATGATCATGAGCGCATACGACCTCTTGCAGCACAACCCGGACCCTTCGGAGCCCGAGATACGACACGCCCTGGAGGGCAACCTCTGTCGCTGCACGGGCTACCAGAACATAGTAAAGTCCGTCCAGCACGCGGCCAGGTTGATGAAGAGCGAGTCCCTGCCCGATCAAGGTTACGAGACGCAGGAAGGTCACCGGCCCGCCCTCGTCGAGGGTCCCGAGGCGGTTCCCAGCAGTTAGGAGGATCACACTGTGGCAACCACGTACGTAGGTGAGCGCCTGAAGCGGCTGGAGGACCCGGAGCTTATCGTCGGGGCCGGCAACTACATGGACGACATCACGCTTCCCGGTATGGCGCACGTCGCCATCCTTCACAGCCCGTATGCGCACGCCCGCATCCTCTCCGTAGACACGTCCCGCGCGACCGCCCTGCCCGGAGTGGTCGCGGTCTTCACCGGCAAGGACATGGAAGCCGACACCAACGCTCTCCCTTGTGCATGGCAGGCGGGCAGTGTCACGAACAACGTCAACACCCCGAGGCCGCTTGCGGTTGATGAGGTCCACTTCGTCGGTGACCCCGTCGCCTTCGTCGTTGCGGAGGACCTGTACACCGCGCGCGACGCGCTCGACTTGATCGAGGTCGAGTACGAGCCCCTGCCGACAGTGGTGGACGCAGAGCAGGCCACCCAGGAAGGCGCGCCACAACTCCATGAGAACGCGCCGAACAACGTTTGCATGCATTGGACGGCTGGCAATCAGGCCGGGACAGACACCGCCTTTGACCAGGCCGAGGTTGTTGTCAGCCAGAAGCTCATCAACCAGCGACTCATCCCCACCGCGATGGAGACGCGCGGCGCAATCGGCAGCTATAACGCGGGCACCGACGAGTACACCCTCTGGCTCTCCTCGCAGGCCCCGCACGTTCATCGGCTACTGCTCGCCGCGTTCGTCCTGAACGTGCCCGAGCACAAGATCCGTGTCATCGCCCCGGACATTGGCGGCGGTTTCGGCTCCAAGATATTCATCTACCCGGACATGGCGATAGTCGCGTGGGCTTCCAGAAAGCTGAATCGTCCGATGAAGTGGATCGAGGACCGTCAGGAGAACTACCTCTGGACCTCGCACGGTCGCGACCACACGACGCACGCGGAGATCGCGGGCACCCGCGACGGGAAGATCACGGGACTGCGGGCAAAGACGTACGCCAACCTGGGCGGCTACCTCTCCAGCATCGCCCCTGGTATCCCCACCACCCTGTACGGCCGCATGGCGACCGGGGTCTACAAGATACCAAACACTTTCGTCGAAGTCTTTGGGGTATACACCAACACGGCTCCCGTGGATGCGTACCGTGGCGCGGGCCGTCCCGAAGCCACATACCTTGTGGAGCGGATGGTGGACCGCTTCGCGCGGGAGATCGGCATGGACCCCGCAGAGGTGCGCAGGAAGAACTTCATCCAGCCAGAGGACTTCCCGTACGACAACGGCCTCGGTATGCTCCCGTATGACTCCGGCGACTACGAGAAGGCGCTCAACCGCGCGCTGGAGCTCGTCGGCTACCAGGAGCTGCGACAGCAGCAGACCGAAGCGCTCGCACAGGGCCGCTACATCGGCGTGGGCTTTTCCAGCTACGTCGAGGTGTGCGGCGTAGCGCCCTCGGCCTGGATCGGCCTGAACGGTCAGGGCTGGGGCGCGGGACTCTGGGAGAGCGCAAACGTCAAGGTACACCTCACGGGCAAGGTAGTCGTCACGACTGGCACCGCGCCCCACGGGCAAGGCCACGTCACGACGTTCTCACAGATCGTGGCCGACGAGCTAGGCATCCCGATTGAGGACGTCGTTGTGCAGTACGGCGACACGCAGGGCCAGCCGTTCGGCCTCGGCACGTACGGCAGCCGCAGCCTCGCGGTCGGCGGCACCGCTATCCACCGCAGCGTCACGAAGATCAAGGACAAGGCGAAGAAGATAGCAGCCCATCTTCTCGAGGCTTCCGAGGAAGATCTCGTCTGGCAGGATGGCAAGTTCATGGTGAAGGGCTCGCCCGACGCCGCGAAGACCATTCAGGAACTCGCGCTCGCCGCCCACGTAGGCTACAGCCTGCCGCCGGGAATGGAACCGTTCCTCGACGAAACGACGTACCACGACCCACCCAACTGCACCTTCCCGTTCGGCACGCACATCTGCGTCGTCGAGGTGGACCCGGAGACTGGGAAGGTCGAGTTCCTGCGCTACCTCGCGGTGGACGATGTCGGCAACGTCATCAACCCCCTCATAGTTGACGGCCAGTTGCACGGCGGCATCGTCCAGGGTATGGCGCAGGCGATGTGGGAGCAGGGCGTGTACGACGAGAGCGGCCAGCTCGTCACCGGCACTCTCATGGACTACGCGATCCCGAAGGCGAGTATGGTGCCGAACTTCGAGCTCGACCGCACCGTGACGCCGACGGACGTTAACCCGTTCGGCGCGAAGGGCGCGGGCGAGGCTGGAACTATAGCCTCAGCTCCAGCCGTCGTGAACGCCGTCGTTGACGCGCTGAAGCCCTTTGGAATCACTCACCTGGACATGCCGCTCACACCCGAGAGGCTGTGGCGCGCGATCCAGGAGAAGCGCAACCAGCCCTCGGACAGCGCCACCGCCCCCACTGGCGGCTCGCATCCGCCTGGAGACGCAAGCACCCCGGCAAGCGGCGCAGGGGCTTAATCGCCAGCATAGTGTAGGGACGGACATGCGTGTCCGTCCCTCTCGCACACAAGAGAGGACACACATGATCCCAGGCCAGTTCGACTACCATGCCCCTACCACGGTCCAGGAGGCGGTGCAACTGCTTCAGGAGCACGGCGACGAGGCGAAGGTGCTCGCGGGCGGCCACAGCCTCGTGCCACTGATGCGGCTGCGCCTCGCAGCGCCCTCAGTGCTCGTGGACATCAACCGCATCCCGGAGCTACGCGGCATCAACCGAACGAACGGAACCGTCACCATCGGCGCGACGACCACGCACGCCACCATCGAGCGCTCGGAGGTGCTCAAGCGTGTGCTCCCAATGCTACCCGCCGCCGCTACTGTCATAGGTGACCCAATGGTGCGGAACCGCGGTACGTTCGGCGGCTCGCTGGCGCACGCGGACCCGGCTGGCGACTGGCCCGCTGTGGCGCTCGCTCTCAACGCCGAGATGCGCATTGTCGGCCCAGACGGCGAGCGCACGGTGCCTGCCGGTGAGTTCTTCGTGGACCTGCTCACCTCTGCCGTCGAGCCGGGCGAGTTGCTGACCCATGTATCCATACCGGTGCCCGGCGGCAACGTAGGCATGTCCTACCAGAAGTTCGGTCACCCTGCCTCCGGGTACGCCGTCACAGGCGTCGCCGCTATCGTAACGTTATATGAGAACAACTACTGCCTGGACTGCAGCATCGCCATCACTGGCGCGGGCACGAAGGCAACGCGAGCCACGGAGACGGAGAACGCACTGCGCAATCAGACGCTGGACGAGGCCACAATGGCCCAGGCCGCCGAGCAAGCGGGCACTGGCATAGACTTCCTGGGCGACATCTACGCCTCCGAAGAGTACCGGCAACAGCTCGTCAAGGTCTACACGAAGCGCGCCCTCCTCGCAGCCCTGCACGCGGCCAACGAAGGCCAGAGCGCCGAGGCCCAGAAGACCCTGTAGCCGCATCCGGCCATCGCGCTGGTATACTGGCGCACAAACATGTAGGGGCAGGTCCCCATGCCTGCCTCTGTATGTTGCAGGGGATGACGCATGAAGGGTCGAGGCAGTGCCTCGACCGGGCGACCCGGTGGGTCGCCCCTACAAGGGACTCTCGACGAGTGCAGGTATACGCAGACACAGCGGCGGTAAGCTCAATAGACGAGGTGCAGGAGTCGCTGCGCGCGCGAGGATACATCGCGGATCGCAGCCTCGCCACGGCCCTCTTCCTCTCCCTGCGCCTGGGCAAGCCGCTGCTCCTCGAAGGCGAGGCAGGGGTTGGGAAGACCGAGGTAGCCAAGACCCTGGCTGCGCTGCTCGACACCGACCTTATACGCCTTCAGTGCTACGAGGGACTCGACATCAATCACGCGGTGTACGAGTGGAACTACGCCAAACAGATGCTCGAGATACGCCTGCTCGAAGCCGAGCACATTAGCCGCGACCACGCCCTCAAGGAGATCTTTGGCCCGGAGTTCCTCATCAAGCGCCCGTTGCTGCAAGCCGTCGAGTACACCAACGACCGCGTGGGCGCCCGGCCCGTCCTCCTCATAGACGAGATAGACCGAGCCGACGAGGAGTTCGAGGCATTCCTGCTGGAGCTGCTCTCAGACTTCCAGATCACCGTGCCGGAGATCGGCACGATCAAGGCCGCCCGCCCGCCCGTCGTCATCATCACCTCCAACCGCACGCGCGAGCTGCACGACGCACTCAAACGCCGTTGCCTCTACCACTGGATAGACTATCCCACCGTTGAGAAAGAGGAACGCATCATCGAGGCCCGGCTGCCCGACGCGCCGGAGAAGCTCGCCCTCCAGGTCAGCCGCTTCATGCACGAGCTCCGGCGTATGGACCTCTACAAGGTGCCCGGCGTCGCGGAGACGCTCGACTGGGCCTCAGCGCTCGTCGCCCTCGACCAGACGCAGCTCGAGCCCGACACAGTGGACGCAACGCTTGGGGCATTCCTCAAGCACCAGGAGGACGTAGCCCGTGTGAGCGGTCCAGCGGTCCGAAAGCTCGTCGCAATGGTGCTGCGTGGCGCTTGAGGCCGCACGCGGGGCAGAGCTGCTCGACCGCATCGTGCGCTTCGGCCGGTACCTCCGCTCCCTCGGGATGCCCGTGTCCCTCGGCCAGGTGATGGACCTGGTGCGCTCCGTCCATGATGTCGGCCTCGCTCGGGAGGACTTCAGGTTGGCCGCCCGCGCGACCCTCGTGACGCGCCGCGAGGACGGCCCGCTCTTTGACAAGGCGTTCGACCTTTACTGGCGCCCCTCCACCTTCGACGATTTAGAGGACGAAGAGAGCGACCAGTTATCTCTGCCTGAGGACAGATCAGAGCTTGCACCAGAGGACCTGTTGCCTCCTCCCCCCGGTAAGGACGCGGGTGAGTCCCACAGTCGCATCGAGAGCAGGCGGGAGCGCCGCGAGAGCAGTGAGGAAGGCGAGGACGAGGACGCAAGGGTAGAGCAAGTGCTAACTTACAGCGCCGCGGAGGTGCTGCGAGCCAAGGATTTCGTGCTCTTCACCGAGGAAGAAGTCGAGCAGGCCCGGCGGCTGATGGAGTGTATCGGGTGGAGGGTTGGCGAGCGCCTCTCCCGCCGCACGGTCAGCGCCCACCAGGGACAGTATCTCGACCCGCGCCGCTCGTTGCGGACCAACCTGAAGTATGGCGAGCCGGTGGAGCTCGCGCGCAGGGCCCGCAAGACCAAGCCGCGCCAACTGGTCGCCCTCTGCGATGTCAGCGGCTCGATGGACCGCTACTCCCGGCTCCTGCTCCAATTCCTCCACGCGATTGAGCACGGCGCAAATCCTGCCGAGGTGTTCGTGTTCTCCACACGCCTGACTCGCATCACCCGACAGCTTCGCACCCGCAACATAGACCAGGCCCTCACCGAGGTGGGGCAGCAGGTACACGACTTCTCCGGCGGCACGCGCATCGGTGAGTCTCTGCGAACGTTCAACACGGTGTGGTCTCGGCGAGTGCTCCGGCGCGGAGCCGTCGTGCTCATCATCAGTGATGGCTGGGACCGCGGCGACCCGGAGGTGCTACGAACCGAGATGGCACGCCTGCAGCGCAGCGCCCACCGCCTCATCTGGCTCAGCCCCCTGCTCGGCTCTCCCACGTACGAGCCGTTGACGCGCGGCATCCAGGCCGCCCTCCCGTATGTTGACGACTTCCTCCCCGTCCACAACCTCGACAGCCTCGACTCCCTCGCGTTGAAGCTGTCTACCGTCAGCCATCACCGCCCCATACGCCGCCAGTCCGCGCATCTCGTACGGCAGACTGCCTCTCGCGCGTAGTGCCTCTGGCACACAGCTTGCCCTTATGCGCTCGCACCCAGATGTGCAATCGCGAGAACAATCAATAGACACAGGAGGCACACGTATGACACAGGGTAAGCAGTTCCTGCTCCAGCAGCTCAGCAACGCGCTCGTAGTTGAGCAGACCATCACCCAGAACGAGCAGTTGCTCGGCTCGCAGATACAGGACCCCGAGCTTCAGCAGCAACTGCAGCAGATGGCGAACGAGGACCAGGGGCACGTCGCGAACTTCCAGCGGGTGATTGAGACGATGGGGGGCCAGCCGCTCCCGCCCGAGCCCGAGGCGCAGACGCTCGTAAGCGCGCTCAGGCAGACCGTCGAGACCGGTCAGGACCCGCTTCTGAAGCTGGAGGCGCACGGGCTTCTCAAGCACAAGGCCGTCGCGGCGGGCAAGATGTTCCACGCGCTCGCAGAGCAGCTAGGCAACCCACCCTCGCTGCAGCCGCTGAACGTGAACCTGCAGGAGGACCAGAGGCACGAGCAGCAGCTCTCAGAGGGACTTGTCAAGCTTGCCCAGCAGCAGGCGACCTCTGGCGGCGGCATGCAGGAGCTTCAGCAGGCCGTGGCCGCCAGTTAACCACCCGGCACTGAACCGCATACCATCTGGAGAGGGGGAAGTCATCCCCCTCTCCTTCTGTCCCGCGCGGAGAAGCTAATGCCAGTCCTTGTCCGTGTGCATCCGCATCCTCTCGGCGGCTGCCACGATGTCGGCCAGGTCCACCGGGTCCGTGAACGGGTCCTCGTCCAGCTCCGTGACGCGGTTCAGTCGCTTCTGCCAGCGGCGT
>JADDPP010000439.1 GCA_016781845.1 Rubrobacter sp.
GTCAACCCTCCGCGCCGTGCTGAGATCAATTGTGACAGAGCAGCACGGTCATCCAGACCGCTGCCAGGTACAACACTGTCTCATGCATTCGAGCAACTCCTCAGGGAAAGACGCGCTGCTGGTAGCGCCGGTAGAAATCGCGATGTTGTTCGCGTATCGCGTCTGGATCGCCTGCATCAATTACGTGGATCAGCATCACGTGTCTGTCCCAGTCCACATCCACCAGGACGGACCCGGGCGAGAGCGTATCAACGAGCCCGGTAACGGCCACACCTATCGGAGTCCTGTCCTCGATGGGCACCGCGACGATGCCTGGGTGGGAGAGTGGGCGCAGGTGCAGGACCACGGCCGCGACGGTCCAGGTACCTGCCAGGATCTCACGGATCACCGCCGCGGCGAAGGGAATGAACGCGAGGCTTCGCGGCACGAGCCCTTCGAGGCGTCCGGGCCAGCCGCCAAACAGGAACTGCCGGAAGCCCACGAGCAGCGCGGTGGACAGAGCAGCACCGGCCACCAGGTCCCACGGATGGAGGCTGGCCAGGACCAGGGCGTAAATCGCTGTCAACCCTGCGAGCGATGTCAACACCCGGATCACGGCGCCCCCCCTGCAAGCACACCCGCTGCCCGGCGGCTCAACGCCAGGAGTGGCTCTGGCCAGGCGCCGAGGCCGACGACGAGCCCCGCCAGGACGAAGACCAGGGACCGGTTGGCGAGCGGGCTCGGCGTCTCGGGCTCCGTGTCCTCCCAAAAGGCGCGCTGGTATACCTGGAACATATACACGAACGAGAGCGCGCCTCCCAGGAAGATGAGCGTGATGAGCAAGGCGCTCTCCCCGGCAATCGCCGCCTGAAACAGCGCCAGCTTGCCGAAGAACCCCGCTGAGGGCGGCACTCCCGCAACGCTGAACGCCCCGACGACGAATACCGCACCCACTAGCCAGCCCTGCAGGCCGGCCGACAGAAACAGCAACGTCTTGTTGAGAGAGTTCACCACCGCGAAGAGGATAGCTGCCCCGTAACCGACCCGTCCACCCACGGCGAGGGCGATCATGATGTAACCCACCTGCCCGATCGAGGAGTACGCCAGCACCTCGGTTGGCGCGTGTCGAGAGATGGCCTGCAGGGCCCCGTACACTATACTGGCCGTCCCCAGAAGGAGCAGCGCCGTGCCGCCGAGTTCGAGCTCGCGCGGCAGGAGATTAGCGCCGAAGCGCAGCAAACCGTAGCTGCCGATGTTTGCGAGCGCACCGCTCAGGATGGCCGCCACCGCTGGTCGGGTGCCGGTGTAGACCGGAGGTAGCCAGAAGTGGAACGGGAAGAGACCCAGCTTCACGCCGAAGGCGACGAAGATGATCGCGGCACTGAGGATCGACGGATTCTGCTCGATGTTATCGCCCCTTGCGGCGATGGTGGCCATATCGAGCGTCCCAGTGAGATGGTACAGGGCGGCGATCCCGATCAGGAACAGTACTGATCCCAGCAGGTTGACGACGGCGAAGATGGAAGCGGCGCGGATCTGCCGGGCCCTGCCGCCGTAGCTCGTCAGCACGTACGCCGAGATCATCGAGATCTCGAAGAACACGTAGAAGTTGAAGACATCGGCTGTGAGGAACAGGCCCGTCAGCCCGGTAGCCATGAACAGCACGAGCGCTGGAAAAGTCGGCGACCGGACCCCAGCGAGCACCTCGTATGTCAGGGCCGCCAGCAGCACAATGAGCGAAAGCACCGCGAAGGTTACGCCAAGAGCGTCCGCCCGCAGGGTGATGCCTACGCCCGCAGGCCAGTTTCCCGCGACCATCTCGACCGGCCCCTCGCCCAGCACCACGGCCGCGAGCCATACTGTCAACGCGAGGGTGGCCGACAGGCACGCGACCGCCAGCCAGCCTACCCCGCGTACTCGACCGTGCAGAGGTATCAGCCCCACCGCAGCGAACCACGCTATGGCCAGGGGAAGTACCAACATCAGACCATCTCCCTCTCTGGCTCGGGCGACCTCTCTCGCTCCAGCTGAGCCTCTTCGAGTTCCTCGGCGTCGGAGATATCTTCGAGGTCGAGTGAGAGATGTGATATATACACCAGGTACACCAGCCCGAGAACGAGCGCCGATATGCCGAAGCTGATTACTATGGCTGTCAGGGTCATCGCCTGCACCAACGGATCACTTACGGTCGCCGTCTCCGGGTACGGGTGGATTGGCGCCCTACCTCTCGTTAGCCCGGCTGACATGATGAAGAGGTTCGCCGCATTTGAGATCATCACCATCCCAACGACCACTCGTATCAGGTCGCGCTTGAGCATCAGGTATGCACCGCTGCCGAACAGCACGGCGACTGCGAGCGACAGGATCAGGATCACCTTACCCTCCGATCGGCGACGCGGGCTATCATTCGCATTGCACCGGTAATGAACCCGAACACGAGCAGAAACACGCCCACGTCGAAGACGACTGCGCTCAGAATCTCCAATGTCCCGAGGTGGATGACCTTCGCGCCTGGTGGGGGGAATGCGTGAGGATCGGTTGTCCGCTGGCAACAGGCAGGAACGCGACCGCCAGAGCGATCAAGAGACCGCCGACGACCCCGCCAATCGGCGCGTAGCGTATGGGCAGAAGGCGCTCCGCCTCCCTGTAGCCGAATGCAACGTACTGGAGTAGCACCCCGAGCGCTGCTATAACGCCGGCGTTGAAACCGTCCCCGGTGTCTACGTAGCCTTTGACGAGGACGGCTGCGGCCGCCACAAGAGTCGGGAGCAGCAGCAGGCGCGAGACCATCTGCGTCATGACGCTCGTCACCACAGCCTGCCCCTCCGTATCAGGCTGCCGATGCCGACGAACGCGATTCCCAGCACTGTGATCTCCCCCATGGTATCGAGGCCCCGGAAGTCCGCGAGTATCGCCGTCACCACATCCGCTGCGTGGGCCGCGGGGGTGAGTCCGGTATGTTCGGTCGCGACACTCCCCTGCGGCGCTGGACGCGAGAGCACCCCCCACACTACCGTGAACGCGAAGGTCCCGGCCGCGAATGCGAGCGTTGGGTCGCGCCATCTCCGGATAGGGGGCCTCTTCAGGATGGCCTGTCGCTCGAGCGCGTCCCGGGGCAGTAGTGAGAGCATCCCGAGGAAGAGGAGGGCGAGGAGTGTCTCAATGAGCACGGCGACGAGCGCCACGTTCGGGCCACCGAAGAAGGCGTACGCAACCGCAAGGCTGTAGCCTACACCGGAGAAGACTAGC
>JADDPP010000227.1 GCA_016781845.1 Rubrobacter sp.
TGATGATAATTGAAGACCCTGTACCGGCTGGAGACAGCGTTGTGCCTCGCGACCCCGAGGAACAAGTGGACTCCAGCGAGAAGCTGTTCCGATATACGTTTGAGCAGGCCGCGGTGGGCATCGGGCACGTGGGCCCCGATGGGCATTGGCTGCGTGTCAATCAACGTCTGTGCGACATAGTCGGCTACTCCCGCGAGGAGCTGTTGCAGCGAACGTTTCAGGACATAACTTACCCAGAAGACCTCGACATTGACCTCGCACACGCTCGCCGCCTGCTGGTGGGGGAGATACAAACGTACTCGCTCGAGAAGCGCTACATCCGCAAGGATGGCTCGGTCGTCTGGATCAATCTCACAGGCTCGCTCGCGCGTACGCCCGAGGGCGCGCCGGATTACTTCATCGCCATCGTCGAGGACATAGACAGACGCAAGCGCGCCGAAGAGGACCTGCGCCTGTACCGGCTGATGGTCGAGTCGGTTCAGGACTACGCAATCTTTCGCCTGGACACGGAAGGGCATATCAGCAGCTGGAACACGGGGGCGCAGCGCATCAAAGGCTACACGGCAGAGGAGATCATCGGGCGGCACTTCTCCGACTTCTACCCTCGCGAAGATGTTGCCCGCGGCAGCCCGCAGCACGAGCTCGATGTCGCCACCGCGGAGGGCAGGTTCGAGGGCGAGGGGTGGCGCATCCGCAAGGACGGCTCGCGCTTTTGGGCGAATGTAGTTGTCACTCGGCTGGATGACAACCACGGCAACCTCATCGGCTTCTCGAAGGTCACTCGGGACCTCACCGAGCGCCGAGCCACCGAGCAGCGCATTCTCGCTCTGAACACGGACCTCGAGCGGCGCGTCCGGGAGCGCACCAACGAACTGGTTGTCCTCAACAGGGAACTGGAGGCGTTCAGCTACTCTGTCTCCCACGACCTGCGAGCGCCTCTGCGAAGCATTGATGGCTTCAGCCAGATACTGCTGGAGGACTACGAGCGCGACCTTGACGAGCAGGGCAGGGAGTATCTCCGGCGTATCCGCGCTGCCACCGGTCGCATGTCACAGCTCATAGACGCCATGCTCGACCTCGCCCGCCTCAGCCGTGTCGAGCTACGCAGGGAGAGAGTTGACCTCAGCGCGATAGCCCGTGCCGTCGCCACCGAGCTGCGGCGAACGCAACCCGAGAGGCAGGTGGAGTTCCATATCACACCAGGGCTGAGAACGGCGGGCGATCCCAGACTGCTGCGCGTCCTGCTCGAAAACCTGCTTGGGAATGCTTGGAAGTTCACCTCGAAGAAGCCCCACGCGACGATAGAGTTCGGGGCCACGGAGGCTGGTGGAGAACGGGCCTACTTCGTGCGAGACAACGGGGCGGGTTTCGATATGGCGTACGCCGGCAAGCTGTACGGCGTCTTCCAGCGGCTGCACTCCAGCGCGGAGTTCGAGGGGACGGGCATCGGCCTCGCCACAGTGCACCGCATCGTGCACCGCCACCGTGGCCGCACCTGGGCAGAGGGCGCGGTTGGGCGCGGAGCAACGTTCTACTTCGCCCTGCCCGAAGAACCGGAGGGAGCATGAAGGGTCAGGAACTCATACTGCTCGTGGAGGACAACCCGGATGACGAGGCTCTCGCACTGCGAGCCCTCCGAAGGAGCAACGTGCCCAACGAGGTAGTGGTTGCTCGCGACGGGGTAGAGGCGATTGAGCTGCTGTTCGCGCCGGGTGATGCAGCCGTGAAGCCCCGCGTCGTGCTCCTCGACCTGAAGCTGCCACGCATGGACGGCATGGAAGTGCTCGCGCGGCTGCGCGCTGATGAGCGCACGAAGCTGCTCACGGTGGTTATCCTTACATCGTCGGTGGAAGAGCGGGACCTCATTGAAAGCTACAGCCTCGGCGCAAACAGCTACGTGCGCAAGCCGGTGGACTTTGCACAGTTCTCGGAAGCCGTGCAACAACTCTCCCTATACTGGCTCTCCCTCAACGAGCCTCCGCCCCCGGCCAGGAACTCGTAAATGAACGAACCTCTGCCCCTCCGCGTATTGATAGTCGAGGATTCGGAGCCTGACACGCTGCTCCTGGTGCGTGAGCTCCAGCGTGGCGGGTACGCCCCATCGTATAGGCGCGTGGACACACCCGAGGCTGCGAGTGCCGCCCTGGATGGCCAGGAGTGGGACCTTATCCTTGCCGACCACTCCATGCCCCACTTCAGTGCTCCGGCCGCGCTGGAGTTGGTCCGGGACAAAGGATTGGACGTGCCGTTCATAATCGTCTCCGGGAAGATAGGCGAGGAAGACGCGGTCGCGGCGATGAGGGCAGGCGCCCACGACTACATAATGAAGGACAACCTGGCACGGCTCGTGGCCGCTATCTCTCGGGAGCTGCGCGAGGCGGAGGTACGGCGGGAGCGCCGCTGGGCACAAGAGGAGCTCAGCAGGAGCGAGGCGAGCCTCGCCGCGGCGCAGCGCATCGCCCACCTGGGCAACTGGGAGCAAGACCTCGCCACGGGTGAGGAGCGGTGGTCCGACGAGGTGTACCGCATCTACGGATACGCCCCGCAACAGTTCCGGCCCACGTACGAGACGTTCCTCAACTGCGTGCATCCTGAGGACAGGGAGTACGTCCGGCGCACCGTGGATGAGAGCCTGCGGAACAGGATCCCGTACAACATTGAGCATCGCGTACTGCGGCCGGATGGTGCGGAGCGCATCGTGCAGGGGCAGGGGGAGCTCGTCCTTGACGACAGGAACGCGCCAGTCCGAATCGTTGGCACCGTACAGGACATCACCGAGCGAAAAAAGGCGGAGCAGCAACGGGAGGAACTGCTCGCGGAGGTCGAGCATGCCCTGGAACTGCGCAACCAGTTCCTCTCGCTCGCATCGCACGAGCTCAAGACGCCCGTCACCTCCATCAAGGGCTTCGCCCAGATACTCTACCAGCGCGCCACTCGACAGCAGAGCTCGGACATGCTCAGGCCGCTTCAGCTCATGAATCGGCAGGTGGAGCGCCTGGAGCGGCTCATAGCCGACTTGCTCGACGTATCGCGCATGGAGACAGGGCAGATCCCGCTCGAGATGTTGCCCTTCGACCTCAACTCAGTGGTCGAGGAGGTCATCGGTGAGGCCGCGATAGCGGCGCGGGGGCTCACTCTTGATTACGACAAGCAGTCCGAGCTCCTGTGGGTGCGCGGCGACAGCGAGAGGATCAGGCAGGTGCTCACAAACCTGCTCAACAACGCGGTGAAATACTCCGGCGCCCGAAGAGAGATCACCGTTGTAAGCCGCAGGGAAGGCGACTGGGGGCTTGTCTCGGTGAGAGACTACGGTATCGGTATCCCTCGCGAGCAGCAGCCGGAAGTGTTCGACCTGTACTTCCGGGGCGCGAACGCCCCCACCGACAACTACGGTGGCCTCGGCCTCGGCCTGTACATCTCCAGAAACATCATCGAGCGCCACGGCGGCAGCATCTGGCTCGAGTCCGAAGAAGGCAAGGGCAGTACGTTCTCGTTCGCCCTGCCCCTCATCGAGCCAGAGTCAGACTGACACAGCAGCCACGCGAACTCCTGCGGACGCTGTCATTGTGGGCCTGTGATACGGGTTCCGGGTGAAGGCTGCAGGTTTGTCATTCTTCGCTTCGCTGAGAATCCGTGCTCCTGGGTTACGGACTCCTCGCAAGCTCGGAACGACAGTATGAGTAGCAACTCACCCGGATCCCGTATGAAAATGCTCGTCACCGTGGAGGCGCGCACGGGACGAGTGCCCTGCCCTACCCCTCCAGGTTTACCATCACCTTTATCGCCCCGTCCGCCGCTGTGCGCGTCAGCTCGAACGCATCCAGAACCTGCGGCAGCCCGAACCGGTGCGTCACCAGTGGCTTCACGTCCACCTTGCCGGACGACACAAGCTCTATCGCCGTCGGCCACGTATGGCGGTAGCGGAACATTCCCTTCACGTCCAGTTCTTTGATGCCCACCGTCAGCGTTGGGAACTCGAACGACGCCGGTCCCATCCCGATCCACACAACCGTCCCTCCGGGCCGTGCAAGATCAACGCTCTGCCGCACCGCCGAGGGCGCCCCCGAGCACTCCAGCACGATCTCCGGCCCCAGATCTTCCGTCTCCTCGCGCAGGCGCTCCCCGATCTCCGGGTCGTCCGCCCGGAACGTCCCCGCCGCTCCTAGCCGCGAGGCCACGGCGAGCCGGTCGTCCTTGATGTCCGCCACATATATACGCATCGCTCCAGCCGCCTGCGCCGCGAGTAGGCACAGCAGCCCCACCGGGCCTGCCCCCAGGATGAGCACGCTCTTGCCCGGCGCGACCCCTGCCCGCCGCGTGGCGTACAACCCCACGCTGAACGGCTCCAGCATCGCCGCCTCCTCGTAGTCCACGTTCTCCGGCAGCTTGTACGACAGCGCGGCGGGATGGCTCACGTACTGCGCGAGCGCCCCGTCGTCCGGTGGTGTGGCGAAGAAGCGCATGTTGACGCACAGGTTGTAGCGTCCGGTCGTGCAGTACGTACACACCCGGCACGGTATTCCCGGCTCGATAGCCACCCGGTCTCCCGGCTTCAGGTCTCGGACGTTCGCGCCCACCTCCACCACCTGCCCCGAGCACTCGTGCCCTAGTATCATCGGCTGCGTGACCACGAACGAGCCTATCCGCCCCTCCTGCCAGTAATGCACGTCGGAGCCGCACAATCCCACGGACCGCATCGCGATCAGCACGTCGTCCGGCCCCGCAGGTCCCCTCGGCTCTGGCACCTTCTCCAGCCTCAGATCCTTCACCCCATGGAGCACTGCCGCATCCATCTCAGCCGCCATCCGCGTCTCCTCTCGAAGCTATGAGGTCAACTATGGCTAGGTTCCCGCACAGGCCGTACCGTGGCCCGGTAAGGTGCATGTGAAAGATGCCGTAGAGACGTTGCACGCAACGTCTGCGTTCCACCCGCGCAGCGCGTCCACCACCAGCGCTCTCGCAATCGCCCAGGTATTCGTCTTGCCCGCGCCATCCACGATATACACAAGCTGGTATAGTTGGCCGCATAGACGTCTGTACTGAAGGAGGTGGGTCTGTGAGAGCCGTAGTTGTCGAGAAGCCGGAGACCGCGACCGTTCTGGACGTGCCCCGCCCCACTCCCGGACCGGGCGAGGTCGTCGTGCAGGTTGCCGCATGCGGCATCTGTGGTACCGACAAGCACATCTACGCAGGCAGTTTCCTCTCACACTACCCGCTCACCCCCGGCCACGAGTTCGCGGGCGTGGTCTCGGACATTGGCCCCGGCGTCCACGAGGTGCGCGAGGGCGACCGCGTGGCCGTGGACCCCTCACTCTTCTGCGGCGAGTGCTACTACTGTCGCAAGCTCCAGGGCAATCACTGCGTGCGCTGGGGCGCCATCGGCGATACCACGAATGGTGCGTTCGCGGAGTACGTGAAGGTCCCCGCACGCAACTGCTACAAGTTGTCCGACAGCCTCTCCTTCGAGGAGGCCGCCGTTATCGAGCCTCTCTCCTGCGTCGCGTGGGGCCAGAAGCGGCTTCAGGCTCAGCCGGGCGACAGCGTCCTGCTCCTGGGCGCAGGCCCCATGAGTCTCCTGTGGACCCAGATGCTGCGGCACGGCAACGCCTCCCAGATAGTCGTCACCGACCTCCACGAGCCGCGCCTCGCTATGGCCCGCGGCCTCGGCGCATCAGCAACCGTCCCCGCCGGAGAAGGCCAGGCCGAGCGCCTGCACGAGCTCGCACCTCATGGCTTCGACGTCGTCATTGACGTAACCGGCATTCCCGCCGTGCTGCAGAGCGGGTTCGACTACGTCGCGCCGATGGGCAAGGTCATGGTCTTCGGCGTCTGCCCTCTCAAGAGCACCATCACCGTCGAGCCGTTCCAGGTATACAACAAGGACCTCACCATCCTCGGCTCTATGGCGCTCAACTACACCTTCCTGCCCGCGATCGCGATGCTCGAGTCCGGCGTTGTGGACGTCAAGCCCATGCTCACCCACCGCCTTCCCCTCGAAGACTTCACCCACGCCCTCTCCCTCGCAGGCAGCCGCGAGTCCATGAAGGTCCAGATAGCTCCACAGTCGTAGCTGTAGCCGTCCAGAAGTCCCTACCTGCATGGGCTACCAGCTACGGGAGACACAGGGAGCCGCCCGCCCCGCTATACGCTTGCAGCGACTCGACGCTTGCACGCTCTGGTATGGCCGCGGTGAATCACGCTCTCGCTCGTGCATTCTGCACGGCCCCCGTCGTGCGGCTGCGTGACCGTACCGGAATTATGCACGAAACCGCCTGTTTCGTCCTGATCCGTGTAAACAGCGGTTGACAGGTCAGGAAAGGCTATGTTAAGGTAGGAACTAACAACGAAACGCTTTGACGGGGAGTACTAGGGAAGCGCGAGGCGCATCAGAGAGCCGGGGGTTGGTGAGACCCGGCAGCCGAGGTCCCGAACTCGCCCCCGAGCGGTCGGCCTGAAGAAGTCAGGGCCGGACGGGTAGCGCACGTTACAGCGCACGAGTGGCCGCTACGGCGGCAACAAGGGTGGTACCGCGGGAGCAGGCTCTCGTCCCTTCTGGGACGGGAGTTTTTTGTTATCTACGGCACGAGGAGCAGCAGGTGGACGTGGCGGTGAGGGCACAGGCTTACAGCAGGGCGGACGGGCGCGATGTGACGCTCGGGTCCGCGCGCGCCCTCGTCATTCTCCTCGTACTCGTAGTAGTAATCCTTATTGAGCTCCTTATCGGGAGCACACACAGCGCGGGAGGCTGAAACACCCAGGCTTAGAAGAATAACCACAGACAACACAAAGCCTCCCAAACAACAGGGAGGCTTTCTTGTTGAGGGCGGACACACAAGAGAGGGGGAGCGATGCCATGACATTGACCGTAGACAGGCCGGAGACAGTTGAGCAGGAACCAGGGCCCGAACAGCCCAAACGCCTCAGTGGCTCGCGCATTATGTGCGAGGCGCTCGTCGCAGAAGGGGTGGAGATTATGTGGGGCTACCCCGGCGGTGCGATAATGCCGTTCTACGACGCGCTGCCCGAGTACTCCATCCACCACGTACTCGTGCGCCACGAGCAGGCGGGGGCTCACGCGGCGGATGGATACGCCCGAGCCACGGGTAAGGTGGGCGTCTGCATCGGCACCTCCGGGCCCGGCGCGACGAACCTCGTCACCGGCCTCGCCACCGCGTACATGGACTCCGTCCCCATGGTTGCCATCACCGGCCAGGTCGCGCGCTCCTTTATCGGCCGCGACAGCTTCCAGGAGACGGATATCGTCGGCATCACCCTCCCCATCACGAAGCACAACTTCCTCGTCAACTCCGCGGCGGAGCTTGGTGACATCATGCACGAGGCCTTCCACCTGGCCCGCAGCGGACGGCCCGGGCCCGTCCTCGTTGATGTCCCCAAGGACGTCCAGATAGAGGAAGCGCTCTACACCCCCGCCGTCCGCCCCCACGCCGTCCCGGAGGGAGCGGGCGGAGAGTATGCTCGCGCCGCCGACCTCATCGCCCGCGCCCAGAAGCCGCTCATTATCGCGGGACACGGCGTCATCATCGCAAATGGCTACGACGAGCTGCGCTCCTTCGCGGAGAAGTCCGGCATCCCCGTTATAACCACTCTTCTGGGTCTGAGCTGCTTCCCGGAGTCGCACCCTCTCTCCCTCGGCTGGCCCGGCATGCACGGCCCCGCCCACGTCAACCGCGCGATAGACGAGGCGGACGTGATAGTTGCCGTCGGTATGCGCTTCGATGACCGCGTGACCGGCAAGCTGGAGACGTGGGCCCCGAACGCGAGGTTCATCCACATTGACATTGACCCCGCCGAGATCAACAAGAACGTTCCCGCCGAGGTTGGCATCATTGCCGATGCCCGCGATGCCCTCCGAGCGCTCGTGGACGCCGTCGCCCCCGCCGACCACACCGAGTGGCTGCACTCCATCAAGCGCAACGCCCGCCCGGAGGGGCCGCCTAAGGACACGACTTTCATAACCCCCTCGACAGTCGTGGACGCCATCAAGAGCGCCACGAACGGTGAGGCGCGGCTCGTCACGGACGTGGGCCAGCACCAGATGTGGGCCGCCCGCTTCTACGGCTACAACAAGCCGAACAGCCACATCACCTCCGGCGGCCTCGGCACGATGGGCTACGCACTCCCCGCCGCGATGGGCGTCAAGGCGGGATGCCCGGACGAGCCTGTTTGGGTTGTCGCGGGCGATGGTGGCATTCAGATGAACATCCAGGAGCTGGCTACCATCGCGCAGGAAGGCCTGAATATCAAGGTCGCGATAATCAATAACGGCTACCTCGGCATGGTGCGTCAGTGGCAGCAGTTCTTCCACAACCGCAACTACTCCGAGACCCGCATCTCCTCGCCCGACTACGCGCTCCTCACTGCTGCGTACGGACTGCAGGGCCGCAGAGTCACCGAAAAGGAGGACGTGCAGCGGCAGGTCGAGTGGGCGATGAGCACCCCTGGCGCAGTCGTTCTCGAGTTTTGTATCTCACAGGAGGCAAACGTGTACCCGATGATTCCGTCCGGCGGCTCCGTCGCCACCATGATAGAGGAGCCGGAGGTGGTCGAGTGACCATAGCATCGAACGGCCACGGCCGGACCCTCGTCGTGCTCGTGCGCGACAACCCCGGCGTGCTCACCCGCGTTGCCGGTCTCTTCCGGCGGCGCAACTTCAACATCGAGAGTCTGGTGGTCGGCCACTCAGAGACGCCGGGCGTTAGCCGGATGACGGTAGTGGTCGCGGGTGGCGCGGCGGAGGTAGACCAGGTGGTCAAGCAGCTACTCAAGCTCGTCGAGGTGCTGGAGGTGCGCGATGTCTCCGACGGCTCCCCGCTGCTCCGCGAGATGGTGCTCATCCGCGTCGGCGCGGACGCATCGCAGCGTACCGAGGTGACCGAGCTCGCGAAGCTCTTCAGCGCCCGCATCATTGATGTCTCCCACGGCTCCATCACGCTTGAGATGACCGGCGCGGAGACGAAGGTGGACAACCTTGTCCGGCTGCTCTCGAAGTTCGGCATCCGCGAGATGGTCCGCAGCGGCCGCATCGCCATGGCTCGTGACATGTCCGACTACCCGGTCGAAACCGTAGAAGCGCTCAGCGCATAAGGAGGAGGTACCTATGACGACGACAGAAGCACGGATGTACTACGAGGCGGACGCCGACCTGGAGGCCATCAGGAACAAGCGCATCGCCATCATCGGCTACGGCAGCCAGGGCCACGCCCACGCCCTGAACCTGCGCGACAGCGGGCTCAACGTAACTGTGGGCCTGCACGAGACGAGCGCCAGCCGAGAGCGCTCCCGCGAGGAGGGCTTGGCCGTCGCGTCCGTTCGGGAGGCCGCCGAGGCCGCGGACATCATCATGGTGCTTATCCCCGACACCGAGCACAAGAAGGTGTACGAGGAGTCCATTCAGCCCGTGATGCGCCCCGGCAAGACGCTGATGTTCGCCCACGGCTTCAGCATCCATTACGGCCAGATCCAGCCCCCCGAGGGCGTGGACGTCCTGATGGTCGCCCCCAAGAGTCCCGGCCACATCATGCGCCACCTCTACACGCAAGGTCAGGGCGTGCCCGCGCTCTTCGCCGTCGGTCAGGACGCCAGCGGCACGGGCGAGCGCACAGCCCTCGCGTACGCCAAGGGACTGGGCTGCACCCGAGCAGGCGCCCTCCGCACCACGTTCGCGGAAGAAACGGAGACGGACCTCTTCGGCGAGCAGGCGGTGCTGTGCGGCGGCGTTACCGCGCTCATCAAGACCGGCTTCGAGACACTTGTCGAGGCTGGCTACCAGCCGGAGCTTGCGTACTTCGAGTGCATGAACGAGATGAAGCTAATAGTTGACCTGATGTACCAGGGCGGGCTCAACTACATGCGCTACAGCGTCAGCGACACCGCCGAGTACGGCGACTACGTCTCCGGTCCCCGCCTCATAGACGACCACGTGCGCCAGGAGATGCGCGCCGTCCTCCGCGACGTGCAGGACGGGTCCTTCGCTCGCCGGTGGATAGAGGAGAACGAGCAGGGCCGCCCGAACTTCGAGCGCATGCGCGAGGCGGACCGCAACCACCAGATCGAGCAGGTCGGCGCCCGTCTCCGAGCCATGATGAGCTGGATAGGCCCCGAAGCCGCTCCCCAGAAACAGGAGGCGAACCCCGTATAGAGGCAGGTCCGTGTGCCTGCCCGGCACCCAGTCCCGTAGGGGCAGGTCTCCGTGCCTGCCCGGCAACCTGAACCTGAAGTAGACGTAAAAGGAGAACCGAAAAGTGAGCCAGCACAGCGAGATGTGGCAGGACGCGCAGGACTTCATCGCCATGCTCTCCCGCCCCCAACCCCCCGAGCCGCCGAAGCCCGCCCCCAGGCAGGACGATCACCAGGCCGAGCGCGAGGTCACGGAAGCTATCGTAATGTGCTACCGCTAATAACCCCTCTGGGCAGGCGCCCACAATGTGCAGGGGCGGGTCCTCGCGCCCGCCCAGCCCCCTGGCAAGGAGAAACAGTTGACCGACGATAACGTACGCATCTTTGATACGACCCTGCGAGATGGCGAGCAGGCCCCCGGTTGCACGATGACGTTCGAGGAGAAGCTTACCGTCGCGCGACAGCTCGCCCGGCTCGGCGTGGACATCATCGAGGCGGGCTTCCCCGTCGCCTCGCCAGGGGACTGGGCAGCCGTCCATCAGATCGCGCGCGAGGTCGGCACCCCGTCCGGCCCGGTCATCTGCGCGCTCGCTCACGCGAACAGGGACGCAATTGACAAGGCCGCCACGGCTATCCAGCCCGCGGCGAGGAAGCGCATCCACGTCTTCATCTCCACCTCCGACACCCACATCGAGTACCAGCTCCGCTCCACCCGCGAGGCGGTGCTCGAAAAGGCGCGCGAGATGGTGCGCTACGCCCGGTCCCTGTGCGACGACATAGAGTTCTCCCCAATGGACGCGACCCGCTCGGAGCCGGAGTACATGTACAGGGTTCTCGCCGCCGCGATAGAGGAGGGAGCTACCACCCTGAACATTCCCGACACCGTCGGCTACGCGGCCCCTGAGGAGTACGCGGAGCTTATCCAGGGTATCCGCGAGAACGTGCCCGGTGCGGACGGGGTAATCATCTCCACCCACTGCCACGACGACCTGGGCATGGCGGTCGCCAACAGCCTCGCAGGGGTGCGCGCGGGAGCGCGGCAGATAGAGTGTACTATCAACGGAATTGGCGAGCGCGCCGGCAACGCCTCGCTCGAAGAGGTCGTGATGGCGCTGCACACTCGCTCCCAGTTCTTCGGCACGCGGTCGCGCATCAACACCCATGAGCTTGCCCGCAGCAGCCGCCTCGTCAGCACCATTATCGGTGTGCCCGTGCCGCCCAACAAGGCGATAGTCGGCGCTAACGCCTTCGCGCACGAGTCCGGCATCCACCAGGATGGCGTCCTTAAGAACCGCGAGACGTACGAGATTATGAGCGCCGAGACGGTAGGGCTGGACGGCAACCTGCTCGTGCTCGGCAAGCACAGCGGTCGTCACGCGCTTCGCAACCGCATCGAGAGCCTGGGCTACGAGCTCGGCGAGGAGGATTTCCAGCAGGTCTTCGCGCGGTTCAAGGACCTCTGCGACCGCAAAAAGACCGTGGACGACCGCGATATCGAGGCGCTCATTGCAGATGAGACGCAGCACATACCTGAGATATACAAGCTGGAGCACGTACAGGTGACCTCCGGCACGGGCGTCACACCCGTCGCCACCGTGCGCCTCCGCTGTCCCGACGGCGAGGCGCGCATTGACAGCGACCACGGCACCGGACCGGTGGACGCAATCTACAAGGCCATCAACCGTGTCGTGCAGCGGCCCACGGAGCTCACCGAGTTCGCCATCAACGCCATCACCGAAGGACTGGACGCGGTCGCCGAGGTGACGGTTCGTATCCGCGAGCAGGGCGCGGTGGACACCGCCGAAGCTCAGCGGCGCGGTCCCCAGGTATACAGCGGCTACGGCGTCAATACGGATACGCTCGTCGCCGCCGCCGAGGCGTACGTCGGCGCACTGAACAAGCTGGTCGCCGCGCGCCAGGAGCGCATCAAGGTGGAGGCAGTAGCCTACGCCGCCGGTTACGAGAAGAGCGCGGCACTGTAAGAGCATAGCGCGCTATGCCCCTAAGCTTAAGCGGTACATGGAACCGCGCCACCGGCGGATAACCGGCGGCTAGCGGCAACAAAAGGAGAGAGATGACACCTAAGACACTGGCTGAGAAAGTGTGGGAGAGGCATGTCGTACGGCAGGCGCCGGGCGAGCCCGACCTGCTGTACATAGACCTGCACCTCGTCCACGAGGTCACATCCCCGCAGGCGTTCGAGGGGCTGCGCGCCTCGGGCCGCCGCGTGCGCCGCCCGGATCTCACGCTCGCCACGATGGACCACAATGTGCCCACGACGGGCCTTCACCTGGGGATAACCGACCCCATCTCCCGTGCCCAGATCGAGGCGCTGAGGAAGAACTGCGAGGACTTCGGCGTGCCGCTGTACGGCATGGGCCACGCGCGTCAGGGCATCGTTCACGTCATTGGTCCCGAGCTCGGCCTCACCCAGCCGGGAATGACCATTGTGTGTGGCGACAGCCACACCGCTACCCACGGCGCGTTCGGTGCGCTCGCGTTCGGCATCGGCACCAGCGAGGTCGAGCACGTCCTCGCCACCCAGTGCCTTCCGCAATCCCGTCCCAGGACGATGGCAATCGAAGTGGACGGCGCCTTGCCCGTCGGCGTGACCGCTAAGGACCTTATCCTGAGCATCATCGAGCGCATCGGCGTGGGCGGCGGTGGCGGTCACACAGTCGAGTACCGCGGGGAGGCCGTGCGTGCGCTCACGATGGAGGAGCGCATGACTGTGTGCAATATGTCCATCGAGGGCGGCGCGCGCGCTGGCATGATCGCCCCCGACGATACGACCTACAGCTACCTGGAAGGCCGGCCCCACGCGCCGAAAGGCGCGCAGTGGGAGGAGGCGCTCGACCTGTGGAGGTCCCTGCCCACGGACCCGGACGCCGAGTTCGACGCCACGGTCCACATTGATGCCTCCCAGCTCGCCCCCTACGTCACCTGGGGCACGAACCCCGGTCAGTCCATCAAGGTAACTGAGCGCGTGCCCGACCCCGAGGAGGCCCAGACGGAGGCCGAGCGGACAGAGATACAGCGCGCCCTCAAGTACATGGGGCTCAAGCCCGGCACCCCTATCACCGAGGTTCCGGTTGATACCGTCTTCATAGGCTCCTGCACGAACGGGCGCATAGAAGACCTGCGCGTCGCCGCTCAGGTCGTACACGGGCGCAAGGTAGCCAACCGCGTGCAGGCGATGGTCGTGCCCGGCTCCATGCAGGTCAAGGCGCAGGCCGAGCGGGAGGGGCTGGACCGTGTCTTCCGTGAGGCGGGCTTCGAGTGGCGAGACGCGGGCTGCTCGATGTGCCTCGGCATGAACCCCGACATCCTCGCCCCCGGCAAGCGCAGCGCCTCGACCTCCAACCGCAACTTCGAGGGCCGCCAGGGCGCTGGTGGGCGCACCCACCTGCTCTCCCCCGCCATGGCCGCTGCCGCTGCTATCGAGGGCCGCTTCGTGGACATCCGTGAGTGGGAGGACCGCTGATGCGAAAAGTAGACGTGATCACCGGCACTATGGCCCCGCTCGACCGAGGGAACGTGGACACGGATCAGATAATGCCGAAGCAGTTCCTCAAGCGCATCGAGCGCAGCGGCTTCGGCCCGTTCACCTTTTTCGACTGGCGCAAGGACCCGGAGTTTGTCCTGAACCGTCCGGAGTACCAGGGCGCTCGCGTGCTCGTCACCGGCCCGAACTTCGGGTCCGGCTCCTCCCGCGAGCATGCTCCATGGGGCCTGCAGGACGCGGGCTTCGACGCCATCATCGCCCCGAGCTTCGCGGACATCTTCCGTAACAACAGCGCGAAGATCGGGCTTCTGTGCGTCGAGCTGCCCGCCCCTGCCGTCCGAGCCCTGCTCGACGTGGCGCTCTCGGACCCCGCGACCCTGTGCCACATCAATCTGCAAGCGCAGACGGTGGAGGCCGGCGGAGTGCGCGAGCGCTTTGACATAGACCCGTTTCTGAAGCACCGCCTGCTCAACGGCCTTGACGACATTGGCCTGACTCTGCAGCACGCCGACGCTGTCGCGGCGTACGAGTCGCGCCGCCCTGACGTGTTCCCGACCACGACGCCTGTGACGTAGCACAAAACGTGTAGGGGCGCGATGGTCCGCGCCCCGCCCGGCAAACGTATCTCGCCCTGAACCAACTGCAAACCGAACGACGAAAAGGTGACACCATGGCCCAACTACAAGACACACCCTCCACTGCCGCAACCGAGGACTCCGTCCCTCTCAAGACCTGGAGTCTCGAGGACAGCCTCGTCTTCTTCAACGGCCGCATCTGTCCCATGCGCGAGGCTACGGTAAGCGTCGCCGCACCCGCCTTGAATTACGGCACCGGCTGCTTCGAGGGCATCCGCGCGTACTGGAACCCTGACGCCGGACAGCTCTACGCCCTCAAGCTGCGCGAGCACTACGAGCGCTTCACCCAGAGCTGCCGCATGCTCAAGATTGACCTCCCGCACTCCGTAGACGAACTCTGCGATGTCACGCTGGAGATCCTGCGCCGCAACGAGTACCGCGAGGACGTGTACATCCGCCCGCTCGCGTTCAAGGGTGGCGCCTCTATCAAGCTGAGGCTCCGGGGCGTGCCGGACGAGTTCGCGATCTTCACCTTCCCGTTCGGCAACTACGTTGACATAAGTGCGGGGCTGAGCGTCCAGGTCTCCTCCTGGCGGCGCATCAGTGACAACGCGATCCCCGCCCGGTCCAAGGTGACGGGCGCGTACATCAACAGTGCGCTCGCGGTGGACGACGCTCTGGAGGCCGGTTTCGACGAGGCAATCTTCCTCACCGCGGACGGCCACGTCTCGGAAGGCTCCTCCTGCAACGTCTTCCTCGTCCGCGACGGCAAGCTCATCACCCCGCCCGTCACCGCCGACATCCTGGAGGGCATCACCCGCCTCGCCGTGATGCAGGTCGCCCGTGACACCCTCGGCCTGGAGGTCGTGGAGCGCGATGTGGACCGCACGGAACTGTACGTCGCCCACGAGATATTCTTCTGCGGCACCGGCGTCCAGGTCTCTCCGGTCACAAAGGTGGACGGGCGCGCGGTCGGCACAGGCCGCCCCGGCGACCTCACCACCCGCCTGCAGCAGGCGTACTTCGAGGCAGCGCGGGGTAGCGACCCTCGCTACGCTGACTGGCTCACACCCGTGTACTGATCCCTCGCCCGTGAGGTTTTCGCGGTGCATCGTTCGGACCAACATGCGTACATCCGCCGGGGCGACTCACCGACCCGCCCCGGCGGGCCCGGAGGCAACAACTGGCGAATGCACGTATAACCGGGCAATAAGGCGCAAAATCGTGCACACTGCCCCAACATGAAGTATCATGCTCGTACACTTAATCCTCTATCGGTCAGGGACAGGAGAATCGTGAACCACGTCACCAACAAGCCCATACGCGCCTTCACCGGCGATAGTTGAACCCTTCTTAGTTTGTAAGGATTGAGTCCCGCCTTGGAAAACTCTGTACCTCTCCCGAAAGACCAGTTACCCCTTGCGTATCCCCAGACAGCCGGCCTGTACGACCCCCGCTACGAGCACGATGCGTGCGGTGTAGCCTTCGTGGCGGACGTCAAAGGACGCCGGTCGCACGACACCGTAGCCCAGGCGCTGCAGGCGCTCGAGAACCTGCTGCACCGTGGAGCTACCGGCTCCGAAGCGAACACCGGTGATGGCGCGGGTGTCCTGCTCCAGATACCGCATAACTTCCTCAGCCGCGAGTGCTCTCGCCTCGGCTTTACCCTGCCTGATCCCGGTCGGTACGCGGTCGGAATGGTATTCCTGCCTCACGACCCGTGCGCCGCGCGCCTCTGTGAGGAGAAGCTCGAGGAGATAGCCCGCGCTTCCGGTATGACCGCGCTCGGTTGGCGCGACGTGCCGCGCGATAACTCCCCTATAGGCCCCTCCGCCCGCGCTGGCGAGCCGCTGATGCGCCAGGTCTTCCTCGCACGGCCGGAGGCCCTGGAGGACGACCTGGCGTTTGAGCGGGCGCTGTACCTCGTGCGCCGACGTGCCGAGAACGCCCTTCGTGTTGCCGACTTCCCCGGCCACGAGAGTTTCTACGTCCCGAGTCTCTCCTCGAAGACGGTTGTGTACAAGGGCATGCTCTCCGCCGACCAGATAAGCACTTACTTCCCCGACCTCACGGACCCAGCGGTCGAGAGCGCGCTCTGCCTCGTGCATCAGCGCTTCAGCACGAACACATTCCCGGCCTGGCGCCTCGCGCACCCGTACAGAATGCTCGCGCATAACGGTGAGATTAACACCCTGGGCGGCAACGTCAACTGGATGAAGGCGCGCGAGCGCCACCTGGCTTCCGAACTGTTCGGCGACGCCATCAAAGACATTCTGCCCGTCACCGAGGAAGGCCAGAGCGATTCCGCCACCCTCGACAACGTGCTCGAGCTGCTTGTAATGTCCGGCCGCTCCCTGCCGCACGCCGTGATGATGCTCATCCCGGAGCCGTGGGCCGGCCACGAGGATATGAACGAGCTGAAGCGGGACTTCTACGACTACCACTCGTCCCTCATGGAGCCGTGGGACGGCCCGGCCACTGTTACCTTCACGGACGGCACGCTCATCGGCGCGGTGCTCGACCGGAACGGCCTGCGGCCCTCACGCTACTATGTGACAAAGGACGACCGCGTCATCTTCGCCTCCGAGGTCGGCGTGCTCCCCATACCGCCCGAAAACGTGGCGCACAAGGGCCGCCTCGAACCGGGACGCATGCTTCTTATTGACACCGCCGAGGGCCGCATCGTGGACGACTCGGAGGTCAAGGCGCGAACCGCGACGGAGCAGCCGTACGGCAGGTGGCTCGCCGAGAACCGTGTCCACCTCTGCGGCCTCCCCGAGGCGCCTTGTGTGCCGGAACCGGACCACGAAACCCTCCTGCACCGCCAGCAGGTATTCGGCTTCACTGAGGAGGAGAAGCGCCTCCTCCTCGGCCCGATGGCTCAGCAGGGAGAGGAGCCCATCGGCTCCATGGGCACCGACACCCCGCTCGCGGTTCTCTCGGAGCGCCCACAGCTGCTGTACAACTACTTCAAGCAGCTCTTTGCCCAGGTGACGAACCCCCCGCTCGACGCCATCCGTGAGCAGCTCGTCACCTCCGTCAGCGGCACTCTCGGCCCCGAGGGCAACCTGCTCGACCCGCGGCCGGAGTCGTGCCGGCAGATAGAGATCCCGTCCCCGGTGCTTGATAACGACCAGCTCTCCCGGCTGCGCTGCAACGACCTGCCCGGCTTCCGCGCCTGTACTCTGCGCGCCGTGTTCGACGCCAGCAAGGGCCCCGATGGGCTGGCGCAGGCGATGGAAGAGATATACCGGCAGGCGGACGAGTACGTCGCCAGCGGCTGCACAATCCTCATCCTCTCAGACCGTGATGTGGACGCCGACCACGCGCCCATACCGAGCCTGCTCGCCACCGCTGGGCTGCACCACCACCTCATCCGCGAGGGCACCCGCACCACGGTGGGCTTCGTTGTGGAGTCTGGCGACGCGCGCGAGGTCCACCACTTCTGCCTGCTCTTCGGCTACGGCGCGACCGCCGTCAACCCGTACCTCGCCTTCGAGACCCTCGATGGCATGATCCGCGATGGCGAGCTTGAAGACCTGGACCACGACACCGCCGTCAAACAGTACGTCAAGGCCGTCAACAAAGGCGTCCTCAAGGTGATGTCCAAGATGGGCATATCCACGTTGCAGAGCTACCACGGGGCGCAGATCTTCGAGGCCGTCGGCCTCAACCGCGAGGTCGTTGACCGCTACTTCACCGGGACCGCCTCGCGGATCGCCGGTGTGGGCCTGGACGTTATAGCTCAGGAAGCGCTGAAGCGCCACCGCAAGGCGTACCCCGAGCGCGTCGTGCCCGGCGGTCCGGAGCTCGACATGGGCAGCGAGTACCAGTGGCGGCGCGGCGGCGAGTACCACCTCTTCAACCCGCAGACCGTGTACAAGCTGCAGCACGCCACCCAGACGAAGCAGTACAAAATCTTCAAGGAGTACACGCAGCTCGTAGACGACCAGAGCCACGCACTCTCCACCATCCGAGGCCTCCTCGATCTCAAGTACGCCGACGAGCCCGTTCCCCTCGAAGAGGTGGAGCCGGTGGAGAACATCCTCCGCCGCTTCATGACGGGCGCTATGTCCTTCGGCTCCATCTCGAAGGAAGCGCACGAGGACCTGGCCATAGCGATGAACCGCATCGGTGGGCGCAGCAACACCGGCGAGGGCGGTGAGGACCCCGCCCGCTACGTGCGCGAGCCGAACGGCGACTGGAAGCGCAGCGCCGTCAAGCAGGTCGCCTCCGCGCGCTTCGGCGTGACGAGCGAGTACCTCGTCAACGCGGACGAGTTGCAGATAAAGATGGCCCAGGGCGCGAAGCCCGGCGAGGGCGGCCAGCTTCCCGGCCACAAGGTTAGCGGTGACATAGCCAGGGTACGCCACTCAACTCCCGGTGTCGGGCTCATCTCACCTCCGCCGCACCACGACATCTACTCCATCGAGGACCTCGCCCAGCTCATCTACGATCTGAAGAACGCTAACTCCACGGCGCGCGTGAGTGTGAAGCTTGTTGCCTCCGTTGGCGTGGGCACCGTCGCGGCGGGCGTCTCCAAGGCGCACTCGGACGTAGTGCTCATCTCCGGCCACGACGGCGGCACCGGCGCGTCCCCTCTGAACAGCCTGAAGCACGCGGGCATCCCCTGGGAGCTCGGTCTCGCCGAGACGCAGCAGGTGCTCGTGATGAACAACCTGCGCGATCGCATCATCGTCCAGACGGACGGCCAGCTCAAGACCGGGCGCGATGTTGTCGTTGCCGCCCTCCTAGGAGCTGAGGAGTATGGCTTCGCGACCGCGCCCCTCGTCGTCATGGGCTGCATCATGATGCGCGTCTGCCACCTCAACACCTGCCCGGTCGGCATCGCAACCCAGGACCCGGAGCTGCGCAAGCGTTACGCGGGCAAGCCGGAGTTTGTCGAGAACTTCTTCCGCTTCATCGCGGAGGAGATCCGTGAGCAGATGGCGCGCCTGGGCTTCCGCACGATGGACGAGATGATAGGTCGTGTGGACAGGCTCGACACGCGCAAGGCCGTGGACCACTGGAAGGCGCGCGGCCTCGACCTATCCACCGTCCTCCACCACCCGCAGGTCTCCGAGGGCGTGGCGACACGCCGCATCCAGGAGCAGGACCACGGCCTGAGCGCCGCTCTCGATAATCAACTCATCGAGCTCGCCCGCCCCGCGCTGGAGCAGCGGCTGCCCGTCCACGCCGACCTGCCCATCCACAACGTCAACCGCACCGTCGGCACGATGTTGGGCGCGGAGGTCACGTGGCGTTACGGCGGCGCGGGGCTGCCTGACGGGACGATAAGTCTCAAGTTCAACGGCTCGGCAGGCCAGACCTTCGGCGGCTGGCTCCCGCACGGCATCACCCTCACCCTGGAGGGCGATGCGAACGACTACGTTGGCAAGGGGCTCTCCGGCGGCCGCATCGCCGTCTACCCGCCCGCCGCCTCCACCTTCGCGCCCGAGGAGAACGTGCTCATCGGCAACGTCGCCCTCTACGGGGCGACCTCCGGCGAAGCGTTCTTCAACGGCGTCGCGGGCGAGCGCTTCGCGGTACGCAACAGCGGCGCGCACGCCGTAGTGGAGGGCGTCGGCGACCACGGCTGCGAGTACATGACAGGAGGCAGGGTGGTCGTGCTCGGCCGCACCGGGCGCAACTTCGCCGCTGGAATGAGCGGCGGCTTGGCGTACGTCCTCGACGAGGATGGCGCGTTCGAGCGCCGCTGCAACAAGGAGATGGTGGACCTCGAAACCCCTGACGAGGGCGAGGATCGCGAATCCATTCACAGGCTCGTGCAGAAGCACTACGAGTGGACAGGCAGCCCCTGGGCCCTGCGTATCCTTGAGAACTGGGAGCGCTACTATCCCCTCTTCATCAAGGTCTTCCCCCGCGACTACCGCCGCGTCCTGGAAGCGCAGCGCACAGAGACGGCGGATGTCATGCGAGTCGAGTCCGAGGTCGCGGAGGCGCGTCATGCTTTATAACAAGCGCCGACCTCACTTCAGGAGCGATGCACTGCGTTGCCCCGTGCGCCGCCTCACGCCCCCCAACCGTGATAACGCACCGGACCCCCACCGGAAGGACCCACACCATGGCTAACTCCCGCGCCTTTATCCAGATACAGCGCGAGCTGCCCCCCCGCCGCCCCGTTGAGGAGCGCGTCCGCGACTGGGGGGAGGTCTACACTCCCTTCCCCGAGGACAGGCTGAAACAGCAGGCCGCGCGCTGTATGGACTGTGGCATCCCGTTCTGTCACCAGGGCTGTCCCCTGGGCAACCTCATCCCCGACTGGAATGACCTCGTCACGCGCGATAAGTGGCGCGAGGTGATAGACCGGCTCCACCTGACGAACAACTTCCCCGAGTTCACCGGCAAGCTCTGCCCTGCCCCGTGCGAGGACGCCTGCGTGCTTTCCATTAACTCGCAGCCTGTCACCATCAAGCAGGTCGAGTGGAGCATCATAGAGCACGCATACAGGGAGGGCTGGGTCGTGCCCAAGCCCCCCGTAATGCGCACGGGCAAGAGTGTAGCAATCGTCGGTTCCGGCCCCGCCGGCCTAGCCGCCGCGCAGGAGCTCAACCGCGCGGGCCACCTTGTTACCGTGTACGAGCGCGACGACCGCATCGGGGGCCTCATTCGCTACGGCATCCCCGACTTCAAGATGGACAAAGCGTGGCTCGACAGGCGCCTCGCCCAGCTGGAGGGGGAGGGCATTATCTTCCGCCCCAACTCTCATATCGGGGGGAACGTGCCGGTCGAGGAGCTCCGCCGCGGCCACGACGCCATCGTGCTCGCGCTCGGCGCGCTCAAGCCCCGCGACCTCGCTGTACCCGGCAGGGATCTGGGGGGCATCCACTTCGCGATGGACTACCTGACCCTGCAGAACAGGCGCAACGCCGGCGACCACATCCCCGAAGCAGAGTTCATCAGCGCGGAGGGCAAGCACGTCATCATCATCGGCGGCGGCGACACCGGCGCGGACTGCCTCGGCACCGCCCACCGGCAGGGCGCGGCCTCCGTCACCCAGCTTCAGTACCGCCCCGCCCCGCCCCTGGCGCGGACCCCGAACAACCCCTGGCCCGAGTGGGGCTACGTCCTCCGCACGTCCCCCGCCCACGAGGAGGGCGGCGAGCGTGAGTTCTCCATCTCCACGAAGCAGTTCGTCGGGGAGAACGGCCGCGTTACGGCGCTCCGGGCAATCCGTACCGAAGTGGAGATGGATGAGAACGCGCGACCAAAGCTGGTCGAGATACCCGGCACGGAGCTGGAGATGCCCGCGCACCTCGTGCTCATCGCCATCGGCTTCGCGGGACCTGAGACCAACACCGTCGTCCGCGAGCTCGGCCTTGAACTCACCAGGCGCGGCACCCTTGCTGTGGACCCCAGTACCAGGATGACGAGCGTCCCCGGCATCTTCGCCGCGGGCGACGCCGAGCGTGGCGCATCTCTCATCGTGAACGTCATCGCCGACGGCCGCAACGCTGCCCAGAGCGTTGACCGCTACCTCATGGGCTCCACGCAACTGCAGGGTAGCCCATAATGAACACTTGCATCGTGAGGGCGGCCAACCCAGTGGGTCGCCCCAAAGGTCACAGCATCGTAAGAAGGTTTGCCAGAGGGTCCCGAAACGTGAACATGATTTCTAAAAGTGGTGTCGAGTCTGGTAGAGGGGACTTTTCGAGCCCCGCCGGGTGGTGCCGATGACCGCCCCCTACCGCATAGCCGTCATCCCCGGTGACGGCATAGGGCAGGAGGTTGTGCCTGAGGCCGTCAAGGCTCTCAATGCCATTGGCGACGCCTGCGGTCATGCCTTCGAGTTCCAGGAGATGCTCGCTGGCTGGGTCGCCATAGACGCCTACGGAACCCCTATCCGCGACGAAGACCTCGAAGTCTGCAAGCGCTCGCACGCTATCCTTTTCGGCGCGAACGGTGACCCCCGCAGGGACGAGATAAGCGTTCCTGTCCGACCCGAGCGCGCGCTGCTGCGAATACGCAAGGAGTTACAGCTCTTCGCGAACCTTCGCCCCGTGCGGGTCACGCCCGAGCTCGCCCCCGTCTCCCCGCTCAAGCAAGACCTCGTGGAGGGGGTGGACCTCGTCGTCGTGCGAGAGCTTACCGGCGGCATCTATTACGGCGAGCCCTCCCGTCGGTGGCAGGACGAGGACGGCGAGCGGCGCGCCGTAGATACTCTCCTCTACAGCGAGACCGAGATTCGCCGTATCATCTCGTATGCGTGCGAGCTTGCCCGCACCCGCGGGAGCCACGTCGCAAGCGTGGACAAGGCGAACGTGCTCTCAAGCTCCCGCCTCTGGCGCGAGATTGCCATGGAGGTCGCCGCCGAGTACCCGGATGTCACCGTGGAGCACGTGCTCGTGGACGCGATGGCGATGCTGCTCATCCGTGAGCCAAAGCGCTTCGATGTGATAGTCACCGAGAACATGTTCGGCGACATCCTTACCGATGAGGCGGCGCAGCTCACCGGCTCCATCGGGCTGCTCCCTTCCGCGAGCCTCGGCGCGGAGTCGAACGAGGCCGGGCATCGGCTTGGATTCTACGAGCCTATCCACGGCTCCGCTCCCGACATCGCGGGTAAGGGCATCGCCAACCCTACCGCCGCCATCCTCAGCGCCGCTCTCCTGCTTCGCAACTCGCTCGGCCTGGAGAAGGAGGCGGCCATAGTCGAGTCCGCCGTCGCCCGCGCCCTGCGAGAGAGGAAAGCCACCGCCGACATCGTGCGCGATGGCCCCGCTCTCACAACCACCCAGATGGGTGACGTTATTGCGGCCCACATAAAGGAGGCCGCGGCAGCGTAGCGGCGTAGGTTGTCACTCACCGCTGCTCCCTTGTCGCTCGGAGCGCGGCGAAGAATCTAATCGCTCACAGCTTGTATACCACTTCAACCGGCAGCACCAAGGCGTTTGGACGGAACCTGTATGAAACACGTCAAGATATACGACACCACACTTCGCGACGGTTCGCAGATGGAGGGCATATCCCTCACTGTTGAGGACAAGCTCAAGCTCGCCCGGAGGCTCGACGAGCTGGGCATCCACTACATCGAGGGCGGCTGGCCTGGCTCCAACCCGAAGGACGCCGAGTTCTTCGCCCGCGCCGGAGAGCTACATCTGAAAACCGCCCGCCTCGCCGCCTTCGGCTCCACTCGGAGGCCGCACGGCTCCGTCGAGAGCGACCCAAACCTCCGGCTGCTCATAGATGCCGAGACCCCCGTGGTCACCCTCGTTGGCAAAGCCTCCGAGATGCAGGTCCGTGTCGTGCTCGGCTGCACCCTGGAGGAGAATCTGGCGATGGTCGCCGACTCCGTAGCGTGGTGCAAGCGCCACGGCCGTGAGACTATCTACGATGCGGAACACTTCTTTGATGGTTACCGCGACAACCCCGACTACGCGCTCTCCTGTGTGCGCGCCGCGGCCGATGCGGGCGCGGACGTGGTTGTCCTCTGTGACACCAACGGAGGCAGCACCCCCGAGGAGATAGCCGCGGCCACGGAGAAGGTTCTGCGGGAGGTCCGCTGCGAGGTAGGCATCCACACTCATAACGACGCCGAGCTAGGCGTTGCGAACACGCTCGCAGCAGTGCAGAAAGGCGCCACGCACGTCCAAGGCACCATCAATGGCTACGGTGAGCGCACTGGCAACGCGAACCTCTGTTCCATCCTCCCCAATCTGGAGCTCAAGTACGGCTACCGGACCATCGGCGCGGATAAGCTGGAGGAGCTCACCACCGTCTCGCGTTACTTCGCTGAGGTCGCCAACATGGCCCACGACGCCCGCCTGCCCTACGTCGGCGCGAAGGCATTCACTCACAAGGCCGGACTTCATGTGAACGCCGTCAGCAAAGCGCCGGAGACGTACGAGCACCTGCCCCCCGAGAAGGTGGGCAACACGCGCCGCATAATGGTGTCGGAGCTCGGCGGCCGCTCCAATGTCCTCCACAAGATGCGGCAGTTCGGCCTCCAGACGGACGGCGCGGGGGACCATGTCCGGCACGTTGTCGAGGAGGTGAAGCGTCTGGAGAACGAGGGGTTCCAGTTCGAGGATGCCGAAGCCTCCTTCGAGCTGCTGGTGCTGCGCGCCCGCCCCGAGTACGAGTCCCCGTTCCGCCTGCTCGACTTCATGGTCGTCTCAGAGCGCCGCGGTGGGGGCGACTTCCTCTCAGAGGCAACCGTGAAGCTCGCTGTTGGCGACGAGACCATGCATACCGCCGCGGATGGCGACGGCCCCGTCAACGCGCTCGACCGCGCCATGCGCAAGGCTCTCATCCCCTTCTACCCGCAGCTCGGCCCGGTCGTCCTCACTGATTACAAAGTCCGTGTTCTCGACAACGAGGCAGGCACCGCGGCCACTGTCCGCGTGTGGATTCAGTCGGGTGACGGTGACACCACCTGGAACACCGTCGGATCCTCCTCCAACATCATCGAGGCCAGCTGGCTCGCCCTCGCCGATAGCCTGGAGTACCCCCTCCGGCGCTTGTCGCCACGGACAACTCCATAAGGCTGGCGACCACCAGGCTCTCATGGACAGCTGCAGTCACAACAGTAGATTCTTGGGATGCCCAAGGCATAGCACGCTACGCCTCTATAGGATTGAGGCACACCGCCACACCCTCGGCTCGTGTCAGAATTATCAGTGCCGAAAGCCTTGACACGCTTCGCCGCCGCCTGCTAGACTCACCGTAACAACCAAACAGCGCATCGGCGTTGACGGGGAAGAGTAACCGGGACGTAAGAGTACAGAGAACCGCGGAAGCTGAGAAGCGGGACTCCGAACCCCGGCCAAAAAGCCCCCCGAGCCGCGGACCGAAACTCGATAAGCCGTCAGGCTTAGGCGTCAGTAGGCTCCGCCGGAGTCAGCCTCCGTTACAAGGGCTGGAGTATCAAGCCTAACCGCATCGGCGGCGCGGGCGGCGTACTTCAAGAGGTCGCCATCGTGAGATGGCGGCGAAGTGGGGTGGTACCACGAGCGTCAGGCTCTCGTCCCCAGCGCGATCGCTGGGCGGGCGAGGGTCTTTTTGTTGTCCCCAAAGCGTCACGCGCGGAGCCTGTGTGCTGGATACATTGGTGAAGGGGGACAGAGGACATGCCACTCCGTGACTTTGCGATAGTTGACTCCACCTTGCGTGAGGGCGAGCAGTTCGCCCGCGCGCACTTCACCACAGCGCAGAAACGCGAGCTCGCCCTCGCGCTGGATGGCTTCGGCGTGGAGTACGTCGAGATGACCAACCCTGCCGCATCGCCCGCTTCGTTCGAGGACGCGCGCATGGTGGCGGGACTCGGGCTGCGGGCCCAGGTACTTGTCCACTGTCGCTGCAACCTCGCGGACGCGGAGCGGGCTGTCGCGACAGGCGCGCAGGGTGTGAACGTCCTCTTCGGCACCTCCCGGCAGCTCCGACAGCACTCTCACGGCCGATCCATCGAGCAGATCGTCGAGGCCGCTCGACAGGTGATCGGCTACCTGCAGTCCCAGGGCGTCGAGACACGCTTCTCGTGCGAGGACGCCTTCCGCACCCCGCTCGACACTCTGCTGGAGGTGTACGGGGCCGTGGACGCGCTAGGCGTTGACCGCGTGGGCATAGCGGACACGGTGGGCGTCGCGGACCCGCAGGGCGTGCGCGAGGTGGTCGGGGCCGTGCGGGCCACGGTCCGGTCAGGAATCGAGTTCCACGGTCACAACGATAGCGGCTGCGCCATCGCGAACGCATACGCCGCGCTTCAGGCGGGCGCCACCCACATTGACACTACCATCCTCGGCATAGGTGAGCGCAACGGCATTACGCCGCTCGGCGGCCTCATCGCCCGGCTGTATGCCACGGACCGGGAGCTTGTGCGGCGCTACGACCTGCCGCGCCTGCAGCATCTCGACCGCCGAGTCTCCGAGATGACCGGCGTGCCGATCCCGTTCAACAACTACGTCACCGGTGAGACCGCCTTCTCCCACAAGGCAGGACTCCACACCAAGGCGGTGCTTTCCGACCCCTCCAGCTACGAGGCGCTCGACCCAGCCGACTTCGGGCTGGAACGCCGGCTGGATCTGGGCCACCGCCTCACCGGCTGGAACGCCGTGGCCCACCGCGCGGCGTCGCTTGGGCTGACCCTGGACGAGTGCCAGGCACGCGCCGCGACTACCGAGATAAAGCGCCTTGCCGACCACGGACCCCTGAGCCCGGAGCGCGTGGACGAGGTGCTCCTGAGCTGGACAAACGTAGCACACCAAGGAGGACGCACATGGGCACTATGAGTGAAGAGATCCTCAGCCGCAAGCTGGGGCGCGAGGTACGCGCGGGCGAGATCGTCATCGTGCCAGTAGACTACGTGATGGCGCATGACCAGACCGCGCCGCTCGCCATCGAGAGCTTCCGGCGGCTGGGCATGCCGCTCTTCGACCCCCAGCGCACGATCATCGTGTTCGATCACATCATCCCTGCCGCGACCGTGCAGGCGGCGACCCTGCAGCGCGGTATCCGCAACTGGATGTCCGAGGAGCGTGTCGGCAACTTCCTTCAGGAGGGCATCTGCCACCAGGTGCTCGTCGAGCGAGGCTTTGTCACTCCCGGCGCGGTGGTCGTCGGCGCGGACTCACATACCTGCACGTACGGCGCGCTCGGCGCGTTCGGCACCGGCATGGGCTCCACCGATATAGCCGTGGCGCTCGCGACTGGCAAGACGTGGCTGCGGGTGCCCGAGACGATCCGCTTCGAGCTGTCCGGCCAGCTGGGGCCGCATGTCTACGCGAAGGACCTGGCGCTCGCGATGTGTGGCGCTATAGGCGTGGACGGTGCGAACTACCACGCGGTCGAGTACGGCGGCTCCGCCGTCCGCGCGATGAGCATCTCCGAGCGGATGACGCTCGCGAACATGGCTATCGAGATGGGCGGCAAGACTGGTCTCGTCGAGCCGGATGAGGTGGTGGACGAGTACCTCGCGGGCCGCGCCCGTGAAGAGTACGAGCCCGTGCTCCCTCGAAACCCCCGCTACAGTCGCGTCGTCGAGATTGATGCCTCCAGCCTCGAGCCGATGGTAGCCCTCCCGCCCGACCCGGAGCATCTCGCCCCCGCCCACGAGCTTCAGGACCTCCCGATAGACCAGGTTTTTATCGGCACCTGCACCAACGGACGGCTCGACGACCTGGAGATCGCGGCGAGCGTCCTGCGCGGCCACACAATCAGCCCCCGCACCCGCATGGTCGTGACTCCTGCGTCCAGGCAGGTACTGCTGAGCGCCATGGAGCGTGGCTACATCCAGACGTTCGTTGAGGCAGGAGCAACTGTCACAAACCCCGGCTGCGGTCCGTGCATCGGGCGTCACCAGGGCGTGCTCGCTGCCGGGGAGCGGGCCGTCACCACTCAGAACCGCAACTTCCCTGGACGCATGGGCGACCCCACCGCGGAGATATACCTCGCGAGTCCCGCGACCGCGGCGGCGTCCGCAATCACGGGCTACATAACTGATCCAAGGAGGCTGAGCTGATGAGCAGGATATGGAAGGTCGGCGACAACATCTCCACCGACGAGATAATCCCCGGGCGCTACAACGTAACCACCGACCGCGAGCAGCTCGCGAAGGCGGCGTTCATAGAGTACCGGCCAGATTACGCTCCGAACGTTCGGCCTGGCGACGTGGTCGTCGCGGGCCGCAACTTCGGCATGGGCTCCTCGCGCGAGCACGCACCCATCTCACTGCAGGCGTCCGGCATCCAGGCGATAGTTGCGCGCTCCTTCGCCCGCATCTTCTACCGAAACGCAATCAACATCGGCCTGCCGATCCTTGTCTGCGACGAGCTGCACGGGGCGGTAGAGGACGGAGGCGCACTGCATCTGGCTCTCGCCTCGGGCCGCATCGAGCTTACGGACGGCCGGGTCTTCCACGTGGAGCCACTGCCCGAGTTCGTGCTCCAGATAGTCCAGGCCGGTGGCATCATCCCGTTCGTCCAGGCTGGCCGCTTGTAGGAGGGGTGTTCAACCGAACGCCCCTACAAGCTCTACGCCGTTCCTGTGCCCGGCTGGGCGGGCAGATTACGGCGTTCGCGTAGGACGTTGCGGAGCAGGAACGCGAGGTTCGCCGGGCGCTCGGCCAGGCGGCGCATGAAGTACGGGTACCACTCCGTCCCGAACGGCACATAGCAGCGCATGTTGTATCCCTCGGCGGCGAGACTCTCCTGCAGGTCTCGCCGCACCCCGTACAACATCTGGAACTCCCACGCCGAGTTCGGTATGTCGTGCTCCCGGACGTACCGGCGAGCGTGGGCAATCATCGCGGGGTCGTGCGTGGCTATCGCAGGATAGTTGCCGTCCGACAGCAGCCGCTCCATCAGCAGGATGTAGTTCGCGTCCACGTCCTCCTTGCGCTGGTACGCCACGTCCGCCGGCTCCAGGTACGCGCCCTTGCACAGCCGCACCCGCGCGCCCTCCGCAATGAGGTCCTCGATGTCCTGCGCCGAGCGGTAAAGATAGCTCTGTATCACTACACCGAAGTTTGAGAACTCGGGGCGCAGACTACGGTACATGTCGAGCGTGCGCTGTGTGTACGCGCTGCTCTCCATATCGAAGCGCACGAACACACCGTACTCCTCGGCTCGGCTCAGGATACGCTGCAGGTTCTGCCGGCAAAGCTCTTCGTCCACGTCCAACCCCAACTGGGTGAGCTTCAGCGAGATGTGGGAGGGTAGACCGGAGCGGCGGATGTCCTCCAGCAGCTCAAGGTAGCTCTCCACCGACGCCTCCGCAGCGCGTAGGTCCGTCACGCTCTCACCTAGCAGGTCGAGCGTGGACTGCACGCCCTGGCTCTGTAGCTCCCGCACTGCCTTGAGAGCACTCTCCGCCGACTCACCTGCGACGAAGCGCCACGCGAACGCCCGCGTCACCCTGTATCGCGTTATTAGCCGCCGCACCCAGCGCTGGTTCGAGCCGAAGAGCAACAAACGTCTGAACATCTGTGGGGAACCCCCTGCGGCGACCGTCTACTGCTTGAAGTAGTCGGCGTTTATCTCCACGTACTGCGACCACTGCTCCGGCACAGAGTCCTCAGGGAAGATAGCGCTTACAGGACACTCTGGCTCGCACGCCCCACAGTCTATGCACTCGTCAGGATGAATGTAGAACTGCTGGGCATCATCGTCACTGTAGATGCAGTCAACCGGGCATACCTCGACACAGCTTGCGTCCTTGACTCCTATGCACGGCTCCGCGATTACGTATGGCACTTGGATTACCTCTTCTTCCAGGTAGTCGTGATACTATGGTTGCAGTACGTATCGGTAGCAATTGATGCATTGTCAAGCACATAGCGTGCCTGCTACAGGTGCTCCCTCAGCCAGCCCACGGTGCGCTCTATCAGCCGCCGTTCCCACGCTACGCTCGAGAACACGTGGTCCGCCCCCTCGATGAGCTCCAGCTCCGCGCGGTTTCCGAGTGCTGCTTTGTAGCGGTGGGCGTGCTCAACGGGCACGAGCGCGTCCGCTGACCCGTGAGCGACGAGCACCGGGCCTCCGTACGACGCGAGCTCTGCCACGGGGTTGGCCACCATCGCCTGCTGGATGAGGGTGGCGCCCACCTCCAGTCCGCCGTGATCGGTGTAGCCCAGGTTCATCACGGCGTGCGCCTGCTCCGGCGTCGCTCGTGCCTGGAACAACTCACCGAGGTGCGCTACGGGGGCCCACAGCACGAGGGAGCGCACACTCGGGTTCGACCCTGCCGCGAATGCCGCAATCAACCCACCGAGGCTCAGCCCAATCAAGCCCAGGCGGTTGGGGTCCACCTCTGACTGCCTGGCCAGAAACTGGAGACCCACGTTCGTGTCATCCACTTCGGTCGCGATGGATACATCCCGGAACGAACCCTCGCTGTCGCCGCTGCCGCGGAAGTCGAAGCGCAGCGCGGCGGTGCCGGACGACGCCAGAGCGCGGGCCGTCTTTGTGAAGAGGGCGTGCGGCTCGACGTGGTTGCCCCCAAACCCGTGGAGTAAGGCGACCGCGGGGTGCGGCCCGGCGCCCTCAGGCACGTGCAGGAACCCATACAGCTTCTGCCCGTGGTTCTCGAACGCTATCTGTCGCTCCATGTAGCCCAATACAGACCTCCGATGCTGTTTCCGCTATTGTCCGGCACCCTGTCGCACGAATCGTGCAATAGCTCTACCGGCGTCGTGACGAGGCGCGAGGGACGGCGCCACCGGTTTGCCATGTGGTCTGCTAATATACAGGGCGTTCGGCGGGTACAGGCATGGACGTGAAGTGAAAGGGGTAGGGCTTGACTCTTCTGGATGAGGTAACCCGAATCGCGGATGCGGGAGGCGGCACGTACGGGGTGGCCGCCAGGAACCTGAGCACGGGAGAGACCCTGGAGCTGCGCGCCGACGAGACGTTCAACACCGCGAGCGTCATAAAGGTGCCGGTGATGGTGGAGCTTTACCGCCGTGCCCACGAGGGCGCCATCTCCCTCGACGAGCGGCTTGAGCTCGCCGATGAGTACAGGGTCGGCGGGTCGGGCCTGCTTCAGGAGTTCGGAAACGGTCTGTGTCCCACCCTGCGCGACCTCTGCGTCGCGATGATAGTCATCAGCGACAACGTGGCGACGAACATGCTTGTGACCAGGCTCGGCCTCGACTCCATCAATGAGTGCATGCGTGGGCTTGGCCTCAACCGTACCCGCCTCAACCGCCTCATCAGGTTCCAACCCGTCCCTCCAGACCAGCCGAGTGAGCTCGGCCTCACCACCCCTACTGAGATGTTGCGGCTCTACGAGGGGCTTGCGAAGGGCACGGTCGTTAGCTCCGAGGCGAGCGCCGAGATGGTGCGCATACTCGCTCGCCAGCACTATCGGAACATGATACCCAGGTTCCTCCCAGAGGAGTACGATGCTGTGACGGGCGAGAGTGAGCCGCAGATAGCGAACAAGACGGGCGCCATCAACGGCGTCCGTGGTGATGTTGCCCTCATCACCTTCAAGGATGGCCGTCAGTGGATTATCAGCGCGTTCAGCAAGGACCTGCAAGACCTGAGCTGGAGCGTTGATAACACCGGTCAGGTTACCATCGCTCGTATAGCCCGTGCGATCTACGATGCCTGGGTCTAGGGGCAGCAATCCACCGCTGAGCACGCAGAGAGCGCAGAGAAGTAGTATGAGGGCGAATGGTAATGGGCTGAGGCTCCTGGCGTATGTGCCGGATCGCGTACACCCGCTCCAAACGTGTTGACTGCCTCCGCACAACGCTGTTATGCCTGCAACGGACTGGCAGCCCCCCCAACTATCCAGGTCGAGGCACTCTCACTTCTACATAATCTCAGCGCTCTCCGCGTGCTTTGCGGTAGAGCCCAACTGTTTTGGAGGTAACCGGTGCGTTTTGGCTTGCAACTGAAGACGTACGCCCCCCGCGAACATGGCAACCACTGGGACTCGACGCTCGCTGTCGCCCGCGCGTGTGAGGAGGCGGGCCTCGACTCCGTGTGGTTCGCGGATCACTTCATGTTCCCCGACGAGGAGAACCCGGACAAGGAGGTGCCTGTGATGGAGTGCTTCACCGTCCTCGGCGCCCTCGCCGCTGCTACAAACAGGATACGCATAGGCGCGCTCGTCGCGGGTGTGCCGTATCGGAATCCTGCCCTGCTCGCGAAGATGCACTCCACGCTCGACGTGATCAGCCACGGTCGTACCATCGTAGGTCTGGGAGCTGGGTGGCACCAGCCCGAGTTTGACGCATACGGCTGGCCTTTCGGTACCGTGAAGCAACGGATGGAGCAGTTGGAGGACGCTGCGCAGATCATCAAAGCGATGATGACCCAGCGCCCGGCAAGCCACACGGGCAAGCACTACTCCATACGCGATGCCTACAACGACCCGATGCCGATACAGAAGCCGCATCCACCCATAATGATCGGCGGCGGCGGAGAGAGGCAGACGCTGCGCCTGGTGGCGAAACACGCAGACTTCTGCAACGTGTTCGGCGACCCGGAGACTGTGGCGCACAAGTTCGAGGTGCTCCGCGGCCACTGCGAGAAGGTCGGTCGGCCTTACGAGGAGATAACACGCTCCAACCACGTTCCCATGCTCATCGGCCGTAGCGAGGCCGAGCTGCGCGAGAAGCATGGCGAGTCGCTGGATAGCTTTAGCGGCCTGATGGGTACTCCGGAGACGATCATACAGCGGCTTGGGGAGTACGCCGCTGTCGGCTCGCAATATATCACGCTCAGGATGGAGAACGCGGACGACCTCGATCCCATCCATCTCTTCGGAGAGACCGTCCTCCCGGCGCTCGCGGATGCATAGAGCGTCCGCCGGGGTGCTAATTGCTGGATGCCACTGGGAGCGGTAGCGGCGGATCACGACCGCGTCCTCGGGACAGTGCCAAAGTCGCCACCGTTGCTGACTGAGGCTGCGGGGTGAAGGGGTGCGAGGGAGGCTATTCGGGACGGCACAGCAGCCTGCGACGTACTCGCTTATGCCTGCGCGCCCCTCATCAGTCGGTCCTTCTCAGCCAGGAACTGCTCGACCAGGGCGGGGTTTGCGGCCAGGATAGAGTTTGTGTCCGCCTGCCACTCCTCGCCCTCGAACGAGCGCACCTCACCGCCCGCCTCGCGCACGAGCAGCACCGCCGCCGCAACATCCCACACGTTCACCTGCGGCCTGTAGTACAGGTCGAACCGCCCAGCCGCGACGTAACATACAGAGCAGCACACCGAGCCGAGCATCCGGGTTCGCCTTGAAGCTGCGATCAAGCCGGCGAACACCGTGGCTGGCAATCCCTGGGGATACGCCTGCGACAGCAGATCGGTCATAACCACCGAGTCCGCTAGCGTCGCGGTGCGGCTGACGTGCAGGCGCTCCTCGCCGAGCCACGCGCCGTGCCCTCGGGCAGTCTGGAAAAGCTCCCCGGTCACTGGCAGGTACGCCACTCCGGCGACCGGCGAGCCGTGCTCCAGTGCAGCGACGGAGACGGCCCACAACGGGATGCCAGCCGCAAAGTTGCGAGTGCCGTCTATAGGATCTATCGCCCAGGAGCACTCTCCAGCGCTCACGTTCGGCGTGAACTCCTCTCCAATGAGCGTGTGCTTCGGGTAACGCGAGCCTATCCTCTCCCGAATCATGCGCTCAGCGTCCAGGTCGAGGCTCGTTACCACGCTGTCGCGTCCCTTCGGGTCGGTCTGAATCGCGCCGCCGAACCTCTGCAGCAGCCAGTCTCCGGCCTCCTTTGCGGCGTCCGCCGCGGTCTGCATCAGCTCTCGATAGTTGTCTGCCATGTGATCGTAGTCCGTTCGGGTAGGAGCGAGCGCAGCCGGTGAGAAGGCGTGTCGGTGAAGGCCCCTTCGTCAGTCACCTTGCTTTAGACCTCGGACCTGAGCTTATCCAGGCTCAGGAACTGGTCTGCGAGGTAGCTAACATCGAACGGTTCGTAGCCGATCATCCGAGCGATCTCCTCGTTCTCCTTGCTCTCACCCGTCGCCCACAGGCTGCGGAGGAACTCGCCTGCCTCGTGGTTCGTGAACCAGCGCTCGCCGTACGTCCTCTCCAGGTGGTGGCGCAGCATCGCCTCCGTGATCCACGCCCGCAGGTAATCCGCGGAGTAGAAGCCGCTGTCCATGTCATTCACGAAGTTGGCGGGCGGATACACGAACTCGGTAGTCTCGCTGAGCGTCGTAGCATAGAGCGCCCGGTTGCGCGCCTCGTCGTACGGACCCTGGAAGAACCCGAGCTCGTACCGTAGCTTCCCGACGTACCGGCGCAACAGGAAGAACTCCGCCAGCCTCGTGTAGTACACCACCTCGTTTACTTTGTCCGCCGGCACGCCCACCACGTCTCGCAGCCACGCCGGATTCATGGTCAGGAACTGCATCAGAAAGCTGTAGATCTCTGAGAGCGCATAACTTGTGGCGACGTTGCGGTCCACGTATGGCAGCGCCGGGTCCGCGTTGCCGAAGTGCTGGGCGTGCCCGGCCTCGTGGAAGAATGCCGCGTAGTCGTCGAGCCCGCCGAGCGGCTTGATTATGAGGTGTACCTCGGACGGAGGGTTGGCGGGGTAGCACACCGCGCGCGGGTTTTTCTTCGGCCTGTCCTCCGTGTCCAGGTGGATGTTGTGCTGCTGCGCGAGGTCAATGCCCAATCCCCTGAGCGTTCGCTCGTACACACCGAGCAGGCTCTCCTTCTTGAAGTACAGGTCGTACTCGGGCACACGGCTGATGTACGCGAAGTGGTTGCTGCCCAACTCTCCGAGGCGCCGCGCGGTGGTGCGTTCCACCCACTCGCCCATCAGCTTGTTGTACGTCTCCTCGGTGCGCGCGAGGAAGACCTCCAGTCGCGCGCGCAGAAGCTCGTAGTCCACGCGCTTCTTCTCGCTGTTGTACCCGGCATAGTCGTAGTAGCCGAAGTCATCGCACAGCGTCCGCAGCCGGGTGTGAATGATTTCCAGCCTGTCCGGGTTCGTCTGCTCCACTACTTGAAGCTGGGCGTCTCGCAGGCGGTCTCGCCGGTCGTACTCCGGCTCACGGGCCATCAGTGCCCGGACGTTGTGGTAGGGAATGGTTTGACCATCAACCTCGACAGCGGCGTTCATCTCGAAGGAAACGACCTTGTCCTCCTGCGCCGCCGTCTGGCGTTCAACATAGCCGTCCATCAGGTAATAGTAGACACGTCGGAGCCGCTCCTTCTCCCCGGAGTCCGCCTCGGCTTCGTACGCTTCGCGCGCGCGCCGCACCGTATCCAGGCTATACAGCCATGCGTACTTCTCCAGAACGGCTGCGGTGTCCTGCTCGTCCTTGAGCCCCACGCGCGCGAGCCTGCTCTCTGTCAGCAGCTCGTACGTGCTGTCCTGAATACCCTTGATGATATCGCCTGTCGTGATTGCTCCTGCGGTCACCAATCCCTCCAATCGGACTTTCGGCGTAGCGGTGCGTGATTCTACCACAGCCACCCGCACCAGCCGCCTGTTGATACCAGCAGAGCAGGGTGATTCTGAAGGCGGTGTTGGTGGATATGGACGCGCTACGCAGACGTTGCGCAGACGTTGCGTGCAACGTCTCTACAGTGCTTTACCCTCCTTGCGCTGATGTGCCCGGCAAACAGCTGCCGGAGGAGGGGGAGTAGGTCTCCTGTGAGCACTTTGCAATCGCCCTGCCAGCAGAGGGCGCGAGTGGTTATCTTCTACGTCCGTCGGCGCGAGCGTGTGGCTCCGCGCTGGCATCCACTTTGCGCCCCGTGCCACCAACTGAAAATCAGATGTAGCGAGACGGAGGAGCAAGAGGTATGTGTCTTAGCTGTGGCTGCGGGTCGCCGAACGACTCGAAGGGAGACCCGCGCAACATAACATTGGAGCAACTGCAGGCCGCCGCGGAGGCCGCTGGCATCCCGGTGGACGAGGCCGCGGCGAACATCCTCGAGGGCGTATCCAAAAGCGAGGCGTGATGGGGCTGCGAGCACAGAGCCCATAGAGTCACGACAGGGGGTAGGGGCCATCCCTCGGCGTGTCCTGGCCCGTTCCGAATCCCCACGCTACGGCTCCCTCTTGGGCTACAATTGGGCAGCGGCGCCAGTGGTGGCGCTTGCCTGATCGGGGGAGGGAACCGAACACTGTGATAGACATCAACATTGATCCCAATGTGGTGGAGATAGGCAACTTCGTGCTTGCGTGGCACGGCATCTTCACCGCTCTTGGCATTCTGGCAGGCGTCTGGCTCGCAGCGCGCGTCATGCGCTGGTACGGTCTCAGCGACGACCCTGTGTACAACGGTGCGCTCGTCGCCGTGCCGGCCGCCATCGTTGGCGCGCGCATCCTGTACGTGCTCGGTAACTGGAGCCAGTTCTCCGGCAATCTCGGCCGCGTGTTCCTCATTAACGAGGGCGGCATCTCCGTATGGGGCGCGGTGGTTGGCGGCATCCTGGGCGGCACCTTGTATGCCCTGCGCACTCGAACGCCGCTCGGGCCGTTCGCGGATGCGGCTGGCCTCGGGCTGCTGCTTGGGCTTGCGGTAGGGCGTATCGGAGACATCATCAACGGGGAGCACCACGGCGCCCACACCAACGTTCCCTGGTCCGTGGTGTACACCCACCCGGATACGCTGGCCGAGCGAGGAATCCCGGTCCACCTGGCCGTCGGCTACGAGATGGTCTGGGACCTGGTCCTTTTGGGCTTCCTCTTATGGTTCCTGCGCAGGGTGCGCATACCAGGCGTCGTTTTCTGGCTTTTCCTCGTGTTCTACTCCATCGGCCGCTTCTGGACACACTACTTCCGCACGGATGGCGCTGTGGTACTCGGGCTCCGCGAAGCCCAGATCATCTCGCTTATCGGCCTCCTCATCTCCGTGCCTGCGCTTCTGTGGGTATGGCGCAGGGGCATCAGGCAGGCCCGCTACGATACTCGTGCGCCGCAGCCTGGCACGGCTCGCCTGGAGGACACGAGAGGTCCCGAGCTGGCGGGATAGACCGAAGCTGCCTTACTGCGGACGGTAGAGGACGCAGGAGCGGGTATGCCGCGTGCGTCCAGCTCCAAACAACGAAGATGTTGTCCGCGAGTTCGTATCTGGCACGTGGGGAATGACCACAGAATGGTCTGCCGTGTGAAGCGTGCAGCACCAGTTGTGCGTGAGCTGTCCAGAGCCGGTTACGGTGCGGGAGATGGCGTTGGGTTCAGGGGTACTGGGGTGTTGTAGACGAGCTCTGGTCCCGTTACTGTAGCCACGCCGGTGCCGTAGACCGTGGGCGCGCCTGCCACCGCGGTGTTCTCCTGCCGCGTAACGACAGCCTCCCCTGGAGTGGGGCCGGTTACGGGTTCGAGTGATAGCTGGCGGCCGTCGGAAACCGAACCCCAGATGAACCAGGCGAGCACCGCCACGACAAGCACGCCTGTCGCCAGGGCTAGAATTCTGTTCAAGGTCACTCTGCTTCTCCATGATTACAAGGGTAGCCCGTATTGACACGTCAGGGCCGGTCCACCGGTCCGAGAGGCGCCAGGCAAGACCAAGCGCGCTTCTCTACGAGTCCGGCTGCCGCTGCGCGTCGTCGGAGGGAGCGCCGGCATCGAGCCAACCTTTGAAGGACTCGGACGCCTGCGCGAGCCGCCACTCTTCGAGAATGTCCATCGCCATGACTCGCACGGCGCCCTTCGACATGCCGGCGGAAAGCCATCGCTGGAACAGCCATGCCTCGAACTCAGCGGGCTCCGGGTCCTCCCGTGCCGCGGCCTCCAACAGGTCGCGCTTGATGCTCAGTCCTATCGCATCTGGCGTCGTGTTGCGCTTGCGGCGCTTCCTGCGTCCGTCGGAGACGTCGAGAGCCTCGAGCAACTCTGAACAAAACCGGGCGGGCCGGAGCACCTCGGTCTCGGACCTGATATCCGGCGTGCTCACGATCGCCACCCCAGGAAGCGACGCCTCGGGGCCGTCAGCTCAACTCGGATCTTGAGAGGGTAGCCAGGGGGGGAAGGGCGGATGTAACCGCGATCTAGTGCCACGACATCTAGGTCAACGCTCGCGAGGTCTTCCAGTGCCACGCGGAGGGCGGGCCACTTGTGCAGCGTTGTGACGGTCTTGATGTAGCCCCGGCACTCGTCGCACGTATCCACCTTGCGGAGCTCGCCGTTCTCTTCGGGCACGAGCGAGCCGAGCCTTTGGTGGTCATTCGTGCGGCAGTAGGGGCAGCGCAGCAGCGCTATTCCCCAGTCTCCGCCACAGCGGCCACACAACAATCGCCGGTTACGCTCCAGCCCACGCACGTCCGCCATCGTAGGCCAGGCGCCGCACTTCGGGCAGTAACCGTGAGGCCAGACGGCGGGCGCGTGGTCCTCCAGGTGACGGCCGCACGCCTGGAGCAGGGGCATCGCGGCAAGCTGGGCGACCGGGCTGAGCACGGCTGGCTCGATGCCAGCGTCCCTGGCTAGCTGCCCGAGGCGCTCCTCATCCTGAGCGATTGCGGCCTCCAGGAGCGCCCTGGCATCCAGGTGGTCATCTGACGCGACCGCGCCCAAGGGGGCAAGTTGGGGACTGCCGGTGCCGGCTGCCGTAGCGAGCAGGTGAGTCACCCAGTTCCTGGCCATGCGAGCATCGAGTGTTAGGACTATGCCATCGAGCAAGGGCGCGTTCGGTGTACGGTCTGCGCGAGGTTCGGGGGTAGCAGAGGCCCACGCGGGATCAGACGCGGCATGGAGGGTCTCGCCGATCAGCGTAAGCCAGGCGCGCCACTCGGGGGTGGTCTCCGCGATCCGATCGAGGAGTTGCTGGGTGTCGTCGGAGACAGTGCTCGTCACCTCGACACATCCTCGCGGCTGGCGTCGCTGCGGATGTTGTCATCCCGTCCGGCCCCGGTGAGGGGGACTTTGTAGCCAGGGTCCGCACCCCTGTGGATCTCTACGACGCTGTCCACGTTGCCCGGGTCCGCGCCCGGTCCGCCACCGCGCGTGCGCTGGGCCTCGGGGCTACAGCCAATCAACCCAACCGCGAGGAGTGCAACGAGGAGGGGGCATCGGGTTCGCTTCTTAGACATCTTATCCCCCATGCGCTACCCGCTCCAACGACTCGATCGTCTCCGAAGACATGACCACGACTGTGCGCAGGAGGAAGCTGCCAACGAGTACGAGGATCGCGGCCAGGACTCCACTGTTCCCGCCGAGCATCCGTGGGCGGGCATACAGAACCAGCGGTACGAGGATGCCCAGGACCAGTACACCGATGATGAGCAGTGCGCCCCATCCTGCCAGCCATGCGGCTGAAACCGAACCGAAGAAAGAGGCGAGCGAGACGATGGCAGCGATCAAGACCAGCAGTTCCAGGCCGAGGACCCAGTCATCGAACCGGGTCAAGGCATGCAGCGACTCGTGCTCGACCCCCGCGCCTCGGCGGCGCCCAAGCAGGTAGAGCGTTGCGGCGGCGGCCGAGACAGCGGACGCGAGGAAGAGCAGCCCTAGCAGGTTGATGCCGAAGAGGTTCATGTTCGCCCAAACCGGACGGTTTGTGACGGAGAGAAGCATCCCGGTGTACCCGGCGAGCGCCAGTCCAGTGAGTGCGCCGAGAATGAGGAAGAGCTTGCTGAGCGGCCCCAGGCCGTAGACTATCTTGTGGAACGGCACGAGGGGACCCCTTTGGGGGCGGTCGCCCGACCGTACCAGCGCGGCGAGGAATGCCACGAAGGCGAACGCGCCGAAGGCGCTGACTATCCATGTGCCGAAGGATATCGGTGACCACCACTTGAACATCGGGCGGAACGTCTCCGACTGCACGAGCATATGCCAGAAGCGCTCCTTCCGGCCCAGGTCAAGGATGAGCAGGGGGCCACCGATGGCTATACCTGGCAGGGCGACGAGGTAGCCGAGCCGGGAGAGGGAGCGGTCGGCGCGGTTGCCGACGAGGTCAAGCATGGCCGCGATGAAGAAGCTGCCGCCCGCGATGCCACCAACGAAGAAATACACGACGATCAGCCACGTCCAGTGCGCGGGGCTTGTGAAGAGCTCTCTTGGCATGGGGTACTCCCTAACTCTCTCTATGGCCTTGTGCAGCGAACCGGTCCATGCGGCGCTTGCGGAAGTTGAGCAGGCCGAGCAGGCCGACGAGTACCGCGCCGATGCCCGAGCCTATGCCACTGGGCGCCAGGTTGCGCGACGGCAGCTGAGGGTCCTTGGGCAAGCCGTACACCTCCGGTTTGTCCATGAGCAGGAAGAAGGAGTTGAGCCCACCGACTATCTTGTCGTCCGCGCCGTACAGGTACGCCTCTGTCTGTCCCTGCTGGTGCAGGTCGCCAACGCGCTTCTGGGCGCGGTCGCGTAACTGAGAGATCGTGCCGAACTGGATGGAGTCGGTGGGACACGCCTTGGAGCACGCGGGTTCCATCCCCACTTTGAGACGGTCGTAGCAGAGCGTACACTTCTGTGCTGTGTGTGAGACAGGGTTGATGCCTATGACGCCGAACGGGCACGCGGAGATGCACGCACGACAGCCGTTGCACACATCCGACTGGATAACGACGGTGTCAAACTCGGTGCGGACAATCGCGCCCGTTGGGCACACCTCGAGGCAGCCGGCCTGCACGCAGTGCTTGCACACATCGCTCATCAGTAGCCAGCGGCCGTCCGTACGATTGGGATCGCGCGTGTCGAACTGCTCGATGAAGCGGACGTGCCGCCAGTGGATGCCGTCGAGCTGGCGCGTGTTGTCGTAGCTCACGCCGCTAATTGTGTTCTGGCCGCCGTTTGTGGCCGGCAACTGGTTCCACTGCTTGCACGCGATCTCGCACGCCTTGCAGCCGATGCAGACAGTGGTGTCCGTGAAGAATCCCATCGGCTCTGCCATTATTTCTTCTCCACGTTGCACACGAAGGTCTTGCCCTCGTGGATAGCCACGTTCGGCTCACCGATCAGCGCGACGAGGTCGTTCACGACGGCGCCGGTAACCACCCCCTGGTAGCCCCACTGCCACGGCATGCCTACGTGGTGGATGCGCTTGCCGTCAATCATGAACGGGCGCATTCGGCCAGTAACGAGCGCCTTCGCCTCAATCGTCCCGCGCGGGGTGCTGATTCGGACCATCTCGGTGTTTTCGATCTTCTTCTCCTGTGCCAGCTCCGGGCTGATCTCGATGAAGAGCTCGGGCTGCACCTCCGCTAGCCACGGCAGCCACCTGGTCATCACGCCGGTGAGGTGGTGCTCGGTCAGCCGGTACGTGCTGATCACGTACGGGTACTTCTCATCACCCACCTGCGCAAGTGCGTTGTCGTCCCGCTTCCAGTACTTGACGACCGGGCTGATCTGCTGCTTGTACATCGGGTTCTGTACGGGTGACTCCAGCGGCTCGTAGTGAGTCGGCAGCGGGCCATCCACCAGACCAGTCGGGGTGAAGAGCCAGCCCTTGCCGTCCAGCTTCATGATGAACGGATCAGTACCTGAGTGCGCGTCAAGGCCGATAGCCCCTTCGGGCGGCTTGTAATCGGGCGGCTTGTTCCGACCGAAGTCGGGCACGTCGTACCCTAGCCATGCTCCCTTCACCGGTTCCCCTGTCGTGGCGTTCGTCCACGGCTGGCCGGTCTTCGGGTCAGCCGTGGATTCGGGATCCCACCAGATGTACTTCTTGCGCTCGCTCCACGGCTTGCCGGCCGGGTCGGCCGAGGCGCGGTTGTACAGGATGCGCCGGTTGGCCGGCCAGGAGAACCCCCAGCCGAGGTGGGTCTGCGCCGGGTTGGTGGGCGGGTCGGGCTGCCGGTTGTTGGCGAGTAGCTTGCCCGGCTCCGGGTACACTCCGGAGTAGATCCAGGAGGCGCACGTAGTGGAGCCGTCGTCCTTCAGCTCGGCGAAACTCTTCAGGTGCTTGGTGGGGTCCGCCGACTGGTAGCCGTTGATCTCACGGATCATCTTGTGAATGTCCGGCTCGCCTTCGGGGTGTGTGTCCTCGGATGGCTCGGAGCCCTGGTGCAGCTCCGGGGAGTCGGGACCAAAGTCGAAGTTCCATAGCAGGTTCTTGATGCCCTGGTCACGCGGCAGGGTGCTGTTGGCGTACATCGCCTTTAGCCGCTTGGCGAGTTGATGCGTGAACCAGGGGTCCGTGCGGCAGTCCCCCGGCGCGTCGGCGGCCTTGTTGTGCCACTGCACCAGGCGCTGCGTGTTCGTGTAAGAGCCATCCATCTCCGCGACCTGAGCGGATGGGAAGAAGAACACCTCCGTCTTGATGTCCTCAGTCTTGAGATCGCCGTTTTGTACCTCGGGCGACTTGTACCAGAACGCAGCCGTCTCGTGCTCGAAGTTGTCCTTGACCACTAGCCAGTCCAGCTTCGCGAGCGCCTTGCGCTGCAGGATGGCGTTTTGACCGCCGACGGCTGGGTTCTGGCCCATGCAGAACATGCCCTTGACCTGCCCCTCGGCCATTCGGATAAACATCGGCATGTGAGAGTAGTCACCGGCTATCTTCGGGTGCCAGTCATAGCCGAAGTCGTTCTCCGGGGTCGCAGCGTCGCCGTACATTGACTTGAGGTAACTGACCATGAACTTCGGCATGTTTGCCCAGTAGCTCTTGGCGAGCGTCTCGGTTGCAAGGTAGTCGCGTAGAGTGTCGTGCTTCTTCGCCTTGGCCGCCGAGGGATGGGGCATGTAACCGTGGATGCTGTGGTACAGCGTCGGTATGTCCGTGGAGCCCTGGATCGTGGCATGGCCGCGAAGGGCCATGACCCCTCCGCCCGGACGGCCGATGTTGCCGAGCAGGAGTTGGAGGAGGGCGCAGCAACCGATCATCTGGCATCCGTACGAGTGCTGTGTCCAGCCGACGGCGTACGCGAACGCGCTTGTCCTCTCCCGCCCGGAATTATCGAGGAGCGTGCGCGCCACCTCGATGAACCTCTCCTGGGGGCAGCCGGTTACCCGCTCCACCATCTCTGGAGTGTAGCGGCTGAAGTGGCGCCTGACGATGTTGATGACGCACCTGGGGTTCTTTAGCGTCTCATCACGGTTCGGAGCGGGCTTGAGCAGCAGCTTTGGTATGTCGCTGAGGGGAGTGTCCGGCTTCACCTGTGGCTGCTGGTTGCTCTCCTGGCCGGACTCCACGCTCTGCTCGCCGGACTGCCCGGTGGCCGCCGACCGGCCCTGATCCTGCGCGGGGCCGCCCTCGTACTGCCAGGACTTGTTGTCGTACTCTCCGACGAATCCATTCATCGGGTCGCCGGTGTATTCCATCAGGCCAGAGAAGACGCCGGACTCCCCATCCTCGGTGTCCTTGAAGTCCTTGTTGATGATCGTCGCGGCGTTGGTGTACGTCTTCAAGTACGTCTGGAAGAACTCGTCTGTCTGCCAGCGCTTGTCGTTGAGCACGTAGTTGATGATTCCGCCGAGGAACGCGATGTCCGAGCCGGCGCGGATGGGAGCGTGAATGTTCGCGAGCGCGCTGGTTCGGGTGAAGCGTGGGTCCACGTGGATGATCTTCGCACCGTTGAGCTTCGCCTTCATCACCCAGCGGAAACCGACCGGGTGACACTCGGCAAAGTTGGACCCCTCGATGACGATGCAGTCGGCGAACTGCAGGTTCTGCTGATATGTGGTGGCTGCGCCACGCCCTAGTCGTACCCCCAGACCGGGGACGCTAGCGCTGTGTCATATACGTGCCTGGTTCTCGATGGCGACGACACCGAGCCCCCGCATCAGCTTCTGCTGGATGTGGTTCCACTCATTGTCCATCGTCGCGCCGCCGAGTGAGAAGATGCCCAGCGTGTGGTTGGCGAGCTTGCCGTCCTCGGTCCTCTCTACGAACGTCTCGTCGCGGGTCTTCTTCGTCAGCTCAGCGACGCGGTTCATAGCCCGCTCGAGGTCCCACTGTTCCCATTCTTTCGCACCGGGCGCTCGGTGGAGCACCTTGGTCGCGCGGTTGGGGTTGACATGCAACTGGAAGATGGCGGAGCCCTTGGGGCAAAGCGTGCCCTGGCTAATCGGGCTTGCTGGGTCGCCCTCTATATCAATGATCTGGTTCTTGCCATCGGGCCCTTTGACCGTGTACACAAGCGTGCCGCAGCCGACCGCGCAATACGGACAGATGCTCGGGTAGGCTTTGGCGCCCTTGACGCGCGCCTCCTCCGCCCGCACCGTCGCAGGTCCTAAATCGGCGCCCGTGCCAATAAGGCCGGCGAGCGCCGTGCCCGCCGTTGCGCCGCCGAGCCTAAGAAAGTCGCGACGCGAGATACTGGTGCTCATGCCTGGTCTCCCTCCAGATCAAAAACCACAGACCATCTCTCCACCTGGGCAGACCCCTTCTAGACCGGATAGCCCCGGCCAATCGTATTAGGTTGTAAAAGTGTGCGGATTGTACCGTCGGCAGGACAGGAAAGCAAGCCTTGTGCCTGGCCTGGGCGCGT
>JADDPP010000316.1 GCA_016781845.1 Rubrobacter sp.
GTTTGAGGAACTCGAGGAAAACACCGGGTGATACATCAAAGAGGTCTATATTACGAAGCGACTGCACTCCAGTCTGGGGTACCTGAGTTGACGCTACTGGGTGTGCGGTAGCAGGGTTTGACTCCAGGAACGTTCAAGTGGGGGCCAGATGACGTACCGAATGCTGCTCGATACTTACAGCCTGATGTACAGGGCCTTCTTCGCCCTGCCAGCCAGCATCTGCGACCCCGAGGGCAGACCCGTGAATGCTGTGCACGGCTATCTCGACATGACTACCCGGCTCATCAGCACTTACCATCCCGAACGTCTCGTACATGTGTTCGACGACTCGATAAGACCGGCAGAGCGCGTCCAGGCGTACCCCGGCTATAAGGCCAACCGTGCCTCGGATCCCGAAGCGCTGCCTCCACAGTTTCTGCTTCTGGAGCAGGCACTGGACGCCCTCGGGATGGACCGTGCGGTCGCCCCTGGCTGGGAGGCGGATGACGCGATCGCCACGTTGTGCTCTCAGGCCCAGTGGGGTGAGAGATTGGACGTGGTCACGGGCGACCGTGATCTCCTCGCGCTGGTGAGGGATGCTGACCCAACCGTACGAGTGCTCTTCACCGTAAGGGGCGTTTCCGATTTAGCCATCTACGACGAGGCTGCCGTGGAAGCGAAGTTCGGTGTGCCGCCCGACCGCTACTTCCTATTCGCCATGCTACGGGGAGACCCCTCGGATGGACTGCCGGGTGTGTCGGGAGTCGGCGAGAAAACAGCTAGCAAGCTGGCCGCGGCACATCCATCCTTATTCTCGCTGATCGAGGCCGTGGACACCCTGCCGCCCAGGCTCACCGAGCGAGTGCTAGCCGCGGCTTCGTACCTGGACGCGATGCAGAGGGTGGTCCCGACTCGCACCGACGTGGAGGTGGCGGTCCGATCCGGTATGTTGGACGAGGGACGCCTCGTCGAGCTGGCGAAGCGCGGTCTCGGTGGGCCTATCCGCCGCCTGACTCAGGCGCTCCAGGAGAGCGGTTAGCCTGGCACACCTGGAAAAGTTGTCGGCGCGATCGCGTACACGTGCGCCCGAGTGCCTGGCCACGGCCCTGTGGCTCAAACTGTCGATCCGAGTACTATCCCGGTGCGCGTATCGATCAGCTGCGTCCCGGCGTACTCTATCCTCCCGAGACTGCCTGGAGGATCGTGAGCCGGTCGCCGGTGCGAACGGGGATGTCAAGGCGGTCGAGCCAGGCAATGCTCTCCCCGTTGAAGAAGATCAGCACATGCTTGCGCAGCCGCTCGGCTTCGTCGTACAGATGGACGCGCAGCAGCGGGTATGTCTCGAAGAGCCGCTGCAATCCCTCATCCAGCGTCCCGGCAGTGATCGAGAAGCGTGTCTGTCCCAGCGCACAGTCTCGCAGCAGCGGTGGAATGCTTACCTCAAGCCGCATCGTGCCCCTCCCGTATCCACGCCTTGACACAGAGGATGCGTCCGTACTGCCCCGGCATGCGGTCCCACCCCACTCCTCCGTCGAGAGAGTAGAACACCTCGCCGGAGGTCGTACCAAAGTACGTGCCGTACGGGTCCAGCGAATCAACTGTCAGTGCATCGCGCAGGACGCTTACGTGGCGCGGCTCATCGGGCACTACATCGCCCACCGGTTCCCACCGATCACTCCCCCGCCGCATACCGTAGACCAGGAGCCTACCATCGCGCATCGTGCGCTGCTCACTGCTCTCGAGAGGGACGAGGAAGAGGTCGCCGGAGCGGGAGACGGCGATCGGGAAGCCAAACGGAGCACCGAGCTCCGCGGAGATGCGCTCCCCTGGCAGCCCATCCTCGATCGGCGACCACGACTCGCCCGCGTCGTTCGACTGGAACACCCCCTGGTGGTACTGCATGTAGAGCGTATCTGGGACCTCAGGGTCGAGCGCCATCTTGTGGACGCAGTAGCCGACCTCAGGGTGCGGCGTTCCGACTGGCACGCGAGATAGGCCCTCATTGCACGACCTCCAGGTCTCGCCGCCGTCGTCGGTGCGGAACACCCCCACGGCGGAGATGCCCACCCACATCCTCTGGGGATTATCGGGGTGGATAAGGATGGTATGCAGGCAGAGGCCCCCGTTGCCTGGGAACCAGTCGGGTCGGGTAGGGTGACTCGTCAGTGCGTCGAGCTCGTTCCAAGTCTCACCCCGGTCCCTGCTGACGAACAGGCCCGCCTCCTCGACACCAGCGAAGAGGGTGTCTGGCTCGGATGGGTGTCCCGGAACGATCTGCCAGACCCGGTTGAGCGCGAAGCCACTCTGCGCCGGGTAGCGCGGCCCCTCCGCGATCTGCCTCCAACTCTGGCCGAAGTCCTCGCTGACCCGGATGGAAGGGCCATACGCCGTATGAGAGGTCCCCGCGATGATGCGGCCGCCCTGGCGGTGGTCACCCAACACGCTGTAGACCTCCCAGCCCCCGAGGTGCGGCCCGCTACAATTCCAGTCACGCCTCTCCGCGTCCGACTCGAACGTGAAAAGCCCTTTGGTCGTCCCGACAAGTAACCTCACGCGCGTTGGCACGATCCGACCTCCTCCATCCACCTGTATCCACTCCGCATCCAGCCGTCACGAGACACGATTATCAGGATAGGTATTGGCCGGTTCGCTTACAATATCGCGACGTGGGTCTGGGGCATGAGGCTTGATGCCTTCATGGTGCGCTGAGGACCGCGCTCGACATCCTCAGTCGCTTGTTCACCGGCGATCCTTTCGTACCCACTCTGCACCCATGAGTAGTTACGTTGAATTTGCAAATGGCGAATATGCGTTATAAACAAACGTTTAGCCACTCCTGCTTGCATGCGGACTACATGTCTGCCTCCGCGTGCTATACTACGCGCATCCATTATCTGGACTCTCCAAACCCACGCCGCACTCGAGGGGTAGCGCCATGCCCAAAACAGCTAAACTCGTTGGCATCGACATCGGTACCACGAAGGTATGCGCGCTCGTCGTTGAAGCGTCACCGGAAGATGCCGGTCCGCTCCAGGTGCTAGGTGTTGGACTGGCACAGAGCCGCGGCGTCCAGAAGGGTGTGATCACGGACCTTGATGCGGCGACGGAAGCCGTCGCGGAATCGCTCGATAAGGCGGAACGGCTCTCAGGCTACAAGATCAACTCCGCGCTCCTCGGCATCGCGGGCGGCCACGTCGGCTGCTCGCAGAGCCACGGCTCGGTTACGCTCCCTGATGGCGGCCAGATCGGTCCCGAGGAGGTACACCGGGCGCTGGAGGCGGCGCGCGCCGTTGACCTGCCCTCTCAAAAGGAGATCCTGCATGTGCTGCCCCGGCAGTACGTCGTGGACGGCAACGACGGCGTGAAAGATCCCCAGGGACTGAGCGGCTACCGGCTCGATGTGGACGCGCACATCGTCACCGCGCACGTAGGCGCCGTGCAGAACGCCCTTAAGGTGCTCTGCAGGGTTGGCCTGGAGGCTGACGAGCTCGTGCTTCAGCCGCTCGCGAGCGCCCAGGCGGTGCTCTCGGAGGCCGAGCGCGACCTCGGTGTAGCCCTCATCGACATCGGTGGCGGCACGACCGACGTCGCGATCTTCATCGAGGACGCGCCGTGGCACACGTCCGTCCTGCCTCTCGGTGGCGACAGCATCACGAACGACCTGGCTATCGTCCTCGGAATCCCCACCGATGCTGCCGAGCGGCTGAAGGTGGAAGCCGTGGATGTCTCGCCAGTGCCCTCCGCTGTTCCCGCCAGGGGACTGCCGGGCACCGGCGACACCCTTAAGGTGGAGGCGTTCGGCGAGGGCGAGTACAAGAGCATCTCGCGACAACTCGCCCGCGAGGTCGCGGATTCCCGACTCTCCGAGATCTTCTCGATGGTGCTCGATGAGCTGCGCCGTAGCGGGTATGATGACATGCTTCCCGCCGGGGCCGTGCTCACAGGTGGTGGCGCGCAGATGCGCGGCGTCGCCGAACGAGCGTGTCGAGCGCTCGGAATGCCTGTCCGTATCGGCTCCCCGTCAGGGCTATCGGGTCTCGGCGATGTGGTGCATACACCCTCGTTCGCCACATCGGTCGGCCTTGTGCTTTGGAGAAGCAGAGCCCTGGCAGCGTCCTCGAAGGTACGCCGTGTCCCTACGGCAAGGAAGGGGGCGCCCAGCCGCGTTGCGGGTTGGTTCAGAGAGTTCTTACCATGACCACTTCCACTCACCACACCTAAGCTACAGGAGAACTTGATAAGTGACTACCGTCGATGAGAACTTCCGGCGCCTAAGGAGGCCAGAGGCAGCAAGCGCACCCCCGCAGTTTGTTGACCCCAATAAGCTCGCGGTCATAAAGGTTATCGGAGTAGGCGGCGCGGGCGGTAATGCCGTCAGTCGCATGATCGAAGCGGAGGTGCGCGACGTCGAGTTCATCGTAATGAACACGGATGCGCAGGACATCCTGTACTCGGATGCTCACGTGCGCATCTCCATGGGTGAGAAGGTAACGAAGGGCCTCGGCGCGGGGGGAGACCCGACGCAGGGCGCCAAAGCCGCCGAGGAGAGTCAGGACGAGATCTTCGAGTCGCTCAAGGGCGCCGACATGATCTTCATCACATGCGGCATGGGCGGCGGCACCGGCACTGGCGCATCTCCGGTGGTGGCGCAGATAGCGCGCGAGGTAGGGGCGCTCACCGTCGGCGTCGTCACTCGTCCCTTCACCTTCGAGGGCAACCGGCGTAAGAACTCCGCGGAGGAGGGCGTGCAGCGCCTCAAGGAGCAGGTAGACACGCTCATCGTGATCCCGAACGACCGCATACTGCAGCTTGTCGAGAAGCGCACCACCGTCCCAGAGGCTTTCCGCATGGCGGATGACGTGTTGCGCCAGGCAATCCAGGGCATAAGCGAGCTGATAACGGAGCACGGTAACATCAACTGCGACTTCGCGGACGTGAAGTCCATCATGAGCAACGCGGGCTCCGCGCTGATGGCTATCGGCCATGGCACGGGCGAAGACCGGGCGATGGAGGCCGCGAAGGCCGCTATCGAGAGCCCTCTGCTCGAGCTCTCTATCGAGGGCGCGAAAGGCGTGCTCTTCAACATCACCGGCAACGAGGACCTCGGCATGCTCGAGCTGCACGAGGCGGCGCAGCTCATTCAGGAGGCCGCGGACCCCGACGCGAACATCATCTTCGGTCATGTCATTGACAACCGCCTGCAGGACGAGGTACGCATCACCCTTATCGCCACCGGTTTCGACAACAACCGCCGAGCCGTCTCGAAGCCTACGCAGATGGTTCCCAGGCAGCAGGCCGTCGCGACAGCCCAACCCGCGCAGCAGGCGGAGGACCTTTCCATCCCGGCCTTCCTGCGCTACCGACAGCAGGGCCAGCGTTAGCCGGAAGCAGGAGCGGACACAACGCCTGAGACTGACGGACACGCAAGAATCCTTTCTGAGGGGGCGGACGATACTGTCCGCCCCCTCTTTACATAGAGATGACTTAGCTGCGCCTGGCACTGTAGAGGGCAAGCCGTCCCTGTACTAACTTCCACCTGGGCCCAGCGTGACTCACGATTGCTTCCCGTCGCTTCCTGCACCTTCCGCGCCCAATGATTTGGCCGCCCAGGCTGTGAGCGCCGGGGTCGGGTGGAGCCATGAGCCCGCGAAGCCTCTGAATGCTTGCTTCTTTAGTTCTGCGTGACTGGGTACGTTCATCACGGCCCTCTTGACGAGGAGGATGAACGGCGGATTCGCCACCGTGCCCTGGAAGAAGGGACCGGCGTTGAGGTGGACCCTGATCATGTCCCGCACGAGCCGGTGCCGTGCAGAGGCGCCCGGCGCGTCGGTTCCTCGAGCGTGGGCCAGCTCGCGAAGACCAGGTGATTCGGGCCGTCACGTACGCCCTTGTCTGAGTTGCTCATCAACTGCCCCGCGTTTCACCCGCCCTCCCGACCCTCCGCGGGAATAGGGTTGAGCCGGGCGTCAATGCGGACCGGCCCCCAGTCCCTTACCCGCAGCTCGTTCTTGCGCATCACGGCTGAGGTGGCGGCGGCGGAGTAGCTTACCTCTATCCTCAACCGCTCGCCACCTCGCACCTCGCGCATCCTGTCACCGTTCTTGTCCACAACTTGTGGGGGAGGCCGGAAACCGGAGTCCGGTTGTGGGTATCCGGTCGTCCATCCGAAGACGCCCTGCTGTTATACTGCGGCTGCATACGGACCGGGGACTTCGTTCCCGGCAAGCTACGGAAGGATGGACGGCGTGACGACAGAACACATCGGCCTCGGCGTCATCGGCTGCGGCACAATCGCCGAGTTAATGTACCTGCCCCAGACGAATCGGCGGATACACGGTTGCCAGGTGGACCTCGTCGCGGTCTCCGACTCCGTCGAGAGCAAGGCCGCTGGTGCTGCGCAGCGGTTCAGCGCACGCCGGTACTACGTGGATTACCGGGACCTGCTCGCGGACCCGGAGGTGGACGCGGTCGTCATCGCGACGAACATCGCCAGTCACGCGGAACTGGCGCTTGCCGCCGCCCGTGCCGGCAAGCACATGCTCGTGCAGAAGCCGCTCGCCGAGACACTGGATGAGGCGGACGAGATAATTGCCGAGGCGGAGCGGATGGGCGTCAAGCTGCAGGTGGAGCCCGCCCACATGCTGAACCCATTCTGCAAGCGCGCTCGCGAAGTCATCGCCTCCGGTGCCCTTGGCGAGGTTTGCCTCGTGCAGGGGAAGGCGTCCCACGGAGGCGCTGAGGACCGCCCCTGGCTGTTTCAGCGTGCGGGAGGCGGGAGCGTGATGCTCGATCTTGCGGTTCACGCCCTCACGTGGCTGGTCAGTCTCGCTGGCCCCGCTCGACGTGTTACAGCCTTCTCCCGCACCAGCGTCCCGACCCGCAAGATCAACGGCGAGTCGCTCGAGGTGGACATCGAGGACAACGTCACCCTGCTCCTCGATTTCGAGGCGGGAGCGCTCGGCACCGTCGTCGCCAACTACGTAACCGTTGCGGACCTGACCCCGAACGTGAGTGTGTACGGGACGGAGGGCACCATGCATATAAACGCACCGCAGGCGCCCTTCATGCTCTTCTCTCGACAGGCATCTTATCTCGGGCAGCGAGGCTGGCTTGCTCCCACTGCCGAAGGCGGGCACCAGGACCGCCTGCTATCCCCGCCCAGAGAGCTCGGCTCCCGCGAGGTTCCTCCGCACTCGAGCATGGGCCACTTCATCGAGTGCCTCGTGGAGGACCAGGACCCCGTGCCGGGCGGCGCGGTAGCCCGTCACGTGCTGGAGATAATGGTGCGCGCCTCCGAGGTCGAGAGTTCCGGCCAGGCACAGAGGTTGGACACCTCGTTCGGTCCACTCTGACAGACCAGGTTGACTACGGCACTGCCGATCGCAAGTTCCCACGCTTGCTTATCTTTGAGGGGAGACAACTGAATGTCCCGCACGTACCGTCTCGGCGTCGTCGGATTTGCCCACATGCATGTCAACGACCTGATGCGCTCGTTCGCGCGGCTGCCCAGCGTGGAATGGGTGGCCTGTGCGGACACGGCGCCTTCCCGGCCGGAGCTCGTAACCGCCCCGCACACACGCGCGTGGAACCTGCAACAGGCTCGCGAGCGCATAGGGATCCCCAAGGCGTACGACGACTATCGGGAGATGCTTGACAGGGAGAGGTTCGACCTGGTCATATTCTGCCCGGAGAACGCGCGCCACGGCGAGGTCGCGGAGGCCATAGCGCGTCACGGCGCGCACATGATCACGGAGAAGCCAATGGCCGCGAGCCTGCCGGAGGCGCTGCGGATGGCACGTGCGGCTCGCAGCAACAGCGTCGAGCTGTTCGTCAACTGGCCGACGACGTGGAGCCCGGCGGTTCGCAAGGCTAAGGAGTTGCTCGAGGCGGGCACTATCGGCACCCTCTTTGAGGTAAAGTGGCGGGCCGGCTCACTCGGCCCGCTCTCACACGGCTCGACCCACGGCAGCGCTCCAGACCAGGCGGCGCCGATGTCCGACGCCGAGAAGGGCGCGACGTGGTGGTACAGCGAGGAGGATGGCGGGGGAGCCTTGCTCGACTACTGTTGCTACGGCGCGTGCCTCGCTCGCTGGTACGTGGGGCAGCCCGCCGACGCCGCCTTCGGCCTTCGGGCGAACTTCATGAGCCAGTACGGCAGTGCGGACGACAACGCGGTCATCACGGTCCGCTTCCCGACGGCGCTCGCGGTTATGGAGGCTACGTGGAGCTGCGTGGACCACGGCATACCTACCGGGCCTATCCTGTATGGGGACAAGGGGACGATGGTGGTCGAGCGCCAGGGCGACCGCCAGGTGGTAAATCTGATTCAAGGCAAGGGCGCGGAGCCTGTATTCGTCGAAGGTGACCCCCTCCCCGAGGGACGAGCGACACCCGCGGAGGAGGTCATTCACCATCTCGAGACGGGCGAGCCGGTACACGAGACGTTGGCGGCCAGCTTCAACCTCCAGGCGCAGGCCATCCTTGACAGTGGCATCCGCTCCGCGAGAAGCGGCAAGCTGGAGCTGGTAGACAACACCTCCTGGGCCATCGGCTGACCATGCCACGTGCCCTCGGCAGCGCATCCCTACCCTCGCTGAGGCTGCTCCGAATCTTGTCGTCTCCACCCGTTCGATCAGCGGGGCCGTCGGTCCATGCCCCGCCTTCGAGGAGAAAGGGGGGCGACTCTCCCGAGCGCGCTGGCGACCGCCTGGCTCGTATCCAGCCTTATACCCCTGACATGGACCGTGCGCGTGGATGGCAAATGGGCGGCCCTGCCGCCGCGACGCATCGCAACGGTATAGGTCTGACCTTACCCCTCGGTACGCAACGCTCCTGTGGCAACCGCTCAAAGGACGCGGACAGAACGAGAGGATGTGCAAGATGCGGATACTCATAACGGGAGCGGGTGGGACGCTCGGCGGCTTGCTGGCGCCCATGCTCGCGGATGCGGGGCACGAGCTCGTGCTGTTCGATATGCGCCCCATCCAGACCTCTCACGAGTTCGTACAGGGCGACCTGCACAGTCCAGAGGACGTGCAGGAGGCGATGCAGGGAGTGGAGGTTGTGGTCCACCTCGCTGCCATTCTGGGCATCCAGTCATCAACGCCGAGAGAGTTCTACGAGATCAACCTCACAGGCACGTTCAATGTATGGGAGGCCGCGGTGCGGGCGGGAGTGCGCGGGCTGCTGTTCAGCAGCACAATGAGCATCTACAAGCCACACGACAGGCCGCTCCATACGGATAGGGTTACGGTCGTAGGCGAGGGCACGCCCCCGCAGCCGCAGGACATCTACGGCTACACGAAGGCCGCTGGTGAGGAGATGTGCCGTCTGTACGGACGGTCGCACGGGATACCGAGCATCGCGCTCCGCTACGGCATGTTCTCGCCGGAGCCGTTCTTCCCGTACGGCATCCGCCTCTTGTATGGCGGCGTTGACGCAAGCGATGTTGCGCGCGCAGTGGTGGCGTCGGTGGATGCGCTTTCCTCAAGCAGGGTCCAGTGGGACGCATTCAACGTCCAGTCGCTCGTGCCTTTCTCGGATGAGGACCATCCACAACTGCTGCGAGACCCACTGTTCGTGCTCGACAGGCACTATCCCGGCGCAGCAGGCCTGCTGCGCGAGCGCGGCGTCGAGCGGCTAGCCCCGATACACGAGTACTACGACATGGAGCACGCCGCTGACGTGCTCGGCTTTCGTCCGGAGTGTAACTTCGAGCGGTGGCTGGAGGAATTGAGATCGCGCCCCGAGGAGCGGACACCCAAGAACCCTCCCTGGCCGTAAGTTTCAGGAGTCCTCGCGCTCTGGTGTCGTGTAGCCTGCCGCATAAGCGGCGCCAATATGACACAGGGCGTCATCAGTCGTGCCGTATACTCGAACTCCGTGTGCCAAGCCCGAGAGTGGAACGGTCGAGAAGAGGAGGCTCAAGTGCGGTACGGGTTCGTAATTCCAGGCGGTGACGTAAAGACTCTTGTTGAGGTTGCGCAGGAGATCGAGGAGGCGGGGTGGAACGGCGTCTTCGTGGCGGATGGTGTCTACGGCACGGACCCTTGGGTTAGCCTCGCGGCCATCGCGGTCTGCACGCAGCGCGTGCGCATAGGCACGCTGCTCACCCCACCATCCCGGAGGCGTCCCTGGAAGCTTGCCAGCGAGGCAGCCACCCTGGACCGCCTCTCGAACGGACGAGTCATACTGCCGGTGGGGCTCGGAGCGACGGACACTGGGTTCGACAAGGTGGGGGAGGAGACCGACCGCAGGGTCAGGGCGAAATTGCTCGACGAGAGCCTGGAGATAATGACCGGCTTCTGGAGCGGGCGGAAGTTCAGCTTTGAGGGAGAGCACTACAGGTGAACTGGGACTCCGACTGGCTGTACGAGCCAATGCAGAAGCCCCGCGTGCCCATCTGGGTGGTAGGCGCGTGGCCGAGGAAAGCATCCATGCTTCGGGCAGCGCACTGGGACGGTGTCCTGCCCGCGAAGATGAACCCCAATGGGTCCTTCGGCGAGGTCACGCCTGCCGACGTACGAGACATAAAGAAGTTTGTTGCGGAACACCGCTCCGAGACAACTCCGTACGACATCGTAATAGAGGGCGTGACGCCTTCAGACGACCGGGACAAGTCCGCCGCGATAGTTCGCCCGTTCGCGGAGGCTGGCGCTACGTGGTGGATAGAATCCATGTGGGACGTTCCGGGTGGCCTGGACGCCGTACGCGCCCGCATCGCGCAAGGACCACCGAGCGAACATTGACTGGGCGTGTGACGGACTCCGCCGCGCTAGGGGCGGGCGGAACCGGGTTGGGTATAGCGCAGGTAGAGGCGCGAGTGTTCCGGGAGTAGTCTTCGCCGCAGAAGGATGCAAGGCCAGCCCCGCCACGGTCAAGGTCTGTCGAGACGTAGCCTGGCTACGTCTCGACCACCATTCCAAGCTATGCGTGTTGCCCTGATGGGCCTGCGGCTATACCAAGCGCCCCCTCAGCGAGAACCAGCCCTGCCCCTGGCGAGGCGCCCGGCGTCCTCAGGAGCGGCGCGCTCGGAGGACCAGCGCTCCACCCGCGGCGAGAAGGAGGCCAACTGCGCCGAGGCCAGCCAGAGCCGCGCCGGATGCGCCCCCCGAGAGCTCGCCAGCGCCCGTGCTCGGCAGGGCTTTCGGCGCGGCCAGGTCACCGCACGCGATTACCGGGGAGAGCGTGTAAACCTTTGATACCTTCGTATGGACGTTGATGAAGAGCTTCTCGGAGAGAAGTTGGTCGAGTGAGGCGGGAACTATGCTCTCGGCCTTTCCTCCGACCACATCCTCCAGCGGGTATCTGACCGAAGGGACAGTGCCCTTGCACGTGCCGTCGTGCAGGTGCTCAGGGCGTGGGATGTTCAGGTTGCCACCCTGGATCTGCACCCTTACAGTGGTCGTGCCGTTACCGTTGTCGTTCAGAACGGCTGTTCCTGTCACACCGGAGTTCTTCTCCTCCTCCAGCTTCACGGTAAGCGTACGCACCTTGCTGGGACCAGCCTTCTTGGGCCGCGCGGGTTGCTGACCGGCCCCTGCGTGCCCGCCGCCATGCATCGTCGCGCCAGCCCTGAAGTTGTAGACGTGGAGCATGACGCTGTCATCCTTGTCCCTGGTCGTGTCGAGCTCGATAACGCCGTTGCCGACCCTCCTGAGTGTGTCCGCGTCGTTGTTATTGTCTAGCGCGGCCGGGCTGAACTCGAGGGAGCCAAACTGGAAGCCGCTCGGCGGCGTCCTCTCCGTGACCTTCACGTTGCCCTTTGGTATGCCCGAGTAAACGTAGTGTGAGATGTCTACGCAGGTATCCGCCGACTTCTTGCCGTCACCGTTTACGTCTGTGTCGAGATCGGACTCGCACAGCTTCGCCGCCATGAACTTCGCGTCGGCGATTGTGCGTGCAGGTCCGTTCCCACCCTGCACAGCGAAATCGAAGTTCTGGTTTGCCGCGGACACGGAGCCTGCCGGGCCTTCGTCGCCCACGCGGGTTATCACGGGACACGCGAGCACCTTCTGCAGGAACCCACCCAGCGCGTCGAAGTCTGCCTGGCTCCGAATGTTCTCGGGGCATATGTGCAGCATAACCGCCACGCTTCCCTCGCTTGCCGCGGATGACGGCGCTACCAGTGAGACCGCGAGGATGAAGGCGCCCAGGATTGACGCGAAAACTCTCATGTTTCCTCTCCCCCCCTTGTTGCATAGCCGCCCTTGTGCAGCACGCGTTATCATACACGCGACTAACAGTGAAATCAAATGGTTCTTGGAAGTTATCAGCTATCGCAGAGACGTTTCACCCCGACAGGAATGGCTCTGGAATTGCGTTGTGAGAGAACTGCTCGGGGTCGCCACTATGACTCTTCTGCCTGTATTCTATGTACATAAGAGCCTTACAGACTTCGGAAGCGCAAGAGAGTCGAGCCATAGCTTAGCGCGGGAGCAGCACAGAATGAGAATGAGCAACAGCACACCCTCCAACGCTGCCCGATGGGCGGCGTACGCGGCCATCCTCCTGCACCTGCTCCTGGCCGTGCCGATATTCACGCTGGGTCTGGTCGCGCCTGACTGGGCCATCGTACTCTTCTATGCGATGTGGGCTGCCCTCCTGGCCCTTGCTGTACTGCTGCTACGCACACGCCCCTGGCTCGTGCTGGCGATCCCCATAGCCATGCTCATCATCCTGGTCGCTGCCCTTTGGCTGGGCGATGTGCTGCTCGGATGGACCGCGTAGGGGTAGGAGACCTCTCTTAGCCCGGTTCACGCACGCGCCGTCTAAGATCATTACAAACGCTACGGGTCAGGCGACCCAGCCACGTATTGCTGGTGACCTATTCGCCGCGCAGACCTCGCACGGATGTTGTGTGCAATGTCTCTGTAGTTGTTTCACCCTTCAGATACTGCCCTAACTGTCGGACAGCCACCGGAAGTGAGAGACGTACCTCCTCCATCGTTTCTCTGTCTGCGCGTGGGTGTTGTATCATGTCCTTGGCATGGCTGGTAGCCTCGCCAGCGTACCGGTAGGACAGCCTACGAACTCCCGATTCGTACTGGACAATCAGGTTGAAGGGAAGATTCCGCCCTCATTGCTGCCCATGATCGCCCGGACAGGGTACCGAGAACCCAGCGGCCCGAATCGTGCGCGAGGATGGCCAGTCCCTCCCGATCCTGAATATCGGTACCAAGCCTGCAGACATGTTAGGGGTGGGCTGCTGACGAGATAGACGGGTAGGTCTTTACTCTCGGGAAGTCTGTAGGTCGTGCCAAAGAGTGCGTTTTCCAGAG
>JADDPP010000260.1 GCA_016781845.1 Rubrobacter sp.
CGCAACCCCACCACAACGCTATACTGCACTCCGGCTGAATAGTTACGCCCTTAGTGAGAACGCGAGCATGGGAAGATGGAAAGAACGAACATAGCTACCGGCACACCATGGGAGCCGCTCGTGGGTTACTCCCGCGCCGTCCGGGTCGGGTCCCACGTACACGTCTCCGGCACCACCGCGACGAATGAGGAGGGCAATATCGTGGGAGACGGCGATGCGTACGCACAGGCAATGCAGGCTCTGCGTAACGTGGAGGCCGCCCTCCAGTCCGCGGGCGCTGGCCTGGCAGACGTTGTGCGCACTCGCATGTACGTGACCGACATTAGTCGGTGGGAAGAGGTGGGCTGCGCGCACTCCGAGTTCTTCGGGGATGTCCGCCCTGCGACGAGCATGGTAGAGGTGACCCGTCTTATCGCCCCCGCGATGCTCGTAGAGATAGAGGCTGACGCGCATATCACCGGCACAGATGCCAGTAACCGCTGAGTGTCCAAAGAGTCTTGTTGCAGGTCCTGGAGGGGTGACCGATAGAGCGGTCTTCGGGTCCGGGGCTGACCTCGTCTCGCCCCCGACCCATAGGACGGCGCATCGTATGCTATGTTGCTCCGGTTGGAGAAAGGAGCGGACATGTCTCAGGGGATTGCCGGGGTCTCCCGGCTGCTCGCGGTATCCAGCGGCAAGGGCGGAGTTGGCAAGACGACGGTGACGGTCAACCTTGCGTTGGCCCTCACACAAACTGGCGCGCGAGTGGGGAGCTTCGACGCGGACGTACAGGGTCCGAACGTACCCCTGCTGCTCGGCGTGCGGGGCATCGAGCCCTCGGAATCGAGAGAGTTATAGCTTCCGCTCGGGCGCCGGGCAACACAGCCTTACATCCCACCTCTGAAGCGTCACAGCCTGAGAGCCATGTCTATAGGACTGCTCCTGGCTGACACCGACACCGTACTGCTCAACGCGCGCTCCCTTGGGCTGCTTGTTGCGCAGCCGATGCGCGACGTGTTGTGGAGATTTGGACTACCTGCGCGTTGATCTTCCGCCAGGCACCGGTGAGCCGCAACAGACCTTGCTGCGTGAGTTCCGAATAGACGGAGTCGTGCTGGTGACGACGCCCCAGGACCTGTCGCTGCTCGATACCGGTCGCGCCCTCGGACTGTTTCGACAGGCCCAGACGCCTGCCATCGGCGTCGTCAAGAACATGAGCTACATGACCTGTCCGCACTGCGGCGACGAGATCCAGGTTTTTCACCGCAGCGAGCGGCCGTGGGAAGTGCAAGATAGCGAACTGGAGATGCTGGGCCGCGTACCGCTGAACCTCACAATCAGCCGGGGCATCGCAGAAGACCACGCACTCCTGAAGCCAGAGTCGAGCGCGCCAGAGGCGGCGGTCTTTCGGGAGATAGCCACGCGCGTGTCCAGCAAGGCGCCAGCGGCGTAGACGCTGCTATGGGCGGCTGACGGGGCGCGACGGCATGGTCAGTCAGCGTAGCCGAGCATTCCTGCCCAGTCCACAACCGGGATCGCTCTCACCCCCCGCCGCCGTCCGCGTACAACGCATGGAGGACGGTCTCGCCCACGGCTGCGAGGCTCTGGGGAGAGCACTTGTCGGCGGTATCCTCGAGCGTATGCCAGTAGGGGTAGTCGAAGTCTATGACATCCACAACCGGAACTCCCGCCGCCAGCAGCGGGATGTGATCGTCCGTAATACTCCAGCGGACCGAGTCGTGGAACACGTCGCCGTGCCCCGCAGCACGGGCGGCGCTCCAGATACGGTCATTTACCTGCGGCGCGCCCTGCTCGGAGTTCCTCTCGCGCCAGATGCCAAGATCCCGGTCGCCCACCATGTCGAGCAGCACGCCCCACTCCGGGTCAGGAGCGGGCTTGTTGCGGGCGTAGAACTTCGCGCCGAGGTACATCCGGTCGGATCCTGGACCGTAATCCTCTCCGTCGAAGAGAACAAAGCGCACACCGACCGGCGGTGGGTAGGCGCGCAGGAGTCCCGCGATCTCCAGCAGAACCGCGACACCGCTCGCGCCGTCGTTCGCTCCCTGTATCGGGCGGGCCACGTTCGCCGGGTCCTCTTCCTCGTCGGCGGTGGGACGGGTGTCCCAGTGGGCGCATAAGAGCACCTGCCGGGGGTTCGCGGAATGGTACGAGGCGAGCACATTCCACATGGGGATGACGCGGCCCTCCATGGGAAGCTCGAACGGCTGTAGGGAAGCATCCCCAATGCTCTCATGCAAGCGCTCGCGCAGGTAGTCCCTGCAGGCAACGTGAGCGGGCGTCCCCGGCTCGCGCGGGCCGAGACGCACCTGGTCGAGTAGGTAGTTGTACGAGCGCTGTGCATCGAACACCGGAACGTTCGCCGTCCCACCCCCGCCGAGGTTGCCGGGATCAACCGCACCGCGCACCAGTGGCGATACGACCGCGACCAGACCCACGCCTGCCGCCCCCAGTGTGGCGCCCAGAAACGCGCGCCTCGTCAGTAACCTGCTGCCCCGCCCCTGCCTCACCCTCGCGCCTCTCCCGCTACCTACCCCTGGCCGATTATACACAAGCGCCAGGATGTCCCCGTCATAGCCGTGCCAGGGCGATTACCAAGTCAGCCTGGGAGATTTGCACCTCCCGCCTTCGTCAGCAGTCTATCCGCCGCACCACCGCGCGCAGAGCGATAACGCCTGTAGAGACGTTGCACGCAACGCCTGCGAAACCTCTTCGCGAGCTCTGCGCAACAACTCGCCCCCCATCAACGCCCACTCCGATTTGGGCCCCTTGCGGAGACGATCCCCTGCTGGGATAAGGCGGACTCGACGTTGCACATAACGTCTGCCGTCCCTTAGCATCCGAAACGACCTGTTCAGTCGCTTTCCCATGCCTTCAAACCTCGACCTCGCCACTCACTTATTTCTTCAACTCGCGGTCATTCTGGCTACCTGCCGGGTGGTCGGTCTGCTCCTGCCGCGCTACAGCTATATTACTCGCCCGACAACCTGTAGGTGGCAACCTTCATCGGGGCGCCGCCTATTAGTATCCTGCCAGCTGCCGTGTCCGACGGGCAGATCTCTATCGGAGAGTCGCGGTGGACGCTGCCGTATGACGTGGCTGGAGCGGCGTCGCCCGGACACGTACGACTGGGAGTGTGGCCTGAAGGCTGGCAGCTAAGCACATGACAAGAAATAAGTCATTGAAATCAAGCGG
>JADDPP010000268.1 GCA_016781845.1 Rubrobacter sp.
GCCCACAGGGAAGCCCTGGCGGGACGCGGGGCCGAGGCACTCACGGGGTAGCGGGTGGATTCCCCTACATGCCCCACAGGCGCCCGGTGGCGCCCACGCTCCGGTCACGCGGCGCATGTCTGACTGCTAGCAAGGCAACAGCAGGACAGGCTACTATACCTGCCAGTACCGGCGCGGTTCGCGAGGAGGCAAGCAATGGCGGCATCGAAGGGCGCTTCGCGATTGGAGCGACTGCGCGGCCTCGCCTCCGCGCCGGACGAGCAGGCTCGGTACGCCGCGCGACTGCTTGAGACGGAGACGAACACGGAGGTTGCCCGCGCCGCGCTGGAGGTGCTCAAGGCGCGAGACGCGGACGAGCTCCGAACCGCGCTCGTGGACGCCTACAAACACCGGGATGCAAGGGGGGTGCGCCGCGACCCTGGGGGGGCGCTCCGCACAGCCATCCTCCAGGCGCTGCGCCCCCTCGCCCGGCACGAGGACGTGCCACTGCTGGAGCGGGCCGCCTCGACGTACGAGTTCCTGTTCGGCGAGGCGGCCGGGGACCTGCGCGCAGCGGCCTTGCTCCTGCTCAACGACCTGGACGACGCGCTCGCAGGGTATCACGCAGTACGCCTGCTCGCGGATAAACACACCGACATCATGTCAGGCGAGCCAGCGGCCACCGCGGTTCGCGTGCTCGCCTCACAGAACCAGCTCCTGCCGCTGTATGCGTACGTGATGCGCGACTCCATGGAGCCGGGAACCTCTGACGTGCTAGCGGAGAGTCTGCGGTGCCTGAGCTCGCTGCCCGCTAGCCTGCTTCCGGCGGTCATGGGGAAGTACGGGGAGACCGAGGATGAGATCGTGTTGCTCGGGCTGTTCGACCTGCTGATGGCGCGCGAGGATCGCGTGGCGCACACCCCATTCATCCTGAGCTTCCTGCGCAACACGCCGCTACTCAACATCTACCGCTACCTTGTGAGCGTGCTCGTCGCAAGCCGCGATGAGGACGTCCTTGCCGAGCTCCAAATGATGTCGGACAGCGAGGAAGACCGGCACAAGGCCGAGATCCTGCGCGAGGCTTTGGCGCTGCGGTAAACGCTCTGCGGATACAGGTGCAATTCTCTAATCGCAGAGCACGCGGTGGGCTACTGAAAGTGTAAGGCCGCCGCTCAGGCCCCGCACAGCGGTATCCGCTGCCAGCAAGGCCGCTTGAACGTGTCACAGCGTCCAACAGCACAGGTTCGGGACAGCCTTGTAGCCTATTCATACAGAGTCCTGGTCAGTACGAGGGGAGTGTCATTCTTCGCTTCGCTGAGAATCCGTGGTCCCAAGTTACGGATTCCTCGCAGGCTCGGAGTGACAGTGTGAGCGGCTGCTCACCGGGACTTCGTATCACAAACTCTCGCTGCTTGAGTCACAAGCTAAGCCTGCCCGCAACCATTCTCCGCTCCCAGCAACGCCGCCCCCACGACTCCCGCGTTGTCACCAAGCTCTGAAGGGACGATCTTGACCGCGTTGCCCGGCACCACGAGCGCCTCGCGCTTCGCCACGGGAGCGGTGAGCTCGAGCAGGAGCGGCACTGCCTCGACTACTCCTCCGCCGAGCACTATGCGGTGCGGGTTGTAGAAGTTGATGGCAGAGGCTAGCCCGATGCCGAGATAGCGGGCCGCGTCATGCAGGGTCTCGAGCACCAGCTCATCGTTAGCGGCCACGGCCTTCGCGAGCACGCCAGAGCGGATGGCTGTGCCGCCGGGCGCCGCGTCATCAATACCCCCGTCCCTGAGCAGCTCGCGCAACACTGAGGGACGGCCCCGGCGCAGCTCCTCGAGGAGCACACGCGTGATGGCCGTGCGCGACGCATACGCCTCCAGATGCCCCCGCCCGCCGCAGCCGCAGAAGCGCCCGTCTGCGTGGATGGTGAGGTGACCGATCTCACCCGCCGTAGCGGTTGCGCCGCGCTCAAGCCTTCCCCTCTGGCTGATCGCGCCGCCTATGCCCGTGCCAACAAAGACGCAGAGCAGGCGGTCCACGCCTTTCCCCGCCCCAAAGTGGAGCTCACCAAGCGCAGCGCACTGCACGTCGTTGCCTAGCCGCACTGGCAGGCCGAGGCGCTTGCCGAGCACAGCGCCGATAGGGAGGTTGGCAATACCGCCAAAGTTCGGCGCGGCGAGCAGAATGCCGTTCGTGGGGTCTACCTGCCCGGCTGCCGCGACGCCCGCGCACTGCACCGACGCACCTTTCGGCAGCTTCGCATTGGACATCGCCTCTTCAGCCACGTCGGTGAGACGCGATAGCAGTCCGTCCGCACCTTCCTCAACCTTCGTCTTTTTCTTCGCAGTGCTGACAACCTCACCACTGCCAAGGTCTATCACCCCCGCCAGTATCTTCGTCCCGCCGAGGTCTATACCTAAACTGTAATTCCTGGCCATCTCTTCCTCTCGTCTATGCGCTGGTGTAGCCGTGCGATCTCCGGCCCGGGCCTTGCCCTACCTTGATTCCGCGCCTGGAAGCAGTCTCACAAGCGATTCCTCAGTACAACTGATGAGATGCGCGGCTACCGCTCAGGATCAGTAGCAGGGAGCCCTCAGCCGAAGAGCGCGTGCATTTTCCTACCCGAAGCTCGCAAGCCCGAATCAACCATGCTATGGTTCTAACAGAATATGTCAAAATCCAATCCTCGTTCAACTCCGGCAGGGCGAGTGCAAGGTCGGTATGGGAGATCTATTCCCCACTTCCGGCAACTGTCCAGCGGTTATAACACCACCTACAAGGTCAAAGAACTGTAGAGACGTTGCACGCAACGTCTGCGCAACATGCACACCCATCACTAACGGCAGCTTCCAAATCGCCCTGCCCCACTCACTCGGACGCGAGCCGAGCGTGCCCGTGCTGGCCCGACATCTGACTGGCAGCAAGGAACAGCGGCGGCTGACGGACCTTCGTGGCCTGCTCGAAGGCGTAGGCGAGGCGCAGTAGAACAGGCTCCGAGTATGCCCGTCCGAAAAACGTCATGCCGACGGGTAAGCCAAACGCAAACCCCGCGGGTACTGTGATAGAGGGATATCCTGCGACGGCGGCGAACGAGGAACTACCGCCCAAGAAGTGGTCGCCGTTGATGAGGTCTATCTTGAACGCGGGACTGGTGGTGGGAGCCACGAGCGCGTCCAGGTTGTGCTCCGCCAGCGCCGCATCCATGCCCTCCTCGCGCGAGAGCCGCTTGCTCGTCGCGAGCGCGCGCAGGTACGCCTCCTCGGTCAGCGGCCCCTTCTCATGCGAAGAGGTCAGGATATCCTGGCCGAAGTACGGCATCACCCGGTCCGCGTGACGCTCGTTGAATGTGATTACCTCCCCGAGATTACGCACCGGCGCGGCGGGGCCGAGACCAGCGAGGTACTGGTTCAACCCATCCTTGAACTCGTAGAGAAGCACCTCGAACTCTGCCTCGCCCATCTCCCTGTTTCCCCGAATGCTTGCCGGATCAATGACCTCCGCGCCGAGGCGCTTCATCTCCCCTATCGCCGCCTCCCCTATTCTGTCCGTCTGCTCGCTGTATCCCCAGAACCCCTCGCGGGCGACGCCGATGCGCGCGTCGCGCAAGCCGTCGGCGTCCAAAGAGGCGGTGTAATCAGTGCGCGCGCGACCGTTCGGGGCCGTGGGGTCGCGAGGGTCGGCCCCGGTCAGAGCGCCGAGCAGCAGGGCGGCGTCTGCTACTGTGCGTGCCATCGGACCTGCAGTATCCTGGCTGGCGGAGATCGGAACTATGCCCGCGCGGCTCACCAGCCCGACCGTGGGCTTGATGCCGACTATTCCGTTCATCGAGGCTGGCGCCATGATGGAGCCGTCCGTCTCCGTTCCCAGCGCCGCTGCGGCGAGGTTCGCGGAGACGGCGCTCGCCGACCCCGAGCTGGAGCCGCACGGAGAGCGGTCGAGCGCGTACGGGTTCAGGTTCTGCCCGCCGCGCGAGCTCCACCCGCTCGAAGAGTGGCTGGAGCGGAAGTTGGACCACTCGCTGAGGTTCGTCTTGCCCAGGAGCACAGCTCCTGCGTCCCGCAGCCTCCGCGCCACGGCCGAGTCCTGTTCGGCGACAGAGCCTTCCAGCGCGAGCGAGCCCGCGGCGGTGGTCATGCGGTCCGCCGTGTCCATGTTGTCCTTGAGCAGGATGGGGATACCGTGGAGTGGGCCGCGCACCCTGCCGTCCGCGCGCTCCCGATCGAGCTGTTCCGCTATCTGCAGCGCGTCTGGGTTGACCTCGAGGATGGAGTTGATGGCGGGGCCGGACCTGTCAATGGACTCGATACGCCCCAGGTACCACTCAACAAGCGCGCGCGAGGTAAGCTCGCCGGACTCCATCGCGCTGCGCATCTCGGAAATGGTCCACTCCTCCATCAGACATCCTCCTTGAGCCGCACACAGCCTGAGCGGTAACGGATGGAAAGTTAGCGGATACGGACCGCCCCGGTCAACACCGGGATAGCACGAAACGCAAGGTCAGAGAGAAAGCGCGTCTGCTTGTCTCGCCCCCAGGCAACTCCGCCGCTGCCTGTCCACTAGCATCCCCGACACGCAGGTGATAACTGTAACCAATTTGCTAATACTTGCAGATGGTTGAAGGGTTCACAAGATAAGTCCAACTTGCGCCGTTTATCAGCGAATGCTATGCTTCTGGAACCTGTTGGGAATAGTGGCGCTGTTATTGCGAGTTGTACTAATTAGATAAACCTTGTTCACCGAAGGTTGGCCTTTGTATGCATAGTTCTTCCATACTTCATTTCCCAGCACCTTGCCTGCAGGCTCCGCAGGCTGCGGGGTCCGCGCTCGACTACATAGGCAACACCCCACTCTTTCGCATCCGCCGGTTCGAGGAGATACATCCTGGTGTCGAGATGTACGCCAAGGCGGAGTGGTTCAACATAGGCGGCTCCGTCAAGGACCGTCCTGCCCTGCGCATCATCGAGGACGCGGAGCGCGACGGCAGGCTGACTCCCGACAAGACGCTCATAGACTCCACAAGCGGCAACACCGGCATAGCGTACGCGCTTATCTGCGCCGTGAAGGGGTATGACTGCGAGCTTGTGATGCCCGAGAACGTCAGCGAAGAGCGCAAGCGCATCATCGCCGCGTACGGCGCGAGGATAACGTACACCGACCCGTTCGAAGGCTCGGACGGCGCGATCCGCTACGTGCGCGACCTGATGGAGCGCGAGCCGGACCGCTACTTCTACGCCGACCAGTACAGCAACCCCTCGAACTGGCGGGCACATTACGACACCACCGGCCCGGAGATCTGGGAGCAGACCGAGGGGCGAATAACGCACTTCGTCGCGGGTCTGGGCACGAGCGGCACGATCATGGGCACGGGTCGGCGACTGCGCGAGCTCAATCCCGGCGTCCAGATAATCGGCGTGCAGCCGGACGACGCGTTCCACGGTCTCGAGGGGCTCAAGCACATGGAGACAGCAATAACCCCCGGCATATACGACGAGCGGCTCCTCGACCGCAAGCTCGGCATCTCGACCGAGGCAGGTTATGAGACCGCCCGGCAGTTGGCGAAGCGGGAGGGGCTGTTCGCGGGACAGAGCGGCGGCGCAGCACTGCGGGGCGCGCTAGACGTGGCAGCGGAGGTAGGCCGAGGCGTGGTGGTTGTGCTCCTGCCAGACACCGGCTCGCGCTACGTGAGCACGTCGCTGTGGAAGCTCCCTACGACTGACTCGGACGCGGACGAGCGGGACCATACAATACAGTAAGAGTAGTGAGCGTAGCCGCTCACAATCTATTAGCACAAGGGTAAGACAGAGAGGTTTCATTTTATGGCGATAGAAGTACAGATACCCGGCCCGCTGAGAAATTACACCGGGCAGCAGAGCAGGGTGCAGGCCGAGGGGAGCACCGTGGGTGAGGTTCTCCAGAATCTGCAGGCGCAGTACCCTGGACTCGGCTCGCAGTTGTACGAGGCGGACGGCTCCGTGCGCCGATTCATCAACCTGTTCGTGAACGGGGAGGACATTCGCGGCCAGAACGGTCTCGACACGCAGCTCAAGTCTGGCGATAAGCTGGGCATTCTCCCGGCGATGGCCGGAGGCTCTCAGAGTCTCTCGCCGGATCAGGTGCAGCGCTACCACCGGCACCTTATCATGCCGGAGGTGGGCAGTCGCGGCCAGCGCAGGCTCGCGAACGCGAAGGTGCTCATAGTCGGCGCGGGCGGCCTTGGCAGCCCCGCCGCGATGTATCTGGCGGCCGCGGGCGTGGGCAAGATAGGCATCGCTGACTTCGATGTTGTTGATGTCAGCAACCTGCAGCGCCAGATCCTGCACGGCTCCGAGGACGTGGGCCGGCCAAAGGTAGACAGCGCCCGCGACACCATCGCGCGCATCAACCCCACAGTGGAAGTAGTCGCGCACAACGAGCCGCTCACCTCCCAGAACGCGCGTGAGATCATTCGTGACTACGACATCGTGGTGAATGGCACGGACAACTTCCCGACGCGCTACCTCGTCAACGACGTGTGCCAGTTCGAGGGCAAGCCGCTCGTTGACGGCAGCATCATGCGCTTCGATGGCCAGCTGACAGTGTACGCACCGGGCCACGGCTGCTATCGAGACCTCTTCCCCGCCCCACCACCACCGGGCGCGGTGCCGAGTTGCGCGGAGGCCGGGGTGCTGGGCGTGCTGCCCGGTATCGTTGGCTCACTGCAGGCACTGGAGGCGATCAAGCTGATCCTGGGTGTGGGCGAACCGATGGTGGGCCGGATGCTGCTGTTCGATGGGCTCTCGATGGAGTTCCGCGAGCTGAAGCTGCGCAAGGACCCGAACTGCCCGGTATGCGGCGAGCACCCGACGATCACGGAGCCGATTGATTACGTCCAGTTCTGCGGCGTGCCCCAGCAGACGGCGCTGATCGGATAGACGGCATCTCACCAGGGTTGTAGAGGCGGGTCCCCGTGCCCGCCCTTCACGCGAACGAAAACAAGGAATGTAGGAGGAACACGTGACACAGACGGCAGACCAGAATCAGGAACTTCAACAGTACGCGCATCCAGAGGCGCTAGTCACAGCCGACTGGGTTGACCAGCACAAGAGCGACCCGAACGTGCGGCTGCTCGAGGTGGACGTTGACACGAGCGCGTACGAGCAGGGACACATCCCTGGCGCTGTGGGCCTTAACTGGCAGACGCAGCTGATGAACACGACGGTGCGCGACGTGGCGAGCCGTGAGGAGTTCGAGCAGCTGCTTTCCCAGGCAGGCGTGACCCCGGAGACTACCATTGTTGTATACGGCGACAACAACAACTGGTTTGCGACCTGGGCGTTCTGGCAGCTCAAGTACTACGGGCACCCCGACGTGCGCGTGATGAACGGCGGCCGCAAGAAGTGGCTCGACGAGGGCAGGGAGCTGACGACGGAGGCGCCGCAGGTCCAGCCCACGCAGTACAGCTTCCCCTCCGACCAGCCGGACGAGAGCATCCGTATCTACCGCGACGAGGTGCTGCAGAGAGTGCGTGAGCAGAGCGCGGGCCTTGTGGACGTGCGCTCGCCGAAGGAGTACAGCGGCGAGCTGCTGGCGCCTGAGGGCATCCCGCAGGAGGGCGCGCAGCGCGGCGGCCATATACCGGGCGCGCAGAACATCCCCTGGAGCCAGGCGGTCCGCGAGGACGGCACCTTCAAGAGCGCGGACGAGCTTCGTGCGCTGTACGAGGGCAAGGGCATCACGCCGGAACGCGAGACCATCGCGTACTGCCGTATTGGTGAGAGGTCGTCGCACTCGTGGTTCGTTCTCAAGTACCTTCTGGGCTACCCGAACGTGCGCAACTACGACGGCTCGTGGACCGAGTGGGGCTCCGCGGTCCGTGTGCCGGTGGAGAAGGGGTAGCTCGTGGTAGAGCTACCACGCGAGCTGTACGACGAGATAATCGCCCACTCTCAGGAGGGGTGGCCGAACGAGGTGTGCGGGCTCATCGGTGGCAAGGGCGCGCCCGAACGGGCGTACCGGATAGCCAATGCCGACGAGAACCCTCGAATACGGTATCTTATGGAGCCGCGAGAGCAGTTTGAGGCGATGATGGACATCGAGGAGCGGGGCTGGGACCTGTATGGAATCTACCACTCCCACCCATCGAGCGAGGCGTATCCCTCGCGGACCGACCGCAACCTCGCGTTCTACCCCGACGCCATCTACCTCATCTGCTCCTTGCAGGACCGCGAGCGTCCCGGCCTACGCGCGTTCACGATTGTGGACGACCAGGTGACGGAGCAGCAGCTACGCATTACCCAAACGGAGCCCGCTTAGCAGCAGGCTTGGGGCGGCCCAGTGGTCGCCCCCACACGTAGATAATTGTTGTAGGGCCGATCCGACGGGTCGCCCCACAGAGGTGTTATACATGACCTTCTCTCTGTATAAAGACGAGGACGTTCAGGAGCCGTTCGAGCGTATAGATGCCGAACAGGCGCGCCGAATGGTGGACGAAGGCGCAGCACTGCTCATTGACGTGCGCGAGCCCGACGAGTGGGAGGAAGTCCACGCCCCCCAGGCGAGGCACGTCCCACTGCAGACGTTCCTCTCCAACCCCACTCAGTACGTCCAGCCTTCCGACAGCGTAGTGTTTGTTTGCGCCCGCGGCCAGCGCAGTGCGGTCGCCGCGGAGATGGCCTCTGCCGTAGGAGTGCAGAACGCGTACAACCTCGAGGGCGGAATGATAGACTGGCAGGAGCGCGGCTACCCAGTGGAGTAACGCACGTGCTCCGGCTACGAAACGCACGATTCACAGGGGCATATCGCGCTATGCCCCTACAACTTTGCCCGAAACCACGTAGCGAGGACGGCGTGAACCAGGTCATATACGGCGACAACCTCCGTGCGCTCGGCGAACTGCCGTCGGGCTCGGTGAACCTGATCTACATTGACCCACCGTTTAACACGGGCAAGACCCAGCGCAGGGCCGCCATCAAGACAGTGCGCGACGAGGAGGCTGGGGACAGGCAGGGCTTTGGTGGTCACAGGTACAGGACGGAGCAGTCCGGCTCGATGGCATACCTGGACGTACACGACGACTACCTGGCGTTTCTGCAGCCGAGGCTCGTGGAGGCGCACAGAGTGCTTGCGCCGAACGGCTCGCTCTATTTCCACATAGACTACAGGGAGGTCCATTACTGCAAGCTGCTGCTAGACAGCATCTTCGGACGCGAGAACTTCCTCAACGAGATCATCTGGGCGTACGATTACGGCGGGCGCACCAAGCGTAAGTGGCCCCCGAAGCACGACAACATCCTGCTGTATGCGAAGGATGCCGACAATTACGTCTTCAACACAGACGACATTGACCGGATCCCGTACATGGCGCCCGGACTCGCCGGACCCGAGAAGGCCAGGCTGGGAAAACGGCCAACTGATGTTTGGTGGCTGACTATTGTAAGCCCCACTGGCAAGGAGAAGACAGGCTACCCGACGCAGAAGCCTTTGCGCCTGCTCGAGCGCATCATCCGCGCATCCTCCAACCCCGGCGACACCGTGCTCGATTTCTTCGCCGGCAGCGGTACAACGGGTGTGGCCGCGCACGAGGCAGGCCGAAACTTCATCCTCGTGGACGACAACCCAGAGGCGCTTGTAGTGATGGCCCGACGACTCGCCGCGATACCCGCGGACTGGTCCGGCTTCGACCCAGCACCGTACCAGCACGCGTAGGATACCGCAGCCAACAGCTGCAGAGGGCGAGCCTCGCGTTCGCCGCACGGCTCCAAGCTAGATGGCGTCCTTGGAGTACCAGCGGAACGGGTGCCTGGGAAACAGCGTCTCGACCACGTCTCGACCACGGCGAGGGCGGTATCCCAGGGTATTCGGGTGTGGAGCAGGAGCTTTGCAGGCTCGGCCTGCCCAAAGAGCAGATCTATCAGCTGGGCACGGGTCAGGCGCGCGCACTTCCGGCTTTGATGCTGTCCCGCCTTCCACAGAGATACGCCCGCCACGAACCGCCACTGCTGCCGTCACGTCCTCGCTCTCAAGGAGCACAGAGCCTTCCCAGCCGGAAACAGGGGAGGTATCCCAGCACTGCTGCATCCTGGGCAGCAGCAGCTCCAGCAGCGACGGGAGGTTGTGGATACAGTACATATGACCGCTTACCCGCTCCTGCGCAACTCCGAACCCGCACCCCTCCAGCCGCTCGCGATAGGCATCCAGGCTCACCGTCTCAACTGCCTCCTCCCCCGCTGCCTGGGGCCTCGCGGCAGGCATGCAATATCAGGGAGAACCCGGCCTCCTCAGCGCCCGGCAGCACGCCGAACTCGACGAGCCTCCTGCCGTAACCGTTGCGCAGGTAAGCTACTATCCTACGGCCCACTGCAGCCACGTGATAGATGGGGTAGTCGAACGCCCAGTTAGCAGCGAACTCCTCCCAGAACCGCCGGGTGCGAACCGCAGGGCCGGATGCGTCCCGGTTGTTCCTGGAAAAGATGGCGAGGATGGGGTCGAGGTCGCCTCGCAGGTTAGCCGGACGCACCTCGCCCGCAAGAGCTGTTGCCGCAGGTATCGCCTCAGGGATTCGGAGGGTGAGCTTGTGATAGTGGCCGAAGTTGCTCCAGCCTCCACGCTCGTAGAACCGCTCGGTCTCCGTGGATATGAGCGATACGTGGTAGCCCTCGCGACGCATGTACTCCGCGGAATCCCACAGAAGCAGCGCGCCGTAGCCGTGGCCCTGGTGGTCGGGGTCGGTACCCACAAGCGGGGGAAAGCCTAGGCGCACGGGCACGCCTCGGACCAGCATCTGGCGGTCGTGGATGAGCACGACGCTCACCACCCGACCGTCGAGCACGGCTACACGGGTATTCTCGAGTCTGGGGATGGTATCGCCGCTGAGGGAGTTATGGAAGTACTCCACCATCCCTCGAATGTCGTCGGGATCACTGCGAAAGGCCCTGGCGATGCACAGGGCGACGGCGGCAAGCTCTTCCTCGCACACCGCGCGCACTTCTAACACGGATTGCTTCCTCTGAGATGTAGTGTCTGGTAATCGAGTGGCATCGAGGCTGCGTACAGCTAACCGACGTGCGCCGACGCAGCGAGCCACCGTTGTGGGGAGCAGACACTACATCACCATCGAAGGACACCTCCGAACAAACGTCAATCCCGGACAGGACCGCTGGCGATAGACCTTATCAGGAATGCGAGGACGCGGTCAAGCTCCGGCAGCAAGCCCACCACCGGAAGAGCTCACCGCGCTCAGTCACGGCACCTGGTCGGAGTGGGCTTCCTCTTCCTCTAGCTCCGCGAGGTGCGAGGAGTCGTTCGTGCAGGCGATTAGCTTCTCGCCGTTGCCGAGGAGCACGACTTCCGTGATGGCGCAGTTGTCGAAACGGTGGTCGGGGTGAGCAAGGGGCGTGCCGGCCATCAAACGCGCGACGGCCCACCGGAGGGTGCCACCGTGAGAGACTACGGCCACGACGCCGCCATCCGGGTGTCGCGAGACGATGACATCCATGGCGCGCGCCGCGCGCTCGGCAAGCTCCCTACGGCTCTCGCCGCCGGGCCACCGCGCATCTGGGGAACCGGAGCGTATATGCGCGGCGTGCTCCGGCCAGCGCCAGACGAACTCATCCCACGTCAGCCCCATAGCCTCCCCGATGTCCGTTTCCATCAGGTCTGGAAGGACCACAGGCTGCACGCCTGTCTGCTCCGCGATGGCCTGTGCAGTGGCAAGGGCGCGCTTCAGCGGGCTTGCGTAGAGTCCGTCTAGTGGCCCCGAGGCGGCGATGTGGCGAGCCATTGCCTGTGCCTGCCTGCGGCCCTTCGCGGTGAGCGGGGAGTCGAGCTGGCCCTGCATCCGCCGCGCGTGGTTCGCCTCCGACTGTCCGTGGCGGACGAGAAGCAGGCGCAGGTTGGAAGGCCGGTCAGAGATTCCTCGACGCGGCCGACTACCGGCGGTCATCTTACTGGTAGATCCTGGCTATGCCTCTCAGCCCGAGTCGAACCAGCGGGGCGAGCACGGTACGCACGAGCGGAATGACCCGCGTGCCGGGCTGGGGGTACACCTCGGCCCTGGGCTTCTTTACAGCCCGCACAACCGCTTTCGCAACCGCCTCCGGCTTCTGTCCGAAGAGATTCGTGCCCTTCTGCTCACGCTCAGTGAACCCAGGGTTGCGGGTGAAGTTCGTGCGCGTGGGAATGGGATGCACGGCCGTGACGTGGATGTTATAACGCGCCAGCTCGGCGCGAAGGCCCATGGAAAGAGAGTCGAGCGCTGCCTTCGTGGCGCTGTACGCCGCGAGGTTTGGGGTGCTGACCTTGGCCGCGATGGAGGCAATGTTGATGATGTGACCGGACCGTTGCGGCATCATGTGCTCGAGCGCCGCCTTCGTGCCGTACACGGCGCCGAAGTAGTTCGTCTCCATCTGGTCACGCACCTCCGCCGTACTGGTATCCACGAACGGCTTGAAGGCGCCCCAGCCCGCGTTGTTCACGAGCACGTCCACCCGCCCCCAGCGGGAGTGCGCAGCATCCACGAGCGCTCGCACCTGGCGCTCGTCCTGCACGTCGGCCACGACGGAGAGTGCCTCGGCCTTCCCGCTGCTGGCCTCCTCGACCTGCGTGCGGGCTTCCTCCAACCGGTCCTCGCCCCGCGCGCCCATCGCGACGTGGCATCCCTCGCGCGCGAACTCCTTCGCCATCTCCAGACCGATGCCACTGCTCGCGCCAGTGATAACGACTACCTTGCCTTGCAGGTCCAACTCGTTCTTCCTTCGTTTCTATCCGTGTAATGGTAAGTGCGAGTGCCGATAAGTTGCCTCTATATGGTACACGGCAGGGCTTCACCGTGTCGCGTATAGGGCACCCGGGCGCTCACAGCTCGAAGCTGGCCGCGCGGAGAAACGCGAGCGCGATGAGCGCGTGTCCCGGCTGGCCGGGGTGTATCTTGTCCCCAGCCCAGTCTCGGGCGGAGTGTGCGCCAGCGCGTCGTCGAACGCGGCCTGGGTGCGTACCAGGACTGCGTCCTGTTCGGAGGCGAGTCGCCGCACCACCGCGCGGTAGCGGTCCATCTCAGCGCGCATCGGGTGCGAGCGGTCCGGCTCGATCATGTACGGCTCCATCAGGATGAGGCGAGCGCCGCTAGCCTGGCGGGCACGAGAGAGCAGCTCGCGCAGCGTCGCCTCGTACTCCGGCAGGGGCACGGCAGCCATTGGGTCGCCACCAAAAGCGCGCCACACGTCGTTGATGCCTATATTCACGGAAAGC
>JADDPP010000422.1 GCA_016781845.1 Rubrobacter sp.
GGCCGGCTACCACATCTAGCAGGGTCTCGGCCCACTCGCGGTTCGACGCATCTAGTCCCGGACGCCCTCAAGACATGTCTCGCAAGGGGGTCCGTCAAGCTGGAAGCGACGGGGAGCGCTCGGATGGTCTAGTATACCGCCACGATACTGGAGGTGCGTCGTGAGCCTGCCCGAGTGGCTGCTCCTGGTCTCCGCTCTTCTGGCCCTCGCGGTGTTAGCAGCGCGCACACGCCTCCCGGTTGCCGTGGTACTCGCCGCCGTCGGGTTCGTCGCGGCCTAGATCGGCGGCGTCCTGGGCCTCGAGGCGGCCCTCCGCGGCGAGGAGTTCGAGGAGACCGTGGTCTTCCTCTTCCTCCCGGTGCTTATCTTCGAGGCGGCGCTGGGCCTGAACACCCGAGCCTTCCTGCGCAACCTGGCTCCTATCCTCGTGCTAGCCATCCCGGCGCTCCTCGTCTCCGCGGTGCTCGTGGGCATCGCACTGTACCTCGTGCTCGGCACGCCGCTCGCGGCTGCCCTCCTGGTCGGGGCCCTCATCTCGGCAACCGATCCGGTCGCAGTCGTGGCCGTGTTCCGAGAGCTTGGCGTACCCAGGCGCCTGCTGACCATCGTCAAAGGGGAGGCCCTGCGCAACGACGGCGTTGCCATCGTACTCTTCTAGATCCTGCTGGTGGTGGCGCTTGGTGGCGAGGTGAGTGCCGCGGAGGGCCTTCTCGACTCTTCGGGGTGCTCTTCGGCGGCGCGGCGATCGGCGCAGTGATGGGGCTCGCCGCCGCCCTCGCGCTCCCGTGGCTAGACCGGCTCGGTGCTGCCGCCCTCTCAGTCGCCTTTGCCTACGGTGGCTTCGTGCTGGCGGATGACGGGCTCGGCTTCTCCGGTCAGTGGACTGGCTCCGAGCCGTGCGTCCGAGCCGGTCCGCGAGATGTGGCACGAGATGTGGGCGTCGCTCGGCTACGTAGCGAACGCGCTCCTCTTCCTGCTAATCGGGATCGCCACAGACCCGGATCTCATCCTCGACAACCTCGGCGCGATCCTCCTCGCTGTCATCGTCGTGCTCGTCGCTCGAGCCCTCGCTGTCGTGCCGCTGGTCACGGCGCTGGAGCGGTTTGCCCGCATACCACCGGTCGGGATGCGCAACGAAGCCGTGATGATCTGGGGTGGGCTGCGGGGCGGGGTAGGACGCCTTGCACGGCGAATGCTTGTCCACTGAACACCGCAGTGCCGACCGCGGTGCCCGGTCTCACGCGATATCGCTGACAGCTGCATCGCCGCGGTCTGGCCAGCCATTTGGTGCTTGGCGCGTCCACGGACGCTGCCTCGTATACGCCGGATCGGGTGATGTAGAGAGACGTGTTTCCGGTCGGGCGTCTAGCGTTGTTGCTGGTCCGGATGCTAGTTGATCCCCTGGGAGGCTCTCCGCGCGGCGAAGATTCCAGAGAACGGCTGGCAACAAAAAGCAGGGTGCTGGGCGAGCGGGAGACCGAGTTGTACCGTTCAGTCCTGCGGACCTTGCCGGAACCCGATTTCCTACCCGACCGCGAACGGCTATCAGCTATCCTTCTCCCTTCCCGCCAGCGGTGCCTCGACTCGACCCTTGAGTCGCTCGCCCGATCACAGGCCGAGCTTCTCCAGTCCGGTAAGGTACGCTTCCGAGTAGGTGGGGAACTGCGCGGCGGTATCCAGCAGTGTGGTGATGGGTATCTCCGCCCGGATAGCTACGGACGCTTGGTGTATCCACTCGCTCGACAAGGGAGCGACGGCCCACGCGCCGATGAGCACGCCCCGCTCGCGGTCCGCCACCAGCCCCATCTCGCCCCTGGGATCCTGCTCGTACGTCCAGGGGCGGGCAAGCGACTCCGGTAGGTTGACCGTCGCCGTCGCCACGTCAAGGCCCCGCTCCCTCGCCTGCTGCTCCGTCAGCCCTGCGGCCGCGATCTCCGGGTCCGAGAACACCACCCTTGGAATGGAGCGGTAGTCAGCGCGGGCAGCCTTCCCCAAGATATTCGAGGCCACGATCCGTCCCTGGTACTTGGCAACGTGCGTGAAGGGCATCACCCCGGTCACGTCGCCCACCGCCCACAGCCCTTTGGTCAGACGGCACCTATCGTCGATTGGGAGCCCATTCTCCCCTGGCTCGACCCTGACCGACTCCAGGCCTATCCCCTGTGTCCGAGGGGTCCTGCCCGTCCCGATCACTATGATGTCCGTGGAGATCGTCGAGCCGTCATCCAGCTCGACGATCGCATCGGCGCCGTCCTTGCGAGCGCGCGTCACCTTTCGTCCCACACGGATGTCTATCCTATCCTCGGCAAGGGCGGACGCGATGAGCTCGCCCACCCTGGGCTCCTCGCGATCGATGAGCCGGTCGGCGGACTGCACGATCGTGACGCGTGCGCCGAACCGGGCGAACATCTGGCCGAGCTCGACCCCCACCGGTCCCCCACCGACGAACACCACACGCTCCGGTACTTCCTTGAGTGTGGTCGCCTCTCGGTTAGTCCACACCGGGACGTCGCCTAGCCCCTCTATCGGCGGTATGGTCGCGTCCGAGCCGGTCGCCACGATGATGTGCTCGGCGTGAAGAGCCTGCCCGTTTACCTCGACCGTGCCCGGCGCCGTAATGCGCCCGGTGCCCTTGAAGACGGTCGCGCCCTGCTCCTCGTAGCTCTCGACCTGCTTGGCATCGTCGAGGTTACGGATCATGTAGTCGCGATAGGAGGATGCTGCGGGCCAGTCCAGGTCCGGCGCGCGCGTCCCCGCCGCTCTCCGTGCTCCCTCACGAGCCTCTGGCGGTCGCAGGAGCGTCTTGGAGGGGACGCACGCCCAGTAGCCGCATTCTCCACCGATGAGCTCTCGCTCGACGACGGCGACCTTCTTGCCGCCCGAAAGCAGCTTGCTGGCGGCAACCTCTCCACCTGGTCCCATGCCCAGCACTATCACGTCGAAGTGCTCCGTCACACCCATAGTTCCTCCTTCACTGATTGGATCTCTCCCATAGAGTCATCTGGATGACGTCACCGTACAAGCTTGATCGTCTGCCACGGCGTCGGTCTGCGCGCCTGACCGATCAGCTACAGGGTCATGCCGGTCCCTCACAAGAGATTCGCGCTCGTAACAGCTTAGTGCGTAACTAAGATACTCTTCTGTAACCCAGCTTACAGAAGAGGAGGCCATACCAGCCTAG
>JADDPP010000456.1 GCA_016781845.1 Rubrobacter sp.
AGGACACGAACCACTGGCGAGGCGCGTGGAGGCTGGGCCGCTCCCGCGACCGCCCCTTCCTGGAAACGGTCGGCAAGAGCAAATGGCTGCCGTACGAGCGGGGCGAGTGTCCTGTCAAGCATACATCGGGGATGTTGTTGCCGACTATCCTCACCACCTGGGAGCCGGACCTGGCAGGCTCACTCCTCGAGATGGACCTGCGCGTGGCCGTTGGAGGGCGGGCAGAAGTGCGCGGTGCCTGGGGATAGCGGTGTGCTGCATAGTGGGCACAGCGGACGGCCAGCCAGTGCGACCACGTCGATCTGTTCCGCGAGACCCTGGAGTTGGTCGCGGGTTACGAGGCACCTGAAGCCTGCTGGTCGGTCCTGGTCCGCCTCGACATCGTGTACCAGGAGTGTGAAGCGCTGTCTGGTCTCATCGTAACCGAGCGCGAGCTTGCCTATCTTGAACTCGATATCCGGAGGATCGGGAAAGTATCCTCCCACCTCCGGCTCGGCCCCCTGTGCTTCACGGGTCGCGATGTCCACGAACGGTGATCCGCTCAACTGCGCCAGGAGGCTGTCTATCGCGCTTCCCAGCGCCTGCATCTGCTCCTTCTCAATCCACAGAGCAGCGCTCTGACCGTCCTGATTGATGAACTGGAGCCGAAAGGTGCGTTGTCCGGGCAGACCCACGGAGCTCGCCTGTAGCCGGTCTATAACCCCGAAGTCGTTCGCTTCTCTCGCCATCTGTAAGGGAACACCTCTCCGTCTATGCCGCCAATAACGGACAAGTATAACACGCCCTACGAGCGGGGTACGGAGAGGAGGCGCTCGCGGAGGTGAGCGGGAGCCTTCTCGGAGCTGCAGTCGCGTCGCACGAGCTTGATGACGCCGGACTCGAAGCGCTCCAGCTCGTAACACGACGGGCACCGGTTCAGATGTGCCTGCACCTCACACACCTCCTCCATCGTGAGCTCACGGTCAAGGTACTGGTAGAGGTCTCTGATTGTTTCCTGACAGTCGGTCATGCCGTTCCTCGAACTTGTGTATCGGCGTCCACGCCGTAGCCCCTGCTCTGCGCGTACTCCCAGAGCTTCTTCTGCAGGAGCCTGCGGCCCCGGTGCAGCCTCGACATCACAGTGCCCATCTGCGTGTCGGTTATCTCCGCAATCTCCTTGTAGCTGAAGCCTTCCACATCAGCCAGCAACACCGCTACTCGGTACTGCTCGGGCAACTCCTCCAGAGCCTGGCGCACCTCCTCATCCAGGAACATACGCATGACCGTCGCCTCCGGGTCAATGCCCAAGTCCTCGCCGGATTCCTTTACTCGGTGGAAGAGGTAGTAGTCCTCCAGATCTCCCGTATCAGTCGTTTCGGGCTGGCGCGAGCGCTTGCGGTACTCGTTGATAAAGCTGTTCGTAAGTATGCGGAACAGCCACGCGCGCAGGTTCGTCCCAGGCGTGAAGCTGTTGCGGAACCTGTGCGCCTTGAGGTACGTCTCCTGTACCAGGTCCTCCGCGTCCGCGGAGTTGCGGGTCAAGCGCAGAGCCGTGCGGTACAGCGCGTCCACGTGAACCATCGCTTCGGCGAAGAACGGGTCGTCCGTCGTCGGCTCCGCCGCGTCTATATTCTGCATCCACCCCTCGTGCGATCAATCCTGCCTCAGAGTGGATTATATCACCGCGAGCCAGCCTTGCTAACCACTATATATGAGAACGCCGACCAGTTGTGTTTCATTCCTTGCTGCATGGCATTACTGTCGCCGGGCGCGCATGTGAGCGCAGGGGTGTTCGATGTAACGCCCCTGCGGGTATGGGCCCTCAGTGTCAGGGCGCGAGAAATGCCTTCAGAGACTCGCCGCTGCCGGGCTGGCGCAGCTTCCAGAGCGCTTCCTTCTCGATCTGGCGTATCCGCTCGCGCGTTACCCCCATGAGCTTCCCAACCTCCTCGAGGGTGTAGCTGTGGTCGCCTGAGAGTCCGTACCGCAGAGCAAGCACGCGCTGCTCCCGCTCCGTAAGGGTGCGCAGGGCTGATTGGACCGTCTTGCGCAGCATATCACGCGTCACCTGGTCCCCCGGCTGTTCCGCGCTCTTGTCCTCTATGAGCTCCGCGACCGTGCCCTCGCCACCCTCAGCGTACGGCTGCTCCAGGCTGATGGGCTGCTGGCTCGCCTTGACGATCTCACGCACGCGCTGCGGAGCGATGTGGACTTCAGCCGAGATCTCGTCGCTGGTCGGCTCCCGGCCCAGCTCCTGGGAGAGCTTGTGCGACGCCTTCGACACCTGGTTCATCATGTCCGACACGTGTACCGGCAGACGCACAACCCGGCTCTGGCTCGCGAGGGAGCGTGTCACTGCCTGGCGTATCCACCAGGTCGCGTAAGTGCTGAACCGGTAGCCGCGACGGTAATCGAACTTCTCCGTCGCGCGCATCAGGCCCAGGTTGCCTTCCTCGATGAGGTCGGAGAGGGGCATTCCGCGGCCGGAGTAGCGGCGCGCTATGGAGACGACGAGGCGCAGGTTGCTCTCTATCATCTTGCGACGGGCGCGCTCGCCCGCCTCCGCCTCGTACGCGAGAGCCAGGCGCTCCTCGTGGCTCTCCGTGGCCTCCAGGCTCTTCGCCGCCAGCTTGCCCGCCTCGATCCGCCTGGCCAGCTCTACCTCGTCCGCCGCCGTCAGCAGCGGTATCGCGCCAATATCCCTCAGGTAGACGGCGACGGAGTCCTCCGCGCCGCCGGCTGCGGTAGCTGCCTTCGTGCTCTGGTCGAGCTCCTCGATCTCCGCGGGGTCCTCAATAATCTCGTCTCGCTTGATATCCACCGACATGGCTTCGCTCCGAATGTGTTGACCGGCGTACGCTCCGGTACCTGTGTAAGCGCATCGAGTTATGCGTCTGCACCGGGTGTAGCTGTCGGTGTGGGAGCGGGGGGCAGGACACTCTCGAGGACAGATGTAATGCCTGATCGTCCGCGACTGTCAGTGACACGGGGACGCCGTACCGTCTGGGTGAACACTTCCCTTTCTGGCCAAGCTGCCAGCATCTCCAGCACAGTCTGTGCAAACCTTCACAAAGCATTACGCACGAGCGTTCTTCATGGTTTTATGTGGAGGCAGGTTTTGCACAGCAATCGTCAGCACCCGAACCAGCACGCTATCCACTGGCATATCGCCTGTGGAGACCTGGTCATCCTA
>JADDPP010000495.1 GCA_016781845.1 Rubrobacter sp.
ATTGGGGCACCCAATGCTAGTATTGTCGTATAAGGGCTGGAGCGTCACGCTGAGCCTGGCCCTCCTTGGGACGGGGTTCACATCAAGGCACTACGGCCTCTTCCTTGTAGCCGCCATCAGCGGGCTTGGCTTCTGGATTATCGACGCCTTGATGAAGAGGCACCAGATGAGGTACTACCCCCGGATGAGGGAAATCGAGTTGTGCCGTGCCAGGGCGGGGGGCAACACCGGCAATGAGGGTACTCCAAAAACGCCGGCTGACAAGGGGACCTCTACGCCGCAGATAGACTGGGGCTGGGTGAAGGCGCCGGAGTATTTCGGGGGAAGACCACCGTTGCCCCCGCAATGGTACAAAGGGAGGAGTCCTTTGTCTGCCTCCTGGGCATTCGGCCACGTGGCACTGCCGCACTCTGTAGCCGTGATTGCTGGTCTCATCCTGCTCGTCCTGGGTAGGACAGGCCAGCTCGGGGACATGGGCTGGTGATGCAGCTTCAACAACTCCCGCGGTCGTCTGGCCCGCCAGCAAGTATGCACTGCTGTTGGCTGTGCCAGCCAGCCGTCCACCGCGCCAGCACGCTGGCCCGCGTTGCCCTGTTTGCCATCCGTTAGGTAGGATCAACCATACATGATGTGCCAGGATGTGGATGATACCAGATGCACTGGTGAGGATGGGAGGCTGGGCTATATGACCCCTCAAGAAGAGCTTAGCGAGACGCTATCGGAGCTACTGCAGGCCGGCAAGGAGCCGGAGCAGGGGCTTCTCGACCGGGTGGTGGCGTTCGGTCCTGCCACTGTGCCCGCGCTCATTGAGATGGCCACCGACGAGACGCTCCACCAGGCGGACAGCGAGAGCCCCGAGGTGTGGGCACCGCTTCACGCTGCTAACTTGCTCGGGGAGTTACAAGCAGCCGAGGCGGTAAAGCCGCTGCTACCGCTGCTTCAGATGGACGATGACTGGCTGGCGGACGCGCTACCCGAGGTATACGGCAAGATTGGAGAGCCCGCGCTCGAGCCGCTCCGAGCGTACCTGTTCGACCGCGCCCAGGGCGTCTGGGGGCGCATTACAGCCGCACGAGCGCTAGAGCAGATCGCGCAGTACCATTCCCAGACACGCGCCCGCGTGGTGGATGCTTTGACCTCGCGCTTGGACCCGGAGCACTCACGGGAGCCCGATGATGAGGTTCTCAATGGCTTCATCGTCAGCTATCTGGTGGATCTGAAGGCGACCGAGGCGATGTCTGCGATACGCGGGGCATACGAGCAGGACCGGGTTGACACCTCGATTGTTGGTGAGCTCGGAGACGTGCAGGCGGATTTGGGACTGCCGGTTGAGAGCCCCAAGAGGACAAGACCGGACCAAGGGATGGACCTTCGGCTGCACTGCACCTGCTGCCACTACGAGAGGGAGCACGTCATTCAGCGAGTGTACTATGACCTGGGTACGGCTGAGCGCCAGAAGCGGGGAGAGGACACGGAGCGGAGCGCGGTGATCATCCCCGAGCGCATGAAGTGCCCAAAGTGCGGATCGGTGGACCAGTACGAGCTGACCGCGATGGCTCACGCGGCTATCACCGCCGAGATGCTCAAGCAGTTGGCGCATCAGGAGGGAATCCAGTTGCCTGCCGGGATGGATACTGATGGGGAGAGCCGGGTAACTTTGCTCCGCTTCGCGCTCGAGGACGGTCGGGAGATGCACCCGCACGCCGCGCTGCAGATGTACCGGGAGGAGGTGGAGGCGCGACCCGACAACGGCACGCTGCGGCTGCGGCTCGGCAACGTCCTGCGTGTGCTGGGGTATCACGACGAGGCGAGGAAGCAGTACGAGGAGGCTGCCCGGCTCGATCCCCAGGACATTGAGGCGCACTACAACCTCGCCACCCTTGCCGAGGAGACGGGTGACCTGATACAGGCACGCCAGCGGTACGAGCGAGTACTCGAGCTCGCTCCCCGCAGGGCACTATTCAAGGGTAAGTGTGAAAAGATAGTGGCAGCCGCGCGAGAAGCACTCGCCGAATTGGGTGTGATGTCAGGGAGTCGGCACCCGCGCACTGAGGACTGGCCGGTGTTGGTGCTGCCCAGTGAAAGCCCTGACGATCACGTGCACCCGCAGCAGCACGTTCGGACAGGACGGAAGGTTGGGCGCAACGAGCCGTGTCCGTGTGGCAGCGGCAAGAAGTACAAGAAGTGCCACGGCGCTTAGACCTGAAACAGGGTGTGCAGAAGGCACAGAACCAGCTTGCAGCGGGCCCGAGACCTGTGGTGTGATTGAGCTCGCGCTCCCGTCGTCCCCCTGAGCCGGCTGTGCTCTCTCGGGGCCTGGAGTGGAGGTTCCAATAGTCCCTATTTTTTGCAGGAACACCTTCGCCCCGTATATCCCGATCGAGCCGTCTTCAGGTGGCGAGGTTGCTCTCGACTCGTTGCCGGGGCCCTTTGGGAGCCTTGTCTCGTCGCTTCGGAGCGACCCGCTCAGCAAGTGCCACGCAGTAGCGCATTAGCTCCCATATAGACCAGTCGTGGTGAGTCCTGCTGCCATAACCGGTGTCCGTTCCTGGCGCTTGTACGCGCTGTCAGCCTCAACTGCAAGGCTGTGGGGTAGGGTACGGGAGTTGTAGCTCGGCCCTACCAGCCACACCCAAGCCTCAAGCAGCTGTGGTAGAGTTCGCTGCTCTGCCAGATGTCCAGTTCGTATTGCAACGACCTAGTCCTGCTCCGCCTTCTTATATCCGCCGCAGCAACGGAAGCCCGCTGTACAGCTTCCTTGAAGGTAGCGGCTCTGTAGTAGCCCAACACGTCGCCACGGGATAAGGATATGAACACGACTACCCAGGGATCGATCTTTTTGGTTTCCATGGAGCTACATTACCAGGCCAATGTCGGATCTACGTTATTGCCTAGTTGAGATAGGGTAGCGAAGACCCTGGACGCTTGGTGTGAGGAAGAGGCGGGCCATTCGGATGTTAGAACTCAGCTAGTGAGGCTTAGACATCTGTAGCAGAACTCACTGTCGTGCCAGATGTCCACTTCGTACCGAGCCAGCCCCGGGGTGCCTTGATCCTGCCTGTCCATCTCGGCGACGGTAGCCAGGTCTGCAGCCTCCTCGAAGGTGTCCGCTCTATAGTACAGCGACACCTTGCCACGAAATGGGGAAATGAGCACTACTG
>JADDPP010000454.1 GCA_016781845.1 Rubrobacter sp.
AACCCCTTTGTGCCTGCAACTCAACGCTGAATAGTTACCAATCCGCTGCGAATCCCTTGCCCCCGAGTCGGCGCTTGCTATACTCGCGTCAACGATTCGTTCATAGCCCGCACCTGCGCTTGAGGGCAGCGAGGCGCGGTCGGGGGATCCTGCTGGGGGATGAATCGGAGGTGCATCTACCCAGCCTGCTCGGTCTGCTACCAGATGCTTCTGCCCGACTCATAACCGCATCACAAGGAGGCTACCCGGTGATACGACGCTTCATGGTGCTCATGCTAATGCTGGTGCTGGTAATCGGCGGGACGGTTCGGACGTATGCCGACCCAGGCCACGGCGCCGATGATCATTCCGGCTTCACTACTGACGACCCGGAGCACTCCGAGGACTCCCTGCTCGGGCTGGACGGGTCAGGCATCTCGTCCGTCGAGGCGTACTTGGGGAACCAGGCGTCGGCGACGCAGGAGAGCCGCAAGGCACGCAATATCTCCCTGGTCGGTGCGCTCAAAGGCGATGCGGCCGAGTTCAACACCGGCGTCTTTGCGGATGTGGCTGGATACAAGAACCTGGCTTTCATCGGCAAGTGGCGGGGCGGCTGCCCAGGCACTGGTGTCGACATCATCGACATCTCCAAGCCTGCGAGGCCGGTGAAGCTCTCCGACACCCGGGATTACCCTGACACCTCGATGGAGGACATGCAGGCGATCAAGATTGGGTCACGCGAGATCCTCGCTATCGGCCTGCAAGACTGCGGCAACAACGCTACGCCGGGCGTGGGCAAAAGCGGCTTGGAGCTGTATGACATCACCGATCCCAAGGCTCCACGGTTCCTGAGCTTCTTCGACGTCGATGCCCTGGGTGCAAATGTCGGCGGTGTGCACGAGCTGGACCTGACACTGACCCCGAGCGGCAAGGTGCTCGTGCTGGGGTCGGTGCCCGATCTGGAAGCTGCATCCTCGAACGCTAACGGAGTTGGCGGCAAGGGTGACCTGCTGATATGGGACATCACGGACCCTGCGAACCCCACACTGATCGGCGAGTGGGGCGTGCTCGACGCTCCGGGGCTCGGACTCCCGCTCTACCTCAGCGTCCGTCAGGGCAGCGATGCCAGGACGCAGCTGCACAGTCCACGGGCCAACGAGGATGGCACGCGCGTCTACCTCTCGTACTGGGATGCGGGTGTGATAACGCTCGACATCTCCGACCCCTCGAACCCGACCTACCTGGGGCGCACGGGCTTCGGCCCAGGGCAGGAGGGGAACGCGCACTCGGTCGACGAGGCCCGAGACGGGACTCTCCTGGTGCAGGCGGACGAGGACTTCTCGCCGTTCGAGTTCCAGTTCACGAGCAGCGCGTTCACCGGCACCCGGATGGCGGTGGAAGCCGCCTTCACACCTGCGATAGTCGACCTGCCCGGGCGTGCCATGGCAGGCGAGACCGTGCACGTGGGGCAAGGCTGTCCCGCCGGCTCGATCAACGGCAGCAACCCCGAGGATCCCTACCTGGCTGATCCAGCCGGTAAGATCGCTCTGATCGAGCGGGGCGCGTGCAGCTTCTCGCACAAGATCATTCGCGCGCAGCTCGCCGGTGCGACCGGTGTCGTAGTGTACAACAGCGCCGCTGGAGGCGAAGCCTTGGTACGAATGGGGCGCACCCCCGTGTTCGTCAACGGCTCGCTGGTGGAGGCCACCATTCCGGCAGTCTTCGTGCAGCGGAGCACGGGGCTGCTGCTGAGGGACGGGACAGCTCCCGTAACGGTCAGGGCAGCGGCAGTCTTCAACGGCTGGGGCTACCTGCGGTTCTTCGACATCTCCAACCGAGCCAACCCCGTCCAGCTCAGCACGTTTGCCACCGAGAACACTAACAACGAGGCCGTGGCGACGACCGGGACGTGGAGCGTACACAACCCCGAGGTGCGCGGAAACACGGTGTACGCCTCGTGGTACAGTGACGGCGTGCGGGTCATCGACATGTCGAAACCGTCTGCGCCGACGGAGATCGGCAACTGGGTGGGGGCGGGCGCTCCGGCGGATGCGCCTACGGTCAACATCTGGAGCGTCGTGCCGCACAATGGCCTGCTCCTGGCGAGTGACCGAAACTACGGTCTCTACATCCTCAAGCTGAACCCATAGCCCGCGCTGGCGGTAACGCCCGCCATCAAAGGGTAAATCGCGGGGGCCTGGACATCTGTCCGGGCCTCTCGCTGTTGCTGAGCCTCATCCTGGTTATCCAGGCTGAAGCACACCAAGTGCCCCCCGATCGGATGATCCCGACACTACGCCCGACGGAGGTTGAGCAACCGCACGACTAGCGCTACGTCCAGGTGCTGCTTTCGTTTGCTGAAGCTGCCGCTCTTGATGGGCCGTTCTATCGGTGCACTGAGAACTTGAGTAACGGTGACGAGCTATATAATGACGTCCACCTAGAGCCTCTGGGAGTCGCATTCTAGCGACAGCGGAGTGGCCGCGCATTTATATCTTGACCTTCAAGAGTGGGAAAGAGGAGCAGATATCTGACATCCAGAAGTGTCCAACTACGTCTAAGATGTCATGAGACAGTCTGGTGGTGGCAGCAGCGCCTGGGATAGGCATCGGTCGGTTTTGCATGGGGTGGAGCGACGGACCGGCGTGCGACAGGTATGCCCGTGCGCCAGTATACCGCGGCTACACCCACCATTAGGTAAGAATGCGCGGATGGCAGGGCAGTTTCAAAGTCGTTGTTGGTGGGATGGACGCGTCGCGCAGACGTTGCGTGCAACGTCTCTACAGGCGTTTCACCCTCCGCGCGCTGATGTAGCCGCCGTACACCCGGCGGAACTGGGAGACGTAGGGCTGCCACGCCGACTTTGAAATCGCCCTGGCAGAGGGCTCTAGAAAGTGATCATACCTGTTCGCACAGCGCAGGTTGCAGTGCCTTTATGACAGCAGTCAGCATCGGTGAATGCGTCGGTTGCGGCAGACAACTGGTACCACTCCGTTCCCTCAACTGCGCTACACTGGTCGGTCGTCACAAAAGCCAGTAACAGCGCTGGCTACGTAAAGAGCATTCAAGCGCTCTGATACTCCAAACCAGACGGTTCGAGCTAGTAGGACCAGAAGCAGGAGGTTGCGTGTGGTTACGTCCTGTATTTTCT
>JADDPP010000069.1 GCA_016781845.1 Rubrobacter sp.
ATGATAGACCGCTTCATCACTTCCCGTAAAGCCCGGTGGGACCGGCTGACGCACCTGCTCGGCGAGGTGCGCGGCAGGCGGCTGGCGCGCCTCACCGCCGCCGAGATCGAGGAGTTCGGGGCGCTTTACCGGGAGACCGCGTCGGACCTCGCGCTCGCGCGGCGGGAGTTCCCCGGCACTCAGGTGGTAGCGTACCTCAACGGCCTGCTCGCCCGGGCGCACCCTTACGTCTACGCGCGGCGGGAGGAGAGCGGACCCTCAATCTTGCGCTTCTTCACGCACGAGTTCCCGCAGACCTTCCGGCGGAATGGGGGGCTCGTGCTGCTCAGCTTCCTCTCGTTCATCATCCCGGCGCTGCTCTCCTACGCCTTCACGCTTTCCTCGCCCGCCGCGGAGGCAGTGCTCGCGCCGCCGGGGATCGAGAGCAGGATAGATGAGGTACAGAGGTCCGGCAGGTGGGCGGACATCTCGGCATCGGAGAGTTCTCTGGCCTCGGCCACCATCATGACGAACAACATACGGGTGGCGATACTCGCGTTCGCGGGAGGCATCCTGCTCGACCTGCCCACACTGCTCGTGCTCGCGTTCAACGGGTTGTATCTCGGCTCGGTGGTCGCGGTAGCGCAGCAGGGCGGGGTTGGCCTGGAGCTATGGAGCTTCGTGAGTCCGCACGGCTGGATCGAGCTCACCGTCATCTTCATAGCAGGCGGGGCCGGTCTCGCGCTCGGCAAGTCCGTCCTCCTGCCGGGCCTCCTCAGCCGCCGGGACGCGCTCGTGGCGGCGGCGCAGGACGCGGTACGGCTGCTTATGGGCGGTGCGGCGCTGCTCGCCGTTGCGGGCGCAATCGAGGGCTTTATCTCCCCCTCGCTCCTTGCCCCTGGCTTCAAGTTCGTGTTCGGCATTCTCACAGCGGTGGCGCTCTTCTCGTACCTGCTGCTTGCAGGGCGGGAGAACTCAGCACCGGGGGTGTAAGAACCCCAGAGCACTACCTTGCTGCTGCAATTTCTTTGCTTTCCGGTTAGGTTAGTGTATCCTTTGTGCATTGCTCCAGTAACACACGCCTCGTTCAAGCGAGCGCTGAAGAAAGGAGACCGCCCTCACCCTCAACAACCGTGGTTGCTCCTATCCCCAAGTGGAATCGCGCATTCGACCGTACATAAGGAGACAGACTTTGCACAGGGGTTTTCGGGCGTCCGTACTGGCGCTCCTGCTCGTACTCTCACTCGCGATGGGCGGGCTCTCGCCTGCTGCAGCCCTCGCGGTTCCCGCCACGGACGCGAAGCTGACCCAACCTGGCTACACGACCCAGTAAGCGGTTGTCCAGCTCAAGGGCGACCCGCTGGCGACCTACAGCAAGACCCGCCCCGCGCCGGGCAAGAAGATCAACTTCAACAGCACGACGGTGAAGGCATACCGCGCGCAGCTCGCGGCGCTCCGCAACGATTTCAAGAGTTGGCTGCGTGCGAACGCGCCGAAGGCTACGGTTACCGGCGAGTTCGACCTGGCGTTGAACGCGGTCACGGTGAAGCTCAACGGTACAAGCCTTACCACTCTACGTAGCTCCACCCTTGTTCAGCGCGCCGAGTACGAGGGGTCTACTACCCCACGGCCCACCAGGACCCCGACCTCGCGATTATTGACGCTGTCGAGGCGTGGAGCGCTGGCGGTGGCTTCGCTACGGCGGGCAAGGGCGTGAAGGTGGCTATCGTGGACTCGGGCGTAGATGTGTCGCACCCCTGCTTCGCTGATGCCGGTTATGCGTCACAGACTCAGTTCGGTGATCGCCAGTTCACGAACAACAAGGTGATCGTCGCGAAGGTCTTCTACAACAAGGCCGAGGTCCAGGGCCTGACTGCCGAGGCTGTTGATAGCCACGGCACCCATGTGGCCGGCACCGTTGCCTGCAACTACCACACGCCAGCGAGTGTGGACGGCGTGGACATTGACTACGCTGTCTCCGGCGTAGCGCCGAATGCGCTGCTTGGCAACTACAACGTCTTCCCCGGCACAGTGGGTAGCGCGCGCTCCGAGGACATCCTCAACGCGCTGGATGCCGCGTACAGGGACGGCATGGACGTGGCGAACATGAGCCTCGGCGGCGGCGCATCGGGCATCCAGGACCTGCTGACGGTAGCGGTAGACAACCTGGACCGGGCGAACATGGTCGTAGCGGTCGCGGCGGGCAACAGTGGTCCCGGCTACCGCACGGTTGGGTCTCCCGGCTCGGCGGCGCGGGCGCTGACAGCGGGTGCGAGCACGGTGCCGCACTTTGTGGGCTCGCCGGTCATGGTGGGTGGTACTACGTACGGCGCAGCGTCGGGCGAGTTCAACACCGTGTCCTCCGACTTTACGGCTCCCCTCGGAGTAGTAACGGGCACGACCAACGGGCTGAATACCGCGTGCTCCGCGCTGGCGGCCGGTAGCCTGACGGGGAGAATCGCGCTCATCTCGCGCGGTGGTTGCACGTTCTCTACGAAGATTCGCAACGCTCAACAGGCCGGGGCGGTGGCGGTTCTTGTCGCGAACAACGTGGCGGGCGATCCGGTTGCGATGGCATCCGATGGCACCGCGAACCAGCCTACCGTGCCTGCCTACATGGTGGCGCTCTCCACGGGCAAGGCGCTCCTGGGAAGCGACGGGGTGTCCGCGACCATAGGCAAGGATATTCGGTACATCCAGACCCCGAACGTGGACATCATGGCGGGCTTCAGCAGCCAGGGGCCGACGGATGTGGACTTCCGCATCAAGCCGGACGTGGTCGCGCCGGGCGTGAACGTGCTCAGCTCCGTGCCGGGAGACTGCGGCGCGGTCGGCTGCTGGGCGTTCTTCCAGGGCACATCCATGGCCACCCCACACCTTGCGGGCTCCGCGGCGGTGATCCTGGGCCAGAACCGCGCGCAGGGACGCAACTGGTCCGCCGCCCAGATTCGCTCAGCGATAGTCAACACTGCCGAGCTCGGCGTGCTGAAGGACTCCCAGACGGGCGAGAAGACCGTTACCGACGTGAACATCCAGGGTGCGGGCCGCGAGAACCTCGCCTCGGCCGTGGCCGCGAAAGTGACGCTGGACCCGGTAAGCATTAGCTTCGGCGCGGTGCCCTCCGGCCCATATTCCGCAGTGAAGAATTGACCATTTCAGTTATTATTTTGAC
>JADDPP010000339.1 GCA_016781845.1 Rubrobacter sp.
CTCAGACCATGGCGGCAGAGCCCCGTGATGATGCTGGGGCGAGGATGCTGTAAGTCGTGAAGAGACAGGCGCTCTGATAGAATCGAAGCGTATGACAATTGTGACTCCCTCAAACACGGAAGACCTCTCCTCTACCCATGCGTCCGCTGAGGCGCCCGGTGGGGACTCGACGCTATTCGGGGCGGACCCGGCGACAGGTATCGTCTCGGTGGTAGCGACGCACGCGGGCAGGGCGAGGATCTGGCGCAGGCTGGAGGACGGCAGCACGGCGTGCGAGGATGAGACGTTCAGTCCGTGGCTGCTAGTGCCCGACCTCGCGCTGCTCGGAGACCTGCCGGTGGAGCGGCTACCCGCACAGGACGGGTTTCCGGTCCTGCCGCGCAGAGTGCAGGCGGGGGCTCTGGAGCTGGAAGGTGATGGGTACTACAAGTACCTCGTGCTCGCCCGTGATTTCGCCATTCTCGAGCGCGCTATTCTACGCACCAGGAAGGTGGATCGGCTGCGGGATCTTCGGGAGGAGGTGTATTATCGTCCGCCCGTGGAGCAGTACCTGACTCAGACAGGCCGAACCCTGTACAAGGGATTGCTCTGGGAAGACGTGAGAAGGCTGCAGTTCGACATTGAGACCACCTCCCTCAACCCGCTCGACGGCGAGATATTTATGGTGTCGCTGCGAGATAGCTCCGGGTGGGAGCGGGTGATGGACTCGAAGGAGTGCGGCGGCGAGGCCGGACTGCTAAGGGAGTTCGTGGCGTGCGTGCGCGAGCGCGACCCGGACGTGCTCGAAGGACATAACGTTTTCGACTTTGACCTGCCGTTCCTCATGGCCCGCTGCGGAGCGCTCGGTGTGAAGCTCTCGCTGGGGCGGCAGGACGACGCGCCCGTGGAGAGCCGCGACCAGCTCAAGGTGGGGGCGCGCACTGATCCCTTCAAGCGCTTCTCCGTGGCTGGGCGCGAGATCATAGACACGCTGCACGCGGTGAAGCGGCGCGATGCGATTGTGCATGACATCCGCTCGTACGGCCTCAAGTCCGCCGCGCGCTACTTCGGCCTGGCGTCGGAGGATCGGGAGTACGTCGAGGGGCCGGAGATACACACGACGTGGTTGGAGGACCCCGAGCGGGTGCGTAGATACGCGCTCGATGACGTGCGCGAGGTGGACGCCCTCTCGCGCCTGCTCATGGCCAGCTCGTACGCGCTGGCAAGCATGGTGCCGAAGGCGTACGAGCGTGTAGCTACCGCGGGCACGGGCCAGGGACTCATCGAGCCGCTCCTCATCCGGGCGTATCTGTGGGCCGGCAGGTCCATTCCACGCGCGGGCGGGGCTGCTGTGGCGACTGATGAGAAGTATGTCGGCGGATATACCCGGATGTACCTGAGCGGGATACTCTCGCGCGTCGTCAAGGCGGATGTAGCCTCCCTGTACCCCTCGATAATGCTCGCGTACGACATCGCGCCGCGTACGGACAGCCTCCACGTCTTCCCCCGAATGTTGCGCAACCTCACCGAGCTGCGACTGGAACACAAGAGGCTGGGCCGGCTGCAGCCTCCTGGTTCACCTGAGCGGGTGTACCACGAGGCGATGCAGGGCGCGATGAAGATTCTCATCAATAGCTTCTACGGCTCCATGGGCGCGAGCTTCGCCCTGTTCGGGGATATTGGCGCTGCTACGCAGGTCACGCAGAAGGGGCAGGAGATACTTCTGCAGATGATGCGCGCGCTGCGCTCCCGTGGGATGCGCCTGATCGAGGCGGACACGGACGGAGTGTACTTCCAGGTGCCCGAGGGCTGGACGTACGAGCAGGAGCTACGACTGGTCGAGGAGGTAGGACGCGAACTGCCAGCCGGTATCTCGGTGGAGCACGATGGGCGGTACGCGCGGATGTACTCGTACCAGGAGAAGAACTACATCCTGCAGGGGTACGACGGAGAGATAAAGATGGTGGGCGCGGCGTTCAAGAGCTCGCGCAACGAGCCGTACGGGGAGAAGTTCTTCAACGAGGCGCTGCCGAAGCTGTTGGCACTCGACTTCGCTGGCGTGCGGGAGAGCTTCGAGCGCACTGTGGTGGCAATCCGCAGCAAGAAGCTGCCTGTGGAGGACCTTGCTGTGACCGTGCAGTTGTCGAAGTCCGAGGAGGGATACCGGGCCGCGGGTAAGAAGGAAGAGCAGTACGAGGTACTCAGGGACGCGAAGCAGCGGTGGCAGCCGGGGGATCGCGTGCGCTACTACCAGGCGGCACGAGGCCGCAAGGGCTACAAGAAGCTCTACCAGCCGGGCGCGACGGATTACGATGCGGAGTACTACGTAAAGAAGCTTCGGGACACGTACGCGGCCCGACTCTCCAAAGCCGTCGCGCCCGAAGACCTCAACAGCCTCTTCGGGGAGATGCGCGGCATGTTCGACCGCGATCCCTCCGAGCTACAACCCGTAATACTGACGGAGAATGACCCGGACCAGGCGTAGAAGGCGGGTGGCGCCCGTGATCAAGCCGTTGGTACCGGTGCGTGATGCAAGGCCGTCAGCTGCTGGGCATGCAACGCGAGGGTCGCGTATGTACGCCCACTGATGTCGCTGAACTCGACCTCGAAGACATCTGGGGCAAGTGGCTCCACTACTGTACCTACCTGTCCCCGATACAGGCCGCTTGAAGGTAAGTCGTCGGTGAGTGCTACGACATCGAGAACATGCACTTGAGCGTTCATACTCCTGCCTCCTATCAGAGGACGTAGCAGCTTGTCAGTCGGGGATGGTTCTCTCGACTGCGAATGATCCAGGTGCTCCGAACCGTTGCTTGTCTACCAAGCCTCTCCATTTCGGAGTCTATAACGTACCGCTGCCCATAGTTGTCCATGTGAGTAGCCGTCGCCGCTTGAGTGCGTGCAGCTGACAGCAAGGCAGTCCGCAATTCATCTGAGTCTTCTACCGCCCGATCAAGAGCCGACAGGAAGACTCTCGCCTTGTGACGGCGGGGTGGGTGATCCGGGTTGAGGCGGTATTCGCGTCGCTGCTCCATGTCTACGACTGCGCCAGCGGAGTTGGGTATCCTCGCAACGTATTCCCGCTCTGCCTCTAGTCCCACTGCAGCACGAGCCGTGTCAGCGGCTTCTCGATAG
>JADDPP010000498.1 GCA_016781845.1 Rubrobacter sp.
GCCTACCCGTCCAGCTAATCAGCACCTCAGCGTCCAGGCACGCGGGCAGCAAGCAAGATGAGGGCCGCGGAAAGCTCAGGCTGGCGGCGTCCTCGCATTGACGCTCGCCGTCCGCCATGCTACAGTCTGTTCACACGTGGCGCTGTAGTCGAGTGGGGAACGGACGTGATGATGGCTTGGGCTACTCACAAGCAGGGATCAGCGAACGGTTTTCGCTCCTTCCTGCGTAGCGCCTCCGCTCCGAGCTACGGCTTCTTTGCGTTCTCGTTTTTTGGCTTTACCCGCACGAACGCGGGGGGCAGGAGGGCGCGAAGCACCTGGACCTGATTGGCGAAAACCCAGAACGCACCCACGAGGCCTCCCGGAAGACCGGGAGGCCTCTTTTGTTTGTGGACCTGCCAAACGGAAACGCTGAAAGGAGAATACGCTATGGACGAAAACGTAGCCGCCCTGATCCGCGACATCGCATCTAGTCCCTCAGTGGAACAGGTCCGTGAGAGAAGGCGAGAGCTGCTGACGCAGATACGGCGGCGGTTCCAGACGCTTGGGAATCTGGAGCCGGAGGAGAGGAGGCGGGCTGGCACGGGGCTGAACGCGCTCAAGGACGAGGTCGAGCGACTCTCCGCCGAGCGGCTCCGCGAGCTTTATGCGGACAGTCGTCGCGGCGAAGCCCGGTTCGATGCGGACTTGCCGATACCGCCCACGCGCGTCGGTCCGGGTCCACCCAACAACCGAAGTCCTGCGGCGTGTGACCGGCTTCTTCCGGTCCCTCGGCTTCGAGGTCACGGATGGACCGGAGATCGAGTCCGACTTCTACAACTTCACCGCCCTCAATATCCCTCTCGACCATCCCGCTCGCGAGATGCAGGACACCGTATACGTTCTTGAACCGGATATCCTGCTGCGCACCCACACATCCCCCGTCGAGATCCACACAATGGAGGAGCGGGAGCTGCCGCTGCGGGTAGTGGTGCCAGGCAAGGCGTATCGCTACGAGGACGTCAACCCGACGAACAACTACATGTTCTTCCAGTACGAGGGCTTGGCCGTGGACCGTGGCATCCACATGGGTCACCTGCGATGGGTGCTGGGGGAGTTCCTGGACTACCTGTTCGGCCCCGAGGTCGAGAGGCGCTTCCGCGCAAAGTACTATCCGCAGGTCGAGCCGGGGTTGGGTGTAGACATCCTCTGCCGGTTCTGCTCAGGGTCCGGCTGCGCGATCTGCAAGCACAAGGGTTGGGTAGAGATCCTCGGGGCTGGCATGGTGCATCCGAACGTCCTGACTTCCGTCGGGATCAATTGGTACGAGTACTCGGGCTTCGCGTTCGGTATGGGGCTCGATCGACTGGTGATGGGTGCGACCGGCATCTCCGATATCCGAGAGCTGTACGGTCCCCGCATGTCCTACATACCGGAGGTATAAGCAAATGAAGGTGCCTGTATCCTGGCTGGTGAAGTATGTGGACGCGCCCCCCACGGAGGAGATCCTGCGGAGACTCACCGAGATCGGCCACATGGTTGAGGGCCCCGTCGAGCTCACCGACCGCGGACCCATGGTGTCGCTGGAGATACGCCAGAACCGCCCCGACTGCCTCTCGATCCTCGGGATCGCGCGCGAGGTCTCCGCCGCGTTCGGCTCCGGGGTCAGGGAACCACGCCTAGCGGAGCTGCCGGGCGGGGAGCGCCGGACCGAACATCCTAGGGGCGAGGATCACGTATGCTTCCTGCACATACGGGGGGTGCGATCGGAAGTCTTGCCCGAGGGGATGCTCGGTGATCTGGAGAGCTACGGGCAGCGGTCCGTAGGCCCGCTCGTTGACCTGGCGAACTACGTGATGATCGAGCTGGGTCAGCCCCTCCACGTCTACGCGGCGGAGGGGGTCGAGCTCCCCTCCGCGCGGAGCAGGTCGGGGCGCACGGGGGAGATGCTGCGGCTCTTAGACGGGAGGACGGTCGAGCTGTCGGAGGACGACCTGGTTATCGCGGACGCGCGCGGCCCACTGGCACTCGCGGGCGTGATGGGTGGGGGCGCGTCCGCAGTGGCATCGGGCGGCGGGGACATCGTGGTGGAGGCCGGGACGTTCCGCCCCCACCTTGTCCGTCGGACGGCCAGGAGGCATGGCCTCGCCACTGAGGCGTCGCTCCGGAGCAGCAAGCTGCTCCCGGCGGAGCTCGTCGAGGTAGCCTTGGCGCGCTTCCTCGCGCTCCTTACGGAGTGCGGCCACGTCGAGGAGATCGAGCTGTGGCGGTCCGGTCCAATGCCGGACACGACGAGGGAAGCGATCACTCTCGCGTGCGGGGACATCCGGCGCATCAGCGGCGTGCCTCTCCCGCCGGTGCGGTCCGTCGAGATACTCTCGTCCCTGGGCTTCGCAGCCACGGCCCGAGATGACGGGACGATCGCAGCCACTCCCCTGTGGTGGCGCACGGATGTCGCGCACCCTGCGGACCTGATCGAGGAGATTCTGCGCATCGAGGGATACTCGCAAATCCGTCCCGATGTCCTTCCCGCGCTGGCGCGCACTGCGCCTGCCGCCACGGTATGGGATCAGGAAGAAGCGGTGCGCGAGATGCTGTGTGCGTGGGGCTACGACGAGGCCATCCTGGACTCGTTCCTGATGGACAGGGTCGGAGGGGTGGGGGAGGGGCCGGAGGCGCTGAGGGTCGAGAACCCACCGGCGGGCAACGGTGTACTCCGCCCCTCACTGCTTCCAAATATGCTGAGCGGGGCGCGCTTCCTGCATCAGTGCCTCCCCAACGACAGCCGAGTCCGCCCCGTTCCCGTTCCTGTCGGGTAGGAGTGCCTGCTTCGTGGATGAGCGAGGGCGACTCGTGGGGCACGTGGGGGAACTGGCTCACACCGCCTACGGGCTCATCCCTGTCCGCACAAGTTTCGGGGCAGAGTTATACCTGCCGATGCCCTCGCCCGGCCCCTCCGAGAAATCGAGGGTCGCGCGCCGAGACGCGAGGAGCTTCGACATCTCCCTGCTGGTCGGGGCAGATACCCGAGCTTCCGCAGCGGAGCGGGTGATCGCCGATGCGCTGGGGGCTGATCTCATCTCCGCGCAGCTGATTGATATATACGCGGACACGAGTACCACGGAGCATCACCGGAGCCTGACATTCCGCGTCGTATACGCAGCCTCGCGTGGCGAGCCCAGGGAGGTGTGGGAGGAGATGGCAAGCCTCATGCATCGAACGTTGGACGCGCAGGTCCGCGGAAGTGCGACGTAGCGGAGCGGATACGCGGCCCTCCTGTGCTTTCGGTGGATTGGGGCGCTCCTGCTCCTCCTGTTCGGGCGCACATTCCCGGCAGGCTTTGCCCTGCTCGCGGCATCCGCTTCCTGAGGCGGAGTGGCCTTTCGCACATCTGTCACGGTGAGGACCGCTCGCTCATCCGCACGCCCACGCTGATTTCAAAGCTGGCCCAGAGACGCATGCCTCCCCTTGCGGCAAATGTATGGCGGATACATCACGGTACGATGGATGGTAAGGGCTGTAGAGACGTTGCACGCAACGTCTGCGCGAACTGTCCATCCCCACCCGCAGCGGCTTCGAAACCGCCCTGCCACAGACACACAGCGGGGCCCAAACCGGACGAGGCCCTGATATACTAACGTCACCCTGGCAGTCCTTCGACGGACCGCGGCGATGTCACGTCCTGGAGGAGCACGATGGATAGTCGCCTGTCGCCAACGCTCATCCCCGTACCCGAAGTGCTCCACGGGTCCCGCGTACTGCTCCGGCCCCTCTCCCTTGGCGATGCTCCAGCCCTGCTGCAGGCCATTGACGAGTCCAGAGAGCTCCTCGGGCGCTGGATCTGCGTGCCCGACCGGGTCCGCTCGCTCGATGATGCCCGCGTAATCATTGCCCGGGATCAGGCAGGCTGGCTGCTCCGCGAGCGGCTGTCCTTCGGTATCTTCGAGCGCGGCGGGGGCTGTCTCCTCGGTGACGTAAGCCTGCTGCACCCGAACTGGGAGCTGCGCGCCTTCGCGGTGGGCTACTGGCTGCGCCGGAGCGCGCAGGGGCGCGGGTACATGCGCGAAGCCGTCCGGCTGGTGACCCGGCTCGCCTTCGAGGGGTTGGGGGCGAACCGTGTCGAGATTCGGATGGACCCGCGCAACGTCAGGAGCCGGGCCGTGGCCGAGTCGTGCGGGTACGTGCTAGAGGGTACCCTGCGCCGCAGTCGGCTGGACAAGGATGGGAAGCCAGCGGACGACCACGTCTTCTCGCTGGTGACGGACGACTACGCGGGATTGGACTGGCACAATCATTCCCTCTCGGATGTGCGCTAGCCACACCGGGCTTCCGCAGAGGTGGGAACGGGAGGCTCAGCAGCGCGGATGCGCTGCACGGCGGTCGGCCAGCTGCTCAGGGAGCTGGGCGACCCATTCGAGGATCGGTGAACGACGGGCTCATGGCCCGCTGGTTGCGGATACGTACCCTTATTTCAAACGAAGAAGCCTCACGGCAAACTCATATCGAGGGGAACTCTTATGGACTGGTTAACTAACCCAGAGATCTGGATAGCTCTTGGGACGCTCACGGCGCTCGAGATCGTGCTCGGCATAGACAACATCATCTTTATCTCCATCCTCGCGGGCAGGCTGCCAGGCCAACGGCGTGATACCGCACGGAGGGTCGGCCTCGGGCTCGCCATGCTCACGCGCATAGGGCTGCTCTTCTCACTCTCGTGGGTGATAGGGCTGACCAGGCCGCTCTTCGAGATGTTGGGGCGCGAGATCTCGGGGCGCGACCTCGTCCTTATCCTCGGTGGCCTCTTCCTGATAGCCAAGAGCACGCATGAGATCCATAACAGCCTGGAGGGTGAGGAGGAGCACGGTGCTGGCAGGGCCGCTACATCGTTCACAAGCGTCATCGTCCAGATTATCCTGCTGGACATCGTGTTCTCCCTCGACTCGGTGATCACCGCCGTGGGGCTGGTGGACGAGTTGGGGGTGATGATCGCGGCAGTGGTGATCGCTGTTCTCGTGATGCTGGTGGCCTCCGGTCCGATCAGCGCGTTCGTGAACCGTCACCCGACTGTCAAAATGCTCGCGCTCTCATTCCTGCTGCTCGTCGGGCTCACGCTCCTCGCGGACGGCTTCCACCACCACATTCCGAAGGGGTACATCTACTCAGCCATGGCATTCTCCGTCCTCGTCGAGATGCTGAACCTGAGGGCGCGCGGCGGCAAAACGGAGAGAGAGCCCAGCCACATGCCTCTGCAGTACGCGGACGCGACTGGGGGCGATGACCGGTCGCCGGCGCCCGGCGCCGATGCGCGGGCGGGTACGACCAGCGGCGGGCAATAGGCGACCAGACCGCTTCGGCGGAAGGGACCTACCAGGCCGCTGTTTCACTGTAATACGGGTTCCGGCACACGAAAAAGCCCGCTCCGAAAGGGGCGGGCTTTTGGGTACGAGAAGCGAAACCTAGAACTTGCCGTTCTGGACCAGCATCTCCACGTGCTGCCTTAGCGTCTGCACGTTCTGCTCGTCCTGCTGCTGCAGTTGCCGGAAGAGCTGGACGCACTCCTGGCTTCCCGCAGCCTCAGCGTCCTGGATGTACTTGTCGTAGACAGCAAGCGCCTCTGACTTGTCGTGCAAGGCTGTCACGATGTTGTACGAGTTGTTGTTCAGCATCTCTCGTTCCTCCTAATAGACGCGGTCTATGCCGCTGTTACGTGAGGAAACCGGTGCAAAAGGCGTGCCAGCCGCTTCGACCGCTATAATGGCGCGCGTGGGAACCCTGTACCTTGTCAGCACCCCAATAGGCAACCTGGGGGATATCAGCCTCCGCGCGCTCGACACCTTGCGCTCCGCCTCCCTCATCGTCGCGGAGGATACCCGGCACACTCGCAAGCTCCTCACCCACTACGACATCCACGGCCCCCTCCTGAGCTACAACGAGCACTCGCCGCCTGCGCGCCTCGGCCAGATTCTCGAAGCGTTACGGGAGGGGGATGTGGCCGCGGTGACGGATGCGGGCACACCGGGCGTCTCCGACCCCGGACGAGAGCTCGTGCTCGCCGCGTATGAGGAAGGCTTGCCCGTCTCAGCTGTGCCTGGTCCGTCCGCCGTGCTCAGCGCGCTCATCCTCTCAGGCCTGCCAACCGAGAGCTTCCTTTTCCTCGGCTTCCTGCCCAGGCGTCCTAGAGAGCGTCAGGAGAAGCTGCGGCAGGTTCGCGACCTGGGCTACACCCTTGTGCTTTTCGAGGCCCCACACAGGCTGCTGCGCACGCTGGAGGCGCTTGAGGACGAGCTAGGCGACCGCCCCATCGCGGTAACCCGCGAACTGACGAAGCTGCACGAGGAGATACGACGCTCGACCATCTCGGCGGAGCGTGCTTACTGGACCGCGAACCAGCCCAGGGGCGAGTACACCCTCGTCATCGGCCAGGGTGCCCCGCAAGAACCGGAGGAAGCAGCAACCTCGCCTCTGGACGAGGTGGAGCGGCTCGTCGAGGGAGGGATGCACGCAAGCGCGGCCGTGCGTCAGGTGGCACATGAAACTGGCACTAGCCGCAAACAGCTGTACCAGGAGTGGCTGGAGAAGCATCACGACTCCCCACCCTAAGCAAAGCAACAGGTTGCAAACATTCGAGACTCTGTTAGAATGGCCTGAAAGAGTTATATCAATCTGTATGCCCAGGAGGTTATCGTGTTCGATGGAAAAGTTGCTCTTGAAGAGTTTATATCGCATCTGTCCGCCGAGCGACATTTTTCCAACCACACGCTCTCTGCATACCGCAACGATATAAACCAGTTCCACGAATGGCTGCAGCAGCGCCCGGAGATCCTCGATTGGGGCGGCGTCGCGCGCACCGATGTGCAGGACTACCTGCTCCATCTCAAAGGCACCGATGAGCGGGCATACGCGCCCGCGACTCAGGCTCGCAAGGTGGCCGCTATCAAGAGCTTCTTCCACTTCCTCGCCGCGGACCAACAGGTGGCACAGGACCCTACCTCCGACCTCGTCAGCCCTCGCGTGCAGAAGTACTGGCCCAAGGCGATAACGGTACAGCAGGTGAACGCCCTGCTTGAGGAGGCCTCCAGGCAGGACTCCCCGGAGGGTATTCGCGACCGGGCGATGCTTGAGGTGCTGTACGCGACGGGCGTGCGCGTTAGCGAGCTCGTCAACCTGGACGTCGCCCACATCAGCATGGACGGACAGTTCCTGCGCTGTCTTGGCAAGGGCCGCAAGGAGAGACTCGTGCCCGTTCACGACCGCGCTCTCTCGGCCGTGAAAGTATATCTCGCCGATGCCAGGCCCGTGCTGCTCCGCAAGCAGGAGGAGAACGCGCTGTTCCTGAATCACCGGGGCCAGCGGCTCACTCGCCAGGGCTTCTGGCTCATCCTCAAGGCATACTCGTCCGCCGCGAAGATAGACGGCATAACGCCTCACACCCTGCGGCACTCGTTCGCCACTCACATGCTCAACGGAGGCACCGACCTGCGCAAGGTCCAGGAGTGGCTCGGTCACTCCAGCATCTCCACCACACAGATTTACACCCAGCTCAACACAGAGCGCCTGCACGAGGCGTACGACTCCGCCCACCCACGCGCAAAGGTCGCGGCTCAGGAGACGGTCCGTTGAGGCCGGGAATGGTCGCGCTGCTGCTTTCTCTGCTTGGAGTGAGCGCAGCATACCGCAGGCTCGGCACGCCGGTGGTGCGAGCGTACCCGTCGCCCGATGGTACAATGGTAATCAAGCTGACGCTTAGTCGCGCTCCCAACTTCGTGGCCTACCTCCGCTCCGGAGGCAACCGCCAGTTGAGCAGTGGTGGCGACACGGCAGCGAAGTAGGTGATAATAGGCGACACAGCAAGGCGTTGAAGAGTAGTAGTACCCGATGACGGCGCTAACCAGAGAACCGGGCATACGCTGAGAGACCGGTAGCGAGTAAGAGCGGGGAAGGCGACTCGGAGCCACACAGCTTCCAGAGTGGGCCGCGAGGACATCGTGGTCAACTAGGGTGGAACCGCGGGGGAAACAACCCTCGTCCCTAGACCTGTAGGGACGAGGGTTTCTTGTTTTTAGGAGGTAAGCAGGTGCAGGCAACCAAAGTAAGTATGGACACCATAGTCTCGCTCTCCAAGCGGCGCGGCTTCGTGTACCCCAGCAGCGAGATATACGGCGGATACGCCAGCTTCTGGGACTACGGCCCGATGGGTGTCGAGCTCAAGCGCAACATCAAGGATGCATGGTGGCAGGACATCGTGCGCCGGCGTCCCGAGGTGGTCGGCCTGGAGACGAGCATCATCATGCATCCACAGGTATGGCAGGCATCCGGCCACCTGCAGAACTTCAACGACCTGCTCGTGGACTGTCGCAACTGCAAGCAGAGATTCCGCGCGGACCACCTCCCCAGTTACGAGGAGAACGTGGCGAAGGGACTTCCAAACCCGCTGGAGGGCATCGCCTGCCCCAACTGTGGTGTCAGGGACCAGTGGACGGACGCGCGGCCCTTCAATACGATGTTCAAGACTTACGTCGGCCCGGTGGAGGACGAGGCTAACACGACGTACCTGCGCCCGGAGACGGCTCAGGGCATGTTCGTCCAGTTCGCGAACGTACTAGGCTCAAGCCGACAGAAGCTGCCGTTCGGCATCGCACAGATGGGCAAATCGTTCCGCAACGAGATAACCACCGGCAACTTCATATTCCGACTGCGCGAGCTGGAGCAGATGGAGCTGGAGTACTTCGTGCGACCCGGCGACGATGACCACTGGTACGAGTACTGGCGCGACTACACAATGGAGTGGTTCACCGGCCTGGGCGCGAAGCGCGAGAACCTGCGCCTGCGCCCACACGACCCCGCCACGCTCTCCCACTACTCCAAGGGTACTACCGACCTGGAGTATCTCTTTCCGTTCGGATGGGGCGAGCTATGGGGTGTCGCAAACCGCACCGACTTCGACCTGAAGGCGCACTCCGCCGGCAGCGGCCAGCAGCTGACGTACTTCGACGAGGAGACCAGGGAGCACATCGTTCCGTACGTGATCGAGCCCGCGCTCGGCGTGGACCGCGCGTTCCTCGTCTTCATGCTTGACGCGTACGATGAGGAGCCGGATAAGGATGGCACCCGCGTCGTGCTGCGCTTCCACCCGCGTCTCGCGCCCGTAAAGGTTGCGGTGCTGCCGCTCTCGAAGAAGGAGCCGCTTGCCTCCACCGCCCGTGAGCTCCGCGACCAGCTCTCGACGCGGTACGCCGCAGAGTACGATGAGACCGGCAGCATCGGCAAACGCTACCGCCGCCAAGACGAGATAGGCACCCCCCTGTGCGTGACGGTGGACTTCCAGACCCAGGAGGACAACGCCGTCACCATCCGCGACCGGGACTCCATGTCTCAGGACCGCGTGCCGCTCGCCGAGCTGGAGGCAGCAATCAGGGCGAAGCTGGGCTTCTAGGTGGTGTTACCTGTGCGCCTAGCCCGTGTACGGGCGAGCCTCGTGTTCGCCCTGCCAGCCCGGCGATGGCGGGCGCCGATGCATCGAGCTGGCGCGACGGACAGGTACATGACGCTCCACCGAGTGGAGCGAAGGCACGGTACTGGCGGTGACGAATACAGCCCGGAGGCAAGTGTCCCTAGCCAAGGAGGTGACGGCGGTGACGACAGAAACACGACCAGGGGCGATGACGAACGGCGCGGTCGGCGTCCTCGGAGTCCCGGAGGCTGATCCCACTCCAGACGGCTTCCACAGACCGGCGAACATAGCAACGGACTTCTCGGACCAGCGCCAGCGCTACAGGGTGAGCGTGCAGGAGTACATCTCCTTCCACGAGCAGGGCTACCTCGTCGTCCGCGGCCTTGTGAGCGAGCAGGAGGTGGCGGAGCTCCGCGAGCACGTCGAGGACCTTGTGTACGGCCGTGTACAGGTACGGGGGCTGGAGCCACCCGCGCCAGGAACGCCCATCGAGGAGATCGAGCGGCGTTACCTGCGCATCCACATGCTGCACCGCCAACTGGAGATACACGAGCGGTTCCTGCTCCACCCGCGCATCCTCGACGTGCTGGAGGCGCTCATCGGCCCCGACGTAATGGCTATGCAGAGCATGCTCTTCATCAAGCCGCCCGGCGGGGAGGGGCAGGGTTACCATCAGGATAGCTACTACATCCCGACGTACCCCGACACGCTCTGCGGCGCCTGGCTGGCGGTGGACCCCGCTGACGAGGAGAACGGCTGCCTCTGGGTAACCTCCGGCTCGCAGCATGAGCCGATATACCCCACCGGGGACCGCGTCCGCCAGAATCACTCCAACCTCGGCGACCTGACGGTTGTGGAGAACGTCTCCCACACTGACACGGAGGTGAATACCCTCAGCCGAGTGGCGGCGAAGTACGAGGGGCGCGAGGTGGCGGTGCCCGTACAGCCTGGAGATGTAATCTTCTTCGCGGGTCACGTGCTGCACCGCTCGCACTCCAACCGCACCCCGGACCGGTTCCGGCGTGCCTTCGTCGGCCACTACGCGAACGCGCGATCCTGGACGATGTGGGGCAAGCGCGACCAGCCACAGGGCACCAACCACATCCACATCCTCGCCCGAGGCGCGACGCACCTCCCGTTCAGGGAGCCACGCTTCGGCACCCCATGCGCCGCAAACCAGCCCTTCACAGAGGGGGCAGCTGGCGGTGCTGTGCCAATGCCGATGGCGATGATGGCGGCAGGCGAGGACATGATGGCTGCCCCGCAGGACCCGCAGCGCAACGACCCGACCATGATGACCTCCCACGAGGCGCACGACCGGCACTGACACAGATGGCTGGCGGCCTTCCATGCACTCACGGGGGCGGGTCCGCGCGGATTCCGGTTAGAAGCTGTAGTCCTCGTCAGTCTGAGCGCTGCGAGGAGTCCATGCTCCAAACTCACGGACTCGTCGCAGGCTCGGCTTTGGCCGTGTTGTGCAGTCAACCTGCCTTTGAACCCTGCGCGTGGGCGAGTATACTTCCACCCGTGGGCATCCTTCATCTGGGCGACAACCTGCCTTACCTGACGCGGCTCCCTGAGGGCAGCGTTCAGCTCGTATACGCTGACCCGCCGTTTGGCGCGAACCGCGACAGGTTGGGCGATGCTGGCACGTTCGGAGACCGGTGGAGCAGCCCCGCCGAGTACGTGGGGTGGCTGCAACCGCGCCTCGCGGCCATTCGCCGAGCTCTTGCAGACAGCGGAACGCTCTATCTGCACCTCGACCGCCGCAGCGTGCATCACGCACGCCTCCTACTCGACGACATCTTCGGGCCGCGTAACTTCGGCAATGAGGTCATCTGGCACTACACGGGCGGCGGCAGGGGAACACGTGCCTTCCCACACAAGCACGACAACATCCTCGTCTACCACAAAGGCCCCGGCTACAAGTTCAACGCGAGCGAGGTGCGCGAGCCGTACGCCCCCACGAGTGGTTATGCTCGGTCAGGCATCCGCGCCCGCTCCGGCAAGCTATACACGCCGCACCCTGACGGAAGGGTCATGGACGATGTGTGGTCCATCCCGATGATCAACCCTCTCTCACCAGAGCGCACCGGCTACCCTACCCAGAAGCCGGAGGAGCTGCTCCGGCGGGTGCTGCTTGCCTCGACCGACCCCGGCGACCTGGTCCTCGATCCCTTCTGTGGCTCAGGCACGACCCCCGCAGTCGCCCACAAGCTCGGTCGCGACTGGCTCGCCATTGACGCCTCTCCGGTCGCTATCGAAACCACCCGCGCCCGGCTTGAAGCACTCAACGCCGAGGTGGTGCTAACGGGCATTGCCTGATCCACGCGGTTGCGCTGCGGGCGCCACACCCACTTGAGCGCTTACTTATCGTCAGTATAGCGGACGTTCGGATACGGCTTTGTTTTTCGCGCCATATTTTGTATTCTTGTGACACTGAGGAGCCACCGTCGGGCTCCACGCGGTCAACTCACACAGGTATGGAGGAGATAGCGTTGCACAACCAGTTCCGGAAGCCCTTCAACGCGGTTCTCGCCCTCGCACTGCTGCTGGCGCTCGTCGCCGGGGCCTCGTCACCAGTCTCAGCCGGGGGGGGCCAGACTTTCACCATAGTGCTGACCGGCGAGTCGGTCACCCAGTCAGCCCTATCAGCGATTCAAAAGGCTGGCGGCGTAGTAGTAACCAGGATTGATCAGATCGGCGTCCTCGAGGTACAGGCCAGCAACCCCACCGCCTTCCTCAAGGCTATGCTCCGCAACAGCCAGGTTGCGAGTGTAGGTCCAACTCTACAGGTAGAGCTCAACCTGCCGCAGGTGGACGGCGTGGAGAGTGGGGCTGCTGAGTCCCTAGGCTCTACTGATCCTATGGACTGGGCGTGGAACATAGATCGCGTCACAGGCAACGGCGCGGCGTGGGATGTGCATACGGGCAACCGCGATGTCGTAGTGGGTGTGATCGATACGGGCTTCGACTTCGATCATCCTGATCTGAAGGCTAACATCATGCCTGGCTCCAAGACGTTCGTGCCCGGCACCACCGATGCGTGGGATAGGCATTTCCACGGCACGCACGTCGCGGGCACCATAGCCGCGAACGGCGCCATTAAGGGCGTAGCTCCGAACGTCGGCTTGCGCGCCTACAGGGTATTCAACACCGGCAGCGCAAGGCAGATCTGGATCACGGACGCGATAGTAGCCGCAGCGAACGACCGGGTAGACGTGATCAACATGAGCCTGGGCGGCACCCGTGTCCTCGGTCAGTGGTT
>JADDPP010000432.1 GCA_016781845.1 Rubrobacter sp.
CCCCATCCCGCAGGCCGGTGAGAACAAGGCACCACTGACCACCTGGGTCAGTGGTGACAATGCCCACGGAGACGGTACCGTCGAGCAACTCCACCTGCGTGCCCGGCTCGGCCGTTCCCGCGATCGTGAGGTCGCCTGATCTGAAGCGGCTGCCGCTCGCTGGAGTCGCGATGACTGGTGGAAGCGGCGACGTGAGATCAATCGTCCACGTCCGGCTCGCGGGGATGGTGTTCGTGTTGCCCAGCGTGTCGGTTCCGCGTACCTGGAAGGTGTGCTCGCCCTCCGTCAGGTCGTTGTACTCCTGCGGTGAGGTGCAGGCACTGAAGGCGGTGTTGTCGAGCTTGCACTCGAACGTTGCATCAGGCTCCGAGGAGAAGCTGAAGCTGGCGGACCGTCCGCTGGTGGTGTCATTCGGGCCTGTATGGATGGTTGTATCAGGCGGCGTAGTGTCCACCGTCCAGGAGTAGGATGCAGGGGTGGGGTCCGTGTTGCCCGAAGCATCGGTTGCACGTACCTGGAAGGTGTGATCACCATCGGCCAGCGCTGTGTACTCCTGCGGAGACGTGCAGATGGAGAGAGGTTCGTTATCCAACTTGCACTGAAAAGTGGAGACCGCCTCAGTGGACGAGAAGGTAAAGCTGCCGGACGTGTTTCTGGTCACGCCGTCGGGCTGCGTCAGGATAGCCGTGTCGGGCGGGGAAGTCTCCAGGTAACGCACGGCCAGGCCATCCGTGATTACTGGCTGGTTATAGGCATACTGCCGTGCGATGCTTCCGCTGTGGTTCTCGAGGCCAATAGTGGCCGAGCCGCCTTGCTCACGGGCGTCGTTGGCTATGTCCCCGTACTGCGCCAGAATCTGTCCGTTCTCGTGCAGGATCACTTCGAAGCGCACCCGCCTCGTCGTACTCTGAAAAACATGGAGGTTGCGCCACTCGATGACGAACCTTCGGTTCGGCGCGTCCCCAAGCGACTCTGTTCGGATGCTGGCTGAGCTGTCAACGACCAGGTCATCCCAGAACGGATAGATGGCGGCGTTCGGCGCCAAGCTCGTGGGGAGTTCACGATTGCTTTCTGAGGAGTTGGCGGCGAGGAAGTTGAGGTGACCGTTGGTCGAGATGTACGCCTGAGTGTACGTCCGGTCGTAGAACGTGAAGGGGAAGGGAAGAGTGACCGCCGCCGAAGCGTCATCACCGGTTAGCGACAGGACCGTGCTTGCGTCAATGAAACTGGAGGGTTCAGCCCGACAGAAATAGCCGAAGCTATCTGTGGTGCGCGTTAGGGAAAAGTCGAGTGTCTCAACACCGTCTACGGTCAGAGCCTCTGTTTTCGCGGCGACACATGCGTCTGCCTCGGCGCGCACTATGTACGTACCTTCGGGTACGCTTGGGAACGAGTAAAATCCGTCCGTTCCCGTTGTCGCTGCGCCAATCGGTGTATTGGCGAGGGTAACGGTGGCGTTGGCGATAGGGGCCGAGGCAGAGTCTCGGACGTAGCCGGATACCGTACCGGTTGGCACGGCGGTCAGGCGAATGTCCTGCGTAGTAGTAGCGGTGTCAGCTATTTCAACGTCGGCTAAGTTCTCCGTTACGTATCCGAACGCTCGCACGGAAACGACATAGGTTCCGACCGGCAGATTCGTGATGTTGTAGACACCCGACCCATCGGTTGTTGTCACCCGATCCACAGTACCGCTGATGCTGACTGTTGCTCCAGCGATTGCAGCACTGTCGCGCGCGTCCGTTACAGTTCCCCCCAGGCTACCGGTCGGGCCACGTGGAGATTGCTGCACGGCGGCGTACGCATCGAGACGGCCCTGACCGAAGACGTTGTTATCAGCCGCCGTGCCGCCGCAGGTCAGATCCGAGGTGTCGGTAGCTGTCTCATCCAGGATGGTACGGGTGAGCGCAATGTCTCCGACCAGTACGGGAGCCGCGGACCACATCAAGGCTATCGCGCCCGCGAGATGCGGCGCAGCCATTGACGTGCCACTTATCGTATGGTACGGGCCGTTGTTCCAAGCGGAGCGGGTGTTGACGCCGGGCGCGGCTATGTCTGGCTTGGTTCCCCCGCCAGCCCCGGACGGAGCAGCACCCCGGCTCGAGAAACTGGCGATGGCATTGCTGGCGTTGTACGCTCCCACACCGTAGCTCTCCGGGTAGCTGCCCGGAGAACCTACTGTGCCGCAGCCTGGCCCCGCGTTGCCGTTCGAGAACACCGGGAAGATGCCCGACGCTACCCACGCCTGCACCGTTGCCCGGTAAAAGGGATCACTCCCATTATTGGTGCCCCACGAGTTGTTGACGATGTGCGGTCGCAGATCGGCACGGGGGTTCTGCCCGTTGAGATCCGTGGGGGCGAGTACCCATTGTCCAGCGCTCAGCAGAGCCGCGTCGGAGCAGGAATCATATTCGCAACCCTTCGCCGCGATCCATGTGGCGCGCGGGGCTGCACCGATCCTGTTCTCCGAGCCGTCATCGCCAACGATGGTGCCCATCGTATGCGTCCCGTGACCGTCGTTGTCGCACGGTGCGAGGGAAGGGGCGCCGCAGATGCGGGACGGGTCGTGCCAGTTGTAGTTGTGATTGAAGGTTCCGTCGGACTGCCTGCCACGGTACTGGTTGACGAGAGCGGGGTGATCGTACTTGACTCCAGTATCTATATTGGCAACCACGATGCTCTCGCCCCGTGCAGAGAAATCTCTCCACACCTGGTCCGCCCGGATGTTGCTTATACCCCACTCGACCGCCTGTATGGTCGCTTCCTGCTGACCGGGCAGTGGCTCCGGCAGCTCGTAGGTTCGAGCCGCCAGGATCTCGGCCACCTCCGGCTGCGCCGCTAGCTCGTCCAGGGTAGCCATCCCGGCCGTGACGCGGATGGCGTTGACAATCCAGAAGGGCTTGTAGGTCACGCGCCGCTTCTGCAGCAGGGAGCGCAGCCCTTTCTGGCTCTCATCGGCCCTCTTACGCAGCTGCCGGTAGACGAAATCGCCGCGATCCTTCCGGGACTGCCGGGCGTGCGCGCCTCTAAGGTCCGCTGTGCTCCGCAGCATCACCCAGAACGTAGCCTCTCCCTTT
>JADDPP010000438.1 GCA_016781845.1 Rubrobacter sp.
ACTTAGAGACGGAAGATAAAGATGATAAAGATAGAAAAGCTACAGATACGCGACCACCGCGCGCAGGTGGGACTGCTTGTCTCAGGGCTCGCGGTAGTGGCCGCGGTAGTGGCAGCGCTGCTTACGGGCGCGGGGTCGCTAGGGATAGTCGGAAGCGTGGAGCGAGCGTCATCGGCGTCTGGCACGCTCCTGCAGAGCTTGGCGGGAGCCCTGCCACTCGGTTATGCCTTCGCGGCCGGGATGGTCGCCTCGGTCAACCCGTGCGGCTTCGCGCTGCTGCCGGCGTACCTCGGATACTATCTGAGTGACGGAGGCACAAGCGTCGGCCCGCGCCATACCGGTCAGATGCTTCTCCGCGCGGTGAAGGTTAGTGTCATGGTGACACTGGGCTTCGTACTCCTGTTCGGCGTCGTCGGGTTCGTGCTGAACACCGTTACCTCAGCCGTAGTGGACCTCTTCCCATGGATAGGGCTGCTCATCGGCCTGCTGCTCGTCGGGCTTGGCGGAAGGATGGCGGGCGGGAGCAAGCTGTACTCGCCCCTGGGAGACCGTGTTGCGGGCAAGCTGGGACAGGGAGCGCGTCAGACCGGAGCGCAGGGCTACCTGATGTACGGGCTCGCGTACGGGGCCGCCTCCCTCGGCTGCACACTGCCTATCTTTCTGCTGGTGATGGTGAACGCGCTGACGAGTGGCGGCGTCCTCTCCGGTGCGCTTCAGTTCGTCCTGTACGCGCTCGGCATGGGCACGGTCATCACCGGGCTCACGCTCGGCACCGCGTTCCTGGGCCGGGCAGCGGTCTCACGGGTGCAGACGGTCGCACGCTTCGTGGAGCCTGTGAGCGCTGTACTGCTGCTGCTCGTAGGCACGTACACCATTTACTACTGGCTCACGGTCGGTGGGCTTCTGCAGCGCCTGAGTTAGGCAATATCGGCAGGCAATGTTTCACGGTCTCATGTTGTTGTATGCAGTGAGAGCACGATAGGCTCGCTCTTTGCGCCCGAAGGATGAACGAGGATTAACGACTCAGGAGTTACACTTGCAAGACGAGACGATACTGATGTACAGCACGACCTGGTGCGGCGATTGCCATCGAGCAAAGCGGGTTTTTGATAGCCGAGGTGTGAAGTACACATCGGTGAATATAGAGACGGAACCGGGCGCGCTGGAGGCGATGATGGAGCTCAACGGCGGCAGACAGTCCGTGCCCACAATCCTGTTCCCCGACGGTACCGTTATGGTCGAGCCGTCCAATAGGGAACTCTCGGCACATCTCGACGCGCTGGCAGCCTGACCAGCGCGTTATCTGTCCCTGCCCCCCCGCTACACGAGCAAGTATCGAGGGGCGAGCAAAATCTTCTGGCCTGCGTGCGCCTCATACACCTTATCGATGCTCAACCGGAATGCGTCCTGTCAGACTTACGTGTCACGGTGGGACTCGCGACGGTCTGCTTCCGACTATCTGTGGTATGCTTCCCTTTGCGAAGACACCAAAGATAGGCAGGAGCTACCACTATGCCCGCAGATGTCCTCTTCCCAACGGATTTCCGGTGGGGCGCGGCGACGGCTGCATACCAGATTGAGGGCGCGCATGCTGAGGGAGGCAGGGGACCGTCCATCTGGGATACGTTCTCCCATACGCCGGGAAGGACCGCGAACGGGGACACCGGCGACGTAGCGTGCGACCACTACCACCTCTACCCGCAGGACATCGGCCTTATGCGAGACCTGGGGCTCGACTCGTACCGCTTCTCCATCTCTTGGCCCCGCATCTTCCCAACAGGGTCTGGCAGCCCGAATCAGGAGGGGTTGGACTTCTACAGGCGGCTCATCAGCGAGCTGCGCGACGCGGGGATAGAGCCGTTCGTAACTTTGTACCACTGGGATCTGCCCCAGGCACTACAGGATAGAGGAGGCTGGGCCAACCGCGACACTGTCGGGCGCTTTGGCGAGTACGCGCACACTCTAGCCACCCGACTTGGCGAGGGCGTCCACAACTGGATAACGCACAACGAGCCGTCGGTCGTCACATACCTCGGACATTTACTCGGCACACACGCGCCCGGTGCGCGCTCTCTGCGCACCGCCATCCAGGTCTCACACCATCTGCTGCTCTCGCACGCGGAGGGGATGGACGCGCTGCGGGCCGAAGCGCGGCCCGGCGACCAGGTAGGAATTACGCTCGTCGTTGCACCAGTGGAGCCGGCGGGAGACTCGCAGGCGGACGCGGACGCCGCGCGCTTGTGGGACGGTCTGGTCAACCGCTGGTTCCTCGACCCCATCTTCCACGGGCGATACCCTGAAGACATGGTCGAGCACTACGGGGAGAACGGACCCGATATACAGCCGGGCGACATGGAGCGCATAGCCACTCCTGTAGACTTCCTCGGGGTGAACTACTACAACCGGATGGTGGTGCGCCACGACCCGGCCTCCTCACCGGTTCAGGCTGCGCTTGTGCAGCCCACGGGACGTACTTACACGGCAATGGGCTCGGAGGTGTACCCGGAGGGTCTTTACCAGATACTCACCCGCGTGAGGGACGACTACAGCCCCGGCGCGATATACATCACGGAGAATGGTGCAGCGTACGAAGACGCGGTCGTGGACGGCAACGTGCCGGACCAGCCCCGGCAGCAGTACATTCACGAGCACCTCCTGCAGGTGCACCGCGCTATCGAGGAGGGAGTACCCTTGCGCGGCTACTTCGTCTGGTCTCTACTCGACAACTTCGAGTGGACCTACGGCTACGGCAAGCGATTCGGCCTCATCTACGTTGACTACCCAACTCAACAGCGTATCATCAAGCAGAGCGGACGCTGGTACGCGGAGGTCACGCGCGAGAACGGTGTGGAGTCGTAGACGGCGTCCCACCGTGCCCCGTTGTAAACCGGCGTATAATGGAGCAGCGGGACGTTATGTCAGCAAAAGGGGGTGGTGGAGGAGGCGTGCTGTCTCCCGTAGAGCTACCCCGCCCGCGTCACGCTGTGACCCGCCAGGGATTCGAGGCGTTATACATATAGAGAGCAACATTGGCCCACTCACAAAGGTTCACGTCTAAGCACGTAAGCATAAGTATG
>JADDPP010000203.1 GCA_016781845.1 Rubrobacter sp.
TGCTTGACAACGCCGCCAAAGGCTTAACTTGTGACCTATGGGCTGAGGCCCTGTTACGTAGGCAAGGATGCCAAGTGCTGGCCCGGCAGAAACCAGGGTCGTCTGTAGGATCCTGCCTTTGCCAGTCTGGATGAGCATAAGCCCATCCCTCCTGGCCCCGGTTTAGCTGCTGCCCACTAGCATCTTCACCACCTTGTCCGCCAGGGCGACGGAGTAGTTCTGCCCCCGGTCGTGGGGGTATATCTGGAACATACTCGCCTCGTACAGTCCTCGAACCGGAGTCTCGAACGGAGGGATGTGTTCGCGGTATTCGGTTGTGACGATGGGCTGCGCGTAAGGTGCGGCGAACATCCAGCTCTCGAGTATCCAGTCTCGGGAGAACGCAGGGTTGAGTCTCTCCAGGTGCGGTAGGAACTCATCCAGCACCTCTTCCTTGCTCATCCTGAAGAGTGGATCGTTCATCGGCCGGTAGTTGCCGAGGTAGACTAGCCGCCGGCCGTCGTAATCCTCAGGCGGCATGTAGTTCGTGTGTTCCACTAGCGCCAGGAAGGGATAACCCGGATCGTTGATGTTCGTCCAGTACGCGTTGGTCAGCGGGCGATCAAGCGCCAGGATGAGGCAGTGCGCGCCGTACGCCTCCCCCCAGTCATAGCGGGCCCGGTATTCGTCCGGTAGCTCAGGTACCAATCGACAGGTCAGCCGCGGCGGGAGCGTCGAGACAACGCGGTCGAATGCATGCTCACCGCGATCTGTGATTACTACAAGCCGGCCATTCGGGCTGGTGGCGACACGGGAGACGGTCGTGCCCAGCAGCACCTCCCCGCCGAGGTCGCATATGCGCTCGACCAATCGCTCGTAGAGAGCCTGGAAGCCGCCACGAAGGTATCCGAGCTCGGTGGACCGGTCATGGACTCGGGCCCAGAACCATGGCAGGGCGATCTCCTCCTTGCGCGCGCCGAACTTTCCGCGCAGCAGCGGCTCCCAAACGACCCTGTACGGCCCCTCGCCCATCCACCGCCGTATCCACGCGGCGGTCCGCTTGCCCTCCAGCGGGGAGGCCGGCATGAGCTTGAGGAACGCCAGCACGGTGGCCATGCGGAGGCGCTCTACGGGGTTCAGCGGCGGGAAGAGCAGCACGGTCTGGGGCGAGTCGAGCTGATACGTCTTGCCTCCCCATAATGTGACGGTGCGAGGGCGCGGCCAACAGAGCTTGGGGCCCAGCCCAAGCTCGGCGATCAAGCTCTGGATCGCCTTGTCCGACCGGAAGAGGTGGTGGTAGTACTTCTCCAGCCACGCATCGCCTAGCCGGAAACCCGCTGCCAGGCCTCCGGCAACGCGCTCCCGCTCGTAGACGACCACGCGCTCGCCGCGCTGTGCCAGACGCAACGCCGCCGTTAGCCCGAGGATACCCCCGCCCAAAATCGCGTACTCCAACCCTAACCATCTCCTCCCAGCGATGCCCCATGCTCCTCCGCAACCGGTAGCCTAGAGGCGAATGCCCCCGCCACCCAGCCGAGTTGCGATTGCCCTATGCTACTATAGCGTCTCGGATGCAGCTCTTCGGAGGAGCCGGGAGCTGACGTAGCGGTGCGGCTGTCGGCGTCGCTACGACTGGCCACGCCATCTGCGAAGGGGACAAGGCAATCGGGTATGCGAATAATCCGCCACAAGATAGCGCCAGCGATCCTGCTGCTAGTCGTTATTGGGGTTCTGCTCCCGGTCTCTCCACAATTCATCACGATCCCAAGCAGGGACCAGGGCGTGTTCCTGTACGCCGGGCAGCAGATCCTCAGCGGCGAAATCCTGTACCGCGACGTATGAGACCACAAGCCGCCGGTCATCCACCACATCAACGCCCTGGGGCTCCTGCTGACCAATGGCTCCTCCTGGGGAGTCTGGTTCATCGAGCTCGCGTCAATGCTGCTGGCTGCCGCGCTCGGTTTTGTGCTGATGGAGCGATCAATGGGACTGGTGCCCGCCTTGCTCGGATCAACGATGTGGGTCCTGCAGGCCGGAGCGCTGCTCTTGTTCGAAGGGGGAAACTATCCCCAGGAATTCGTGCTCCGCGTTCAGTTTGCGGCTCTGTATCTGTTCTGGCTAGCGCACAGGACAGCCTCCAACCGTTGGCGCTAGTACGCCATAGGGAGTTTGGCCGCCATAGCCTTCCTCGCTTCGAACTACAAGTTCGTCGGCGTCGTCGGCCGCCATCGCTGGCCAGCCTATAGATATTCGCCCAGCGGACGTGGTGCACTTGCTGTCAGTCCCCGCTGCCAGTTCTCGCGCTACGCGGGACCGTCAGATAGCCGCAACCCCACGTCCTGCCCGAGCACCTCGGGATTCTACACCAGGAACCGCTCATCCCTAGTCCCCCGGTCGGTAGTGGCGGTGATAACACGGAATCGGAGCGCGTATCAGACGATGAAAGCGAGGGCAGAACGATCCGACGGAAACGGTCGAGCCGTAGGGGGCGTATAGCCTTTCTCCAACGACCTCACCAGACGCTCGCAACAGGCGCGTCCGGGAGAGTCTAACATATAAGGGCGTCTGGTCCTATCCTGCGACTGGGTTTCTGCGCCCCGGCTATTCCTCCTCACCAGTGGCGGAGCCTATCTTTGATATCACGGATATCACGGATATCACGCTGGTCTACAGAGTTCTCCCGTACGTCCGCCAGGAACCGGCTCGCCTCGTGATTATTTGATTAGTAATGGGGCTGTTACGGTAAACTGGCACCTGTACATGAGATGCAGGTCCGTCCGACCGCGTTTCTCGAACGTCTGGCGCAACACAGCACACCTGAGAGGGAGAGGACTCACTATCCGTGAATCGTGACTATCACCACTGGTACAGCCCGTCGCTGGGTCAGGACATGGAACTGCTCATCTTCGGTCACGCGGGCGCGCGTGTCCTCGTCTTCCCCACCTCGGGTGGAAACTTCTATGAGTGGGAGGACTTCGGGATGGTGGACGCGCTGCGGGACCACCTGGAGCAGGGCTGGATACAGATGACATGCGTTGGCAGCGTGGACTCCGAGAGCTGGTTCGCCAGGTGGAAGCACCCCGCCGACCGCGTGCGGCGTCACATGCAGTACGACGGGTACATCATGAACGAGGTGCTGCCACTGATGGCCCGCAACCCCAACCCCTTCCTCATCACCACCGGAGCGAGCCTCGGGGCGTTCCACGCGGCGAACTTCGCGTTCCGCTACCCCCATGTCTTCAACCGCATCATAGGTCTGAGCGGGTTGTACGACGCCACGTACTTCACTCGTGGATACACCGACGAGAACGTGTACTTCCACGACCCCTGCCAGTACCTGAAAAACGAGAGCGATCCCCAGCGGCTCGACGCCCTGCGCCGCCTCGACATCATCCTCGCAACAGGGCGCGGTGACGCCGCCGTGGGCAACAACGAGTACCTCTCACAGATCCTGTGGAGCAAGAACATCGGGCACGCGCTACGCATCTGGGACGGCTGGGTCCACGACTGGCCGTACTGGAAGGACATGATTCGCCGGTACATCGGCGGGCACGATTAGTGGCCAGGGGACGCAAGGTTTGTCATTCGGAGGGAAGATAAGAACCGCGGATTCGTCGCAAGGTCAGAGTGACAGGGCTGGAGCGCGGCACCAGGGGCTGCGGGAGACAAAGAGTCTGTTTTGGCAAAACTTTTGAGTGAGAAAATAAAAGCACAGGAGAAGGCGATCTTATGACACTGAAAGTAGGTCTGTTCGTTGGTCGGGAGTGGTCCTTTCCGCCTGCCTTTATCGAAGAGGTAAACAGGCGAGACGAGGGCGTTGTCGCGGAGTATGTTCAGATCGGGGAGACGCGGCTGGACGAGCCGTGCCCGTACACGGTTATCATTGACCGCATCTCGCACGAGATACCTTATTACCGCACTTATCTGAAGTACGCCGTCCTTCAGGGCGTGACAGTGGTCAACAACCCGTTTATGTGGTCTGCGGACGATAAGTTCTTCGGCGCGAACCTCGCACATAAGCTGGGTGTGAACAGCCCGAAGACGCTCGTCCTGCCGAACAAAGACTACGTGCCCGGCATCGTCCACCCGGATAGCCTGCGCAACCTCAAGGCGCCGCTCGACTGGCAGGGAATGGTGGAGTACATCGGCCTGCCGTGCGTCCTCAAGGACGCCCACGGTGGCGGCGGGAAGTCGGTGTACATCTGCAACTCGATAGAGGAGCTGATACACAACTACGACCAGACGGGACTTCGGACGATGATCCTGCAGGAGTACATCGAGTGGGACTCCTTCGTTCGCTGTATCTGTCTCGGCCAGGAGCAGATTCTGCCCATCAAATATGATCCGCGTATCCCCAAATACTACGTCGAGCACGACCACCTCACCCCCGAGCTCGGCGCCCTCATAGTTGAGGGCTCGCGCAAGCTGGTGCAGGCACTTGGCTACGACATGAACTCGATAGAGTGGGCGATCCGCGACGGTGTGCCGTACGCCATAGACTTCATGAACCCCGCCCCTGACATGGACATCAACTCCCTCACGCCCCACTACTTCGAGTGGACGGTGAAGCACATGGCAGACATGGCTATCCGCCTCGCGAAGGAGCCGCGCCCGCAGGTTGCCCGTCTCGGGTGGGATGCGCTGCTGACCGGCAGCCGGCAGACACTCCCGACAGCCGAGCCGGTGCAGGCGGCTGCCCCAGCGCCCGTCGAGGAGAAGCCGAAGAAGAGGCGCACCCGCAAGAAGAAGGAGGCAGCGGAGCAGCAGGCGCAGGAAGTCGTGCCCGCGCCCGTCGAGGGAGTGCCTGAAGAGGCCATCCAGCAGTAACGAGAAAGAGTGGTGAGTGATGAGCGGACGAGCCTTTCTGCTCATCACTCCTCACTCCAAGAGTGGAGGTTCGCCAGAGTGCTACAGGAAGCCATCAACACCTACCACGACCTGCTAACGGACGACCTCGCCTGCGAGTCGCAGGAACAGCTCGACGACCAGCACAAGCGCAGGGGGCTGCTGTTTGGCGAGCGCCCCCTGTGTACCGTTCTCAGGCCGCGCTTCCTAACGGCCGAGCAGCATCGCTTCATACAGCGACGCTCGCGCTCTGTGCTGCGGGCATTCCACAAGGCGTACGATGCCGCGATGGAGGACGACAGCCTCCGCGCGCAGTTCGGGCTGGAGCCGTGGGAGGAGCAGCTAATAGGCTACGATCCTGGCTTCCACGACCCAAGCCCGAGTGGACGTCTCGACGCCTTCTTCACGCCCGAGACGAGCAAACTGCACTTCATTGAGTTCAACGCGGAAACGCCCGCCGCGGTAGCGTACGGCGACGCGCTCTCGGATGTATTCTATGGCCTGCCGGTGATGCGCGAGTTCCTGCGCCACTATGATGTCCGCCCGTTGCCCGCCCGCCACAGTGTGATGCACTCACTGCTGGATGTCTTCCGGCAGTGGTCCGGTCGCCGCCGGGAAGCGCCACACATCGCCATCATGGACTGGCGCGAGGTGCCCACGTACAGCGAGTTCCTCCTCTTCGAGGAGTACTTCAGGAGCCAGGGCATCGAGTGCGAGATCGTGGACCCGCGCGAGGTCGAGTACCGCGACGGCCGCCTCTACGCGGGCGACTTTCACATCAACCTGATCTACAAGCGCATGCTCGCGAGCGAGCTGATCGCTCGCGAGGGGATGAACAGCCCCGTTGTGCGTGCCGTGAAGGAGGGGACGGTGTGCATGTCCAACCCCTTCCGCTGCAAGCTCCTGTACAAGAAGGCGAGCCTCGCAGTGCTCAGTGACGAGCGCAACGCGCATCTGTTCACGCCCGAGGAGCGCCAGGCCATCGCGGAGCACATCCCCTGGACCCGCAACGTGGAGGAGCGTCACACCCTCTATAACGGAGAGCGCGTCGAGCTGATACCGTTCGTGATCGAGCACCGGGAGCGCTTCGTGCTCAAGTGCAACGATGAGTACGGCGGCAAGGGGATAGTGCTTGGCTGGGAGAGGGACGCCGCTGGGTGGGAGGAGGCAGTGCTCGGCGCCATGACGGAACCGAACGTCGTGCAGGAGCGCGTGTCCCTGCCAAGCGAGCCGTACCCAAGTCTCATAGACGACCGCGCGGAGCTCATAGACCGCATGCAGGACACCGACCCGTTCACGTTCGGCGGCGACTACATCAACGGCTGCCTCACGCGCCTCTCGACGCAATCGCTGCTGAACGTCACCTCCGGCGCGGGCTCCACTGTACCAACCTTCGTCGTGGAGGAGCGGTAGGGCGACGCGCCGGGTGGGGAAGCGCCTAGCCGTATGAAGTCTGGTTCTTCCGCGGCACGTCACCGAACGAGGAGCCATCCTGTTGAAAGAGCGGCGACCCTGCAATGAGGGCCACCGCTCCTGCGTCTACACGGGAATGATGGCGCGGAGGAACTGGCCGGTGTGGGAGTGAGGGGAGCGGGCGACCTCCTCCGGCGTGCCCTGCGCGACGATCTCGCCGCCGTTCTTGCCACCTTCGGGGCCGAGGTCTATGATCCAGTCGGCGGTCTTGATGACATCAAGGTGGTGCTCGATCACCAGGACGGTGTTGCCAGCCGCCACCAGATGGTTCAGGCTGTCGAGCAGGCGCTGGATGTCGGCCAGGTGAAGCCCGGTGGTCGGCTCATCAAGGATGTAGAGGTTGCGACCGCTGCGCTTGACCTTGCCGAGCTCGTGCGCCAGCTTCACTCGCTGCGCCTCGCCGCCGGAGATAGTTGTGGAGGACTGGCCTAGCTTCAGGTACCCCATGCCGAGCTGGTTGAGCACGCCGAGCTTGTGCGCGATCAGCGGCACGCCCTCGAAAAAGCGAGCCGCCTCCTCGATGGACATGTCGAGCACCTGCGCGATGTTCTTGCCCCGGTATGTGACCTCCAGCGTCTCCTCGTTGTACCGGGCACCGTTGCACGTCTGGCAGATGACTTCCACATCCGGCATGAACTGGAGAGATGTCGTCACCAGGCCCTGCCCGGCGCACTCCTCGCAGCGCCCTCCCTTCACGTTGAAGCTGAAGCGAGAGGCGGTGTATTCCCGCTTCAAGCTCTCTGGCGCGCTTGCGAAGAGGTGCCGTATCGAGTCGTACACCCCGATGTACGTTGCGGGGTTGGAGGTCGGTGTACGCCCGATAGGGCTCTGGTCTATGTTGATCACGTCGCGCAGGTGCTCGATGCCCTCCACCGACTCGTGCGCGCCCGGCAGCACCCGGCTGTCATGGAAGACGGAGTACAGCTTCTTGTAGAGTATCTCGTTGATGAGCGTGCTCTTGCCGGAGCCGGACACGCCGGTGACGCACACGAACAGCCCGAGCGGTATCTGCACATCAATGTGCCTCAGGTTGTTCTGTCGCGCGCCCCGGATAGTCAGCATCTTGCAGTTCGGCTCTTTGCGAGCGGAGGGCAGCGCAATCTTCTGCCTGCCGCTGAGGTACTGTCCTGTGAGCGACTCGGGGTTCCGGGTGATCACCTCGATAGGTCCCTCCGCGACGACCTCCCCGCCGTGCACGCCGGGGCCGGGGCCTATCTCGATGATATGGTCCGCGGCGCGGATTGTATCCTCGTCGTGCTCCACGACCATGACAGTGTTGCCGATGTCGCGCAGCTGCTGTAGCGTGCGGATCATTTTCACGTTGTCGCGCGGGTGGAGGCCGATGCTTGGCTCGTCCAGCACGTACAGCATGCCCATCAGCTGCGAGCCTATCTGCACCGAGAGCCGGATGCGCTGCGACTCACCGCCGGAGAGGGTGGCGGCCTTGCGGTTCAGGCTCATATAGTCCAGTCCGATGTCGAGCAGCAGGTTCACGCGCGCGATTATCTCGTTCACGATCTGCTGCCCGGCCTGCCGCTGTCGGGGGAGGGGCGGCAGGCTGCACAGGAACTCCTTGAGCTCGGAGAGGGTGAGGTCGCCCACCTCGATGATGTTCTTGCCGCCTACAGTGACGAGAAGCCGCTGCTGCTTCAGCTTCGTCCCGTTGCAGTCCGGGCAGGTCTTCTCCACCATCACCTTCTTGAGGTACTCCTCCATCCAGGTATGGGCGACCTTCTGGCGGCGGTAGTGCCGGTAGTGCCGCTCGATGTCGTTGATGATGCCGTTGAACCGGAAGAGCTTGCCGAGGTGCTCCTGCCCCTTCGTCGCGCCCTCCGGCAGGATGAGAGGGAACCGCTCCCCCTTTGAGCCGTAGAACACGATATCTACGACCTCCGGCGGCAGATCCTCGAAGGGCGTGTCCAGGGAGAAGCCGTAGAACTGCGCGACGCTGTAGAGCAGACGGGTGCCCCAACTGTTCTTGTCGTACTTGAAGGCCTGAGGGATGAACGCGCCGCCCCTGATGCTCCGCGCCTTGTCCGGCACCAGCAGGCCGGGGTGGACGTGGAGGTAGACTCCCAGGCCGAGGCACGTGGGACACGCGCTGCTCGGCTCGTTGAACGAGAAGTAGTACGGCTCCATCTCGCCCATCGTCACGTGGTGGTCGGGGCAGGCGAACGAGGTGTAGAAGCCGTCCACGTCCTTCACCTTGTCCGGCGTGAGGATACGAATGCGGAGGAACCCCTCGCCCACGCGCAGGCCGTTCTGGATGGAGACGACGAGGCTCTTGTAAATGTCCGGCTTCACGACGACCATGTCTATAACGACATCCATGTGGTACGTCCGGGCCTCGTCCAGCTCCAGCTCCTCGCCCAGGTCGAGCAATTCGTCGTTCACCCGCAGCCGACGGTACCCCCTTGAGCGTATCTCGCCGAAGAGGTATGGGTAGTCCTCGCCGTACATCTTGAAGATAGGCGCGTCTATCTCGACCACGGTCCCCTGTGGCAGCGAGAGGATGTGCTCCGCTATCTGCGAGGCCGTCCTGACCGGCACGTCCTTTCGGCAGTAGGGACAGTGCGCCTCGCCGGTCGTGGCGTAGAGGACGCGGAAGTAGTCGAAGATGTCGGTCATAGTGCCGACGGTGGAGCGGGGGTTCTTGCTCACCGACTTCTGCTCGATTGAGATGACCGGCGACAGCCCGTAGACGAAGTCCACGTCCGGCTTCTTCTGCTGCGAGACGTACTTGCGCGAGAAGGAGGAAAGCGACTCCAGGAACCGCCGCTGCCCTTCCGCGTAGATGGTGTCGAACGCGAGGGAGGACTTGCCGGAGCCGGAGAGGCCGGTGAGCACTATCAGCCGCTCGCGCGGTATCTCGACGTTCACGTTCTTGAGGTTGTTCTCTTTGCCGAAGTAGGCATCCAGCTCAGTCACGGTGCGGATGCCGCCCTCCTCGCTCAGATACTCCAGGATCGGGCCGAACAGAACGTCCACCTTGCTGTCGAGGTACTCGTTGATCAGGTCGAGCGCCTGCTGAATCCTCGCCTCGTCCTTGCTCTCGTGAATGAGGTCATAGTAGACCTGGTTGAAGAACGCCGGGTTGAGCTTGAGAGCCTGTGGAACTACCTCACGGCTCGTAAGCTCGCCGTGGAGCAACACCTCGATCTCGGCGAGGCTCTGGATCGTGTACATGATCCAGAGGAAGCTGTATGACAGGTCCCGGCGCGTCAGAAGCCACTTCTCCGCTTTGGCCAGGCTTCCGAGCGCGGAGTTGCCGGCGATCATCAGCCGCATCTGCCGGTCACGCGAGCCGATGTGTCGTACGTTGTCGTAATACGCTCGTATGGTGTCGTCAGTCGTGAACAGCAGCGTGCTCAGGGCGAAGGACGAGTGCATGAAGGAGCCCTGCAGCGCACCCTCCAGCATCTGCTTGAACTTGCTCCGCGGGTAGAGAACGGCGTGGATGTTGACACCGTTCTCTACGAGCGAGAAGCCTTTCGTACCCTTCTCCTCCCTCCCGACAAGGATGATGTCTATGTCGGACTTGCGCCACACCGTGTCGTGGGAGAGGCTGCCGAACAGTATCGCCGCGATGACGTAGCGGTCCTGCTTCACCTTTCCTACGAACGACTCCAGTGCCTCGTTGAAGAGCGCGACTGTCTCCGCGAACTGCTCGTTGCGCGATGGTCGCTTCTCCTGCAGCGTCTCCCTTACCACGTCTACCATCCTTTCTCGCAGCTTCTGGCGAGCATCGTACAGGCGCTTCTTGACAGTCGTTACCGGCACTTCGAGGAACGCGGCGATCTCGTTCTGTGAGTAGTCGCTGATGTAGAACAGGACCGTGGTCATGCGCTCGTGCTCCGGCAGTTGCCGTATCGCCGCCAGCATACGGGCCTGTCCTTCCTTTCCCTCGTAGGCCGCTTCCGGGTCGAAGTCTGTCCCCGGCACATCCGCTACCGTGTCCAGCCCGACAGTGTCGAGGCGCTTGCCGCGCGTCAGGCGGTTGCACTGTGTCAGCACTATGCGCTTGAACCAGCCGGGGAACGCCTCCGGCCGGCGCAGCTGGTCGAGGTTGCGCCAGGCCGTGAGGAACGCCTCCTGCGCGGCGTCCTGCGCCAGATGAAAGTCGCCCAGCACGGCGTACGCGCACGCGAACGCCAGGTCCTGGAACCGGCGCACGATCTCTCCAAAGGCGTGGCTCTTCTCCGCGCGTGCCGCCCGCGCGGAGGTAGCCGTGGCTATCAGCAGCCCGATGTCGTCCAACGTTGGCGCTCTATTCCGGTACTAGCACAGTGCTTCATTAACAAGAGCCAGGTTGATGTGAAAAGGTTACCTCGGCGGGGCGTGCGGTCGTGACCTTACCTCGACCACGCGAGCCGGCGCGTCGCTCCTACGGGTCGTCCTCCGTGGCGACGCTGGCCCCTGGATTCGGCGCACGGAAGACGAGTATACGTGAGCATTGATGACATCTGATGTCATATTGCTGTGCTATTATTGGGCTCTGCCGCGTGACCATTTGGAGTAGAGTCGCTGTGATTTGTGGGGGCGGCGCAGGGCGCGGCCACGGCTATCCCCTGCTGCAGGAAGGAACGAGGACATTTGTGCGTGCGGACAGATTGATCTCCATCCTGATGCACCTTCAGGTCAACCGCCGGATGACGTCGCGGGAGCTGGCGGAGAAGCTGGAGGTATCGCAGCGGACTATTCACCGGGACATGGAGGCGTTGAGCATGGCCGGGGTGCCCGTGTACGCTGAGCGCGGGACGGGCGGCGGGTGGTTCCTGCCTCCGGAGTACCGGACGGACCTGACGGGGATGAGCGAGCCGGAGCTGCAGACAATATTCCTTGCCCAGCCGTCCCGAGTCCTGGCGGACCTCGGGCTGGAGAAAGCGTCCGATGGCGCGCTCGCAAAGCTGCTCGCCGCGCTTCCTTCCGCGCACCGGCGTGACGCCGAGTACGTGCGCCAGCGCATACACGTGGACGTGGCCGGCTGGCGCCGCTCGGAGGAGGAGGTGCCGTACCTGCCGGTACTGCAAGAGGCGGTCTGGCGGGAGCGTAAGCTGCACCTCAGCTACGGGCGGGGGGAGGACGGCGCAGGAGTTGAGCGCCTCGTGGACCCGCTCGGGCTGGTGGCGAAGGGGAGCGTGTGGTACCTGGTCGCCGCCGTCGAGGGTGAGCTGCGAAGCTATCGTGTTTCGAGGGTGCGTGGTGCGAGCCTGTCGGAGCAGCAGTGCGTGCGTCCGCCCGACTTCGACCTCGCCGCACACTGGGAGGAGTCGAAGGCCCGTTTCGTCGCTGGCCTGCCTCGCTACACAGTGAAGGCGCTCGTAGACCCACACCTTCTCCCGCAGCTCCATCAGGCCGGGAGGTGGTCGCGCATCGAGCGGGTGGACCTGGCCGAAGGGGAAGGATGGGCGACGGTGTGCATACGGTTCGAGACGGAAGAGGACGCCTGCGGGTACGTGTTGGGTATGGGCCCTCGGCTGGAGGTGCTGGAACCGCAGGAGTTGCGCGAGAAGGTCATGCAGGTTGCGAGGGCGACCGTTGATTTATACGCACGAAGTGAAAGCGCCTCTCAGAAGGGGCAGGTTGGCTCCGATCACGCCTGACGGGGGGCCAGGCTCGATATGAGCTCGATGGCAGGCGGCATGGGCCGGGGCGATTGCAAAGGCGGTGTTGGTCGAACTGGACAGGTTGCGCAGACGTTGCGCGCAGACGATAAAACCGCTGGACAATTGCCGGCCTTTGTTGCCGCTGGTCAGGTGGGCATTCCCGACGGCCGGTAACAGTGTTCATCATTACTCGCTACGCCCGCTCAGCTGGGTCGCGGCGTCCAGAACTTTGAGCGCGTTCGCGGCGTCCTTCCAGCCGAGGGAGCGGATATCGCTGCCTTCCAGGTCCTTGAATACCTCGAAGAAATGCTCTATCTCTTTGAGCAGGTGGGAGGGCACGTCGGAGATGTCCTCGTATTGCGCGAAGCGGGGCTCTCCGAGGGGCACGCCTAGCAACTTCTGCTCGGGGCGTCCGCTGCTGCTCTCTATCGTCAGCACGCCCACCAGCCGCACGCGGACGAGGCAGCCGGGAAAGGTGGGCTCCTCTACCATCACGAGCACGTCGAGCGGCTCTCCGTCCGTGCCCCTTGTGCCGGGCACGAACCCGTAATCCGCCGGGTAATGCACGGCAGAGTAGAGCACCCGGTCAAGCATCATCACTCCCAGCTCTGCGTCGTAGGCGTAGTTGTTACGGCTGCCTCTGGGTATCTCGACGAGCACGTGTACGCTGCCGTCCGGGCAGCGCGGCGGTATTCGACGTATGTCCATACTTCCTCCTAGACGTGGC
>JADDPP010000010.1 GCA_016781845.1 Rubrobacter sp.
CGACGACGGACAGAGGGAGCCGTCCGGAATGGATTGTGGTAGTATGGTCGCTGTAATCCGAGCCCGAACTGAAGAGCCTCTCTTCTTGGGGAACGCACATTTCCCCGTACGCTCTCATCCGCCCGTTCCCAATGCACGGGAGCACAGGGGTGGATGCACGTACCCGCCAACTTGCACGGCTTCATTATGGTTGTGAACAGGTGGGACGAGGTGTAGAGCCAGGCGCGGACCGAGTGATGTGCCTCCTGAGACCGTGAAACACAGTGCTGGAAGATACCGATGTTTCTTGTTCACAATCTTGTCCGTGGCGAAAGGCTGAAGGAACTCTTCCTGGTGGCAAGCATGGCGCTGCTGTTCATGACGGTCCTGCTCCTAACGACACCCAGACTGACCTATCCACAGAGGGCATTGCAGACACGTGGAGACCACCGCGCCTACATTCGCATGACCCTCGAGCCACCGGGCGAATATCGGCTTCCTCCCTATTGCTGGCGAGTTATGGTCCCCTACGTGGCCAAGATATTGCCCTTCGGCATCGAACGGAATTTCCTCTTTATTGCTTTTGTTAGCGTCTGGCTCACCGGCGTCTCGATGTACTATCTCGCCAAACTGCTCGACTTCTCGAGATCCGAAGCCTTCGTAGGGATGCTTCTGTTTTTCACGCTCATGTACGCCACGAAATGGCTCATAGCCGACTTCTGGCTGCCGGACGGCCTGGCGCATCTACTGATTGTATGGGCAATCTACTTCATCATCGCCAGGAAAGACATAAGCTTTGTCCTGCTCCTGGCGCTGGGTGTACTCGTCAAGGAGAACGCGCTCTTCGTGACGCCACTCTACTACACCCTCAACGCGCGGAAACTCATCGATCTGAGATTGCTCGCACGCACAGTCCTTCTCGTGACCCCGGCAATTGCGGTGCTTGTAGCAGTGCGAATAGGCATTCCAAGCAGCCATTCCTATGACTATCTGGAGCGCTTGCGGCGCATCGGCGGGGAGCGATTGGATACTCTGGGCCCCAGTACCATCGTGGAGAGCTACTTACTGCGGACGTTCGGGGTTGCAGTATCGCTTCTACCGTTCTTCGCGATTAGACGAAACCTGAGTCTCGCGCTCAGATTCTCGCCATTCATTCTGCTTGTTTACTCTCAGCTGCTGTTTGCTACCAATACCGAGCGACTCTTGGTCCTCGCCTTTCCGGCAATGATTCTAATGGCGCTGCACGGTGTTCGTGAGATCTGCAAGGTAACGAATACACAAGCGATAACCTTTGCATTCCTGGTGTGGGCGCTCATGGCCTTGAACCTTCATTACAGGCCCCGTTCCCCTGCCCCGATCGAATTACAGGCGTTGCTCCTGGTTATATTTCTGGCATATACAGTTCAGTCTTCGCACCGCCTTCCAGCCACGAGCCCGGTCTCCCAGCATACTTCAACGTAGCCAGCGGGTGCTGCAAGGACGCCGGGGGGGTTGCCACGTACAAGACCCCTGCACCGTGCATGAGCAACTGCACTGATCCCACTCAGTTGGATATAATATATGTATATGTGTACATATATGCAGTAAGGGAGGCGAGCATGCCGCGAATCAGACCGTTACCGCAGCCAGCGGATAGCTGTGCCACTGCGTGCGAGGCGCCTCGCAAACAGTCCGGTATAGGTCAGCTGGCGGACGACCTCGCGCTCGACCTCGCGGAGGTGTTCGGCGTGCTCGCCGACTCCACCCGCCTGAAGATCATCGCTACCCTTATGGACGGCGAGGTCTGCGTGTGCGACATCGCCGCGCGGCTGGGCCTGCGGCAGAGCACGGTCTCACACCAACTCCGGCTCCTGCGCAACCTTCGGCTCGTGTCGCACCGTAAGGAGGGCCGCACCGTGTACTATGAGCTGTGCGACGAGCACGTTGGCGCCTTGTTGCGCCAGACGCTCGACCACCTGCTCGAAGAGCGCCGCCCTCTGGCCGCACCCACCCTTGCTGGGGTAACCCCACCGGAAGCAGGTGTTGAAGGGGCATCCATTTGAGCACGGAGCAGCATACAAAGACGACGAGCCCAACCCCGACGACGGAGAAATCGCTCTCGTACGCCGTCACCGGCATGGATTGTGCCGACTGCGCGCGCGGTATAGAGCGCAGCGTCGCGCGTCTTGCGGGCGTGCGGACCGGCAGCGTGAACTTCGGCGCGTCCAGGCTCCGAGTCGAGCTTGCGCCGGACGCCCCAGCGGACACCGCCGGGCAGGTCCAGCAGGCCGTCGAGGAGGCGGGTTACGGTGTGCGTCTTCTGACACCGGGCGCGGCAATGACTGGCCGCGCCGAAACGGACGCCCACCAGCAGGTAAGGACCTCCTGGTGGCGGCTGTGGATGGGCAACCGGAAGCTCGTGGCCGCCGGGGTGGCGGGTGTACTGCTGGCGGTGGCATGGCTGCTTGGGCGACTCGAGGCACTTGGCGTACTGCCGGTAGTGGCGAGAGTTCCCTCCCTCATCGAGTTGCTCGGCTGGCGAACGGAGCGAGTGTCGCTGCTGCCGCTCCTCGCGTACCTGGCCGCCATCGTGCTCGGCGGCGCCTACGTCGCGCGCTCCGGGTACCGCTCGCTCGTGCGAGGGCGAACGCTCGACATCAATCTCCTCATGACTATCGCGGTTCTCGGCGCGGCCGCTATCAACCAGTGGGCGGAGGCCGCGGCGGTAGTGTTCCTGTTTGGTCTTGGCGAGGGACTGGAAGGACTGACGGTGGACCGCACGCGCAACTCCCTGCGTGCGCTTGTGGGGCTGTCCCCCAAGGTCGCCACGCGCAAGCTGCCCGACGGCACGGAGCGGATCGCTGTAGCCGAGTTGCGCGTGGGCGACGTCGTGGTGGTGAGGCCCGGTGAGAGAATACCCAGTGATGGCGTCGTGCTCCTGGGCTCATCCACTGTGGACCAATCGCCCATCACCGGAGAGAGCCTCCCGGTAGAGAAGGGAGCGGGTAGCGACGTCTTCGCGGGCACTATCAACGGCCGGGGTTACCTGGAGGTGGAGGTGCGAAGGCTGGCTGGCGACACGACGCTGGCGCGCATCATCCAGCTCGTAGAGGAGGCGCAGGAGCAGAAGGCGCCGAGTGAGCGATTTGTAGACTCCTTCGCCCGATACTACACGCCTGCGGTGCTCGTGGCCGCGGTGCTCGTGGCGCTCGTGCCCCCGGCTCTCGGCCAGCCGTTCCTGCCGTGGTTCTATCGCGCGCTCGTACTGCTCGTCGTGAGCTGCCCCTGCGCGCTCGTCCTAGCCACGCCCGTCGCCATAGTCGCCGCCATCGGCAACGCATCGCGCAACGGCGCGCTCATCAAGGGCGGTGTGCATCTGGAGCAGGCGGGCGCCCTGCGAGTCGTCGCGTTCGACAAGACCGGCACGCTCACGCAGGGTCGCCCGGAGGTAACGGACATCCTCACGGTCCGGGGGTACGAGTCGGAGGAGCTGGTCGCGCTGGCGGCGGTTGTGGAGGAGCGCTCGGAGCACCCGCTTGCGGCGGCGGTGCTGCGCCGCAGAGCACACGATACCGATAACGGCTCATGCGCGGACCACGGCGACCACTCGCACGACCATGCAGAAGACCACGTCCACCTGTACCCGCACGATGAGAGCGAGGCCGAGCTCGCAGCGAAGGAGATCTCGGACTTCGAGGCGATCACGGGTAGAGGCGCACGGGCAAGCCTCGATGGTCGGACCGTGTACGTCGGCAGCCCCCAGCTTTTTCAGGAGAACGGGGTGGATCTCTCGGATCTGCGGGACACCATCCTGCGCTGGCAGGAGGAAGGCAAGACCGTTCTCCTAGCGGGCGACGAGAGGGAGGCATACGGGGCTATCGCCGTCGCGGACCCGCTGCGACCAGGGGCGCGGGAGGCCATCGGTCAGTTGCGCGAGGCCGGCATCACGCAGGTCGTGATGCTCACCGGGGACAACGAGCGCACGGCGCGGTCCGTGGCGCAGGGACTCGGCGTGGACGGGTACCGCGCGGAGTTGTTGCCGGAGCAGAAGGTCGAGGAGATGCGCGCGCTGCTTTATGAACACCGCAAGGTGGCGATGGTCGGCGATGGGGTGAACGACGCACCTGCGCTAGCAACGGCGACGGTGGGTGTGGCGATGGGCGCCGCTGGCAGCGATACGGCGCTGGAGACCGCGGACATCGCGCTGATGGGTGACGACCTCTCGCGGCTCCCGTTCGTGATGGGGCTGTCGCGGCGCGCGCTCGGCATTATCAAGGCTAACATCGCGTTCGCGCTCCTCGTCAAGGCTGTAGTCATCGGGCTGACGCTGGTCGGCATCACCAATCTGTGGCTCGCGATCCTCGCAGACACCGGAGCGACGCTGCTGGTAATTCTCAATGGAATGCGTCTTCTGCGGCACGGAGCGCCCGGTCCGCGCGCAGGCCGTAACCAGGACGACAGGTCTACCGAAGACCAGCCTGTTTGATTTACGACGTAGATGGGCGAAGGTGCCAGGACGCCAGGACCGCGGAGGAGAGACGCTGATGCAGACCACAGGTCGGGACGCCGACTGGCTCGACCGCGCGGAGTACCCTTTCGAGTCGCACTTTCTCGAAGTGGACGGGGGCCGGATGCACTACGTGGACGAGGGGCAGGGGCGTCCCATCGTGATGGTACACGGCACGCCGACGTGGTCGTTCCTGTACCGGCGCCTCATACGGGAGCTTTCAGGGAGTTACAGGTGCATCGCGCCCGACCAGATAGGGTTCGGGCTGTCCGACAAGCCGCCTGGGTGGGGCTACCGCCCGGAGGACCACGCGCGCAACCTGAGGACGCTTATCAAGCGGCTACACCTGCGCGACATCGTCCTGATGGTTCACGACTTCGGGGGGCCGATAGGACTCTCATACGCTGTAGAGCAGCCGGAGAATGTGCGTGCGCTCGTGCTGTTCAACACGTGGATGTGGTCGCTGGGAGATGACGCCAGCGCGCGGCGCGCAAGCCGGCTCGCCGGCTCACGGGTCGGGAAGTTCGTCTACACGCGGCTCAACTTCTCCCCGAGGGTATTGCTCAGGGCGCTGTACAGCGACAAGAGCAAGCTCACGAAGGCCATTCACAGGCACTACGTCAAGCCCCTGCCAAGTCCGGGCGAGCGTCAGGGCCAGTGGGTGCTGGCGCGAGAGCTGGTTGGCTCCAGCGCCTGGTACGAGCGCCTGTGGGAGAAGCGCGACCGGATCGCGGAGAAACCCGCGCTCGTGCTGTGGGGGATGAAGGACCCCACGTTCGGGGAGCGGCAGCTGGCGAGGTGGAGGGAGCTGTTCCTCCGGGCAGAGGTCGTCACCTTCCCCGAGTCGGGGCACTTCGTCCAGGAGGAGGAGAGCGCGCGGCTTGGGCCTATCGTGCGTGAGTTCCTGGCAGGTATCCCGTAGACCTCGCCGCTGCACTATAATCTGCCGGTGAGCATCCTGAAGCAAACGCGAATGGAAAGGCGGCGCCGGTGGCAGGCATCACCCACACCTACAGCACGTACATCCACTCAAGCCCAGAGCGGCTATGGGAAGCCCTCACCACGCCCGATCTCACTCGCCGGTACTTCGACTTCATGGAGGGCTTCATGGCGGTGGAGTCCGAGTGGGCACAGGGTTCACCTGTGGTGTATCGCACGCAGGATGGAGAGGTGCAGATTGAGGGACAGGTGCTGGAAGTCCAGCCCTCTACCCGGCTCGTGACGAGCTTCTCCCTGCGTTACGATCCGGAGGTCCGTCGCGACCGTCCGTCGCGGGTGACATGGGAGATAACGCGGGTGGATGAGGACTGCAGGCTAAGCCTGACCCACGACGACCCGGATGGTGATACCCGAACTGTGCGTGATATGGCCGTATGCATGCCTTCTATACTGGGCAACCTGAAGGCCCTGCTCGAGACTGGCAGGCCGCGCCTCGTGAAATCGCTCGTCGTGGACTGCCAGTCGCCCGCCGCCGTCGCGAAGTTCTGGGCTGCCGTGACGGGGTACGTGATGCAGGGGCCGCCCCCACTCCCGACGATGACTTCGTGGGCCTGGCAGACCCGCGCGGGGAAGGCCCGGAGCTCGGGTTCCAGCGCGTGCCCGAAGCGAAGACAGCTAAGAACCGCCTCCACCTCGACCTGCATGTCGCGGATGTGGGCTCGGAGGCCAGGCGGCTGGAAGCGTTGGGCGCCCGCAGGGCGCCCGGCTACCCGCAGACGGATGACTGGGCCGTGATGCTCGACCCCGAGGGCAACGAGTTCTGCATCGGAGCGTAGGGTGGAGCATCCGCCTGGCAGGGGCGATGACTGTCATCTAGTCCAGGTGACGCGAGCACTTTTCAGCTGCGTCGAAGCTGATTGAGGAGTAGGTAGCCGTATGAGCGAGAGACATCTTCCCTTCCGACAGGTTCACCTCGACTTCCACACGAGCGAGGCCATCACGGGCATCGGCTCAGAGTTCGACCCGGAGGAGTTCGCGTCAACGCTCGAGCGAGCGAGGGTGAACTCTATCACCTGCTTCGGGCGCTGCCACCACGGCTGGATGTACTATGATACCCAGGCGTTTCCCGAGCGGCGGCACCCTCACCTGACCAGGAACCTTCTCAAGGAACAAATCGAAGCCTGCCATGCGCGCGGCATACGGGCGCCGATATACATCACTGTCCAGTGGGACCACTTCACCGCGGAGCGGCGCCCCGAGTGGCGAATGGTGACAGCAGATGGCCGGCTGGAGGGTACTGCGCCGTACGAGGCCGGCTTCTACCGCAGGCTGTGCCTGAACTCTCCGTATGTGGACTTCCTCAAGGCCCACGTCGCCGAGGTGCTGGAGACACTGCCGACCGACGGCTTCTTCCTTGATATCGTGTGGCCGCAGGACTGCTCCTGCAGGTACTGCCGGGCGGGCATGGAGGCGCAGGGGTTGGAGCCCTCCGATTCGGACGCGCGGCGGCGTTATGGCATGCAGGTCTACTACGATTTCAAGCGCGACATGACCGCGTTCATTAGAGAACTGAACCCGGAATGCACCGTCTTCTACAACGCCGGTCATATTGGCCCCAGGCACAGACCGGTCGTGGACGCCTATACCCACTTCGAGCTCGAGAGCCTGCCGAGCGGTGGGTGGGGGTACATGCACTTCCCGGTGACCATGCGGTACGCGCGCAACCTGGGGCTCGACTGCGTCGGGCAGACGGGCAAGTTCCACACTTCCTGGGGGGACTTTCACTCCTTCAAAAACGAGGAGGCGCTGCAGTACGAGTGTTTCCGTATGCTCGCGCACGGCGCTGAGTGCATGATCGGCGACCAGCTCGAGCCAACCGGAAGAATCTCACAACCGGTGTACGACCTTATTGGCTCGGTCTACACCGAAGTGGCAAAGAAGGAACCCTGGTGCGAGGGCGCAAAGCCGGTCACGGAGATCGGCGTGTTCACGCCGGAAGAGCACTCGCACGAGGTCGGGAACAACCTTCCTCCCTCCGTAGTCGGTGTCACACGTATGCTCGAAGAAGGGGGGCATCAGTTCGACATCATAGACTCCCACAGCGACCTCTCCCGCTACAAAGTACTGGTCCTACCGGATAGCTACATTGCTCCTGCTGGTCTCGCGGACGGGATTGATGAGTTCGTAGAGGATGGTGGGGCGATGATCGCCTCGTACGAGTCGGGCCTGAACCTCCGCTCTGTCGGGGTCAGGCTGAAGGGAGAGGCCCCCTTCAGCCCCGACTTCATCGTGCCGCGCGGCGCGGTTGGGAAGGGTCTGCCCGAGACCGAGCACGTGATGTATAAACGTGGCATGGAGGTAGAGGCTGTTCCGGGGAGCGAGGTGCTCGCTGAGGTGAGCGTGCCGTACTTTAATCGCACATACCGGCATTTCTCCTCGCACAAGCACACACCTTCCTCCGGCACTGTAGGGTATCCCGGCGTCGTCCGCAGCGACCGGACTATCTACTTTGCCCACCCTATCTTCACGCAGTACCACGCCAACGCGCCGCGGTGGTGCAAGACCCTCTTCCTGAACGCACTGGACCTGCTCCTCCCCGACCCACTGATACGTCACACCGGGCCGAGTACGACCCTGGCGACGCTCAACGAGCAAGCGGATCAGGGCCGGTGGGTGCTGCACCTGCTGCACTACGTTCCAGAGCGCCGGTCCCAGGATATAGACATCATCGAAGACGTGATCCCGTTGCACAACCTTGAGGTATCGGTGAGGCTGCCGAAGCCAGTGACCTCGGTAAGCTGTGTTCCTCAGCAACAGTCCCTGGAGTTCGTGGAAAGCGAAGGCCGTGTGCGATTCGTGGTTCCAGTTGTGGCAGGGCACCAGATGGTCGAGCTGCGGTTTGGATAGCAAGAGCCGTCCACGTGGTTCCGGCCGGGAGCACACCTTTCACCCTGTCCCTTCGCGCGGACTCTGTTATTCTATCCTCACACGCGCATAGCAGAAGACGAGGGGGGACGAATGGTCAAGCAGTCGAAACAGACGTGGACACTTACCGCACCGCTCGAGGACGAGAGGTTCGCGTGGCTCGACACGATAGCCGACCCGGTACAGAAGGGATGGCAGGCCACCTTCAATACGAGCAAGGCCGGGCGGTCCGTCAAGAGCTTGCTGAATGGGACTCCCCTCCGCCACCGAGTACACCCTGCGCTCATCCTCTGGCCGGCCGGTGCGTGGACAACGGCCGCGATGCTCGACGCTATAGACCTCATGGCTTCGCGCAGAGGCAACTATAGCTTCCGTGGTGGCGCGGACGCCTCGGTCGCGTTCGGCCTTCTTGGTGCCCTCCCCACCGCGCTCGCGGGCTGGGCGGACTGGACGGACCTGAATGGTCACCAGCGCCGTGTGGGGATGGCGCACGCGCTCACGAACATCACCTCCATCGCCCTGTACAGTCTCTCGCTGGGGTTGCGCCTCCGCCGCAAGGAGAGACGCGGGATGGCCCAGCTGCTCTCGGGCGCGGGTTTCGCCACCATCGGTCTTGGGGGCGCGCTCGGCGGGGAGCTCATCTACAACCTCGGCGTGAACGTCACTCACCAGTTGTTCCCCAAGCCGCCGAACAGGTGGGTGGATGTGCTCGCCAGCGCGGATCTGCCAGAGGGCAAGCTGGTCGCCGTGGACGTGGAGCGAGTGCCTGTGATGCTCTTGCGCCAGGACGGACAGATTTTCGCGAACGAGTCGTGGTGTACACACGCAGGCGGGCCGCTACACGAGGGGAAGTTCGAAGGCACTATCGTCGAGTGCCCGTGGCACCAGTCGCGCTTCGACCTCAGGGACGGCGCACCGAAGCAGGGCCCGGCCAGCGCGCCACTCCACACGTTCGAGGTTCGTGAGCAGGGCGGCCGGATCTCCGTGTACCCGAGCTACGAGGGCCAGGATTACGAGGCGTAAGCCACATCTATACAAGAGCAACGGGAATGGCCTGGGGCGGTTGTAGACACGCAGCGCACTACGTCGCCCCCGGAAGGGTTGCTGGCCCGGATTACTCAACACAGAGGGGTCACAGAGATTGATGACGGTGTAGGGGACCTGCGTTACCTTTCCCAACGGTCCCAGACGCGGCGAAGGTTGGAAGCGCTGGGTCTGTATACCCTACCCTGACCTGACGCCTATCCGTCTAAACTCTCTGTGCTCTGTGATGCAGGTAACAACATGACTTCTGCTCGCGCCGCGCGGTTACGGCAGGGTAGGCAGCAGCGGCGCCAGCTCCCGCAGCAGGAGTACGAGGAGTGGGGCGATCAGGAGGGATGGCAGGAAGTTCGCGACCGCGATCCACTTCAGCCGCAGGAGCTGGATGCCGATCCCCATTATCAGCAGCCCGCCAGCGGCCGTAAGCTCCCTGATTACCGCCGCGTCGAGGATACCCGCGAACAGCCCCGCGCCGAGCGAGAGACCGCCCTGAAACACCAGGATAGTGAGCGTGGACGCGAGCACGCCCCAGCCGAGGCTCGCCGCGAACGCGAACGATGCGAATCCGTCAAGCATCGCCTTGAGCGCGAGTGGGCGGTAGTTCCCCACGAGCCCGTTCTCCAGGCTGCCCGTTATAGTCAGCGGCCCGACGCAGAAGAGCAGACTGCTCGTGACGAAAGCCTCGCTGAAGCGGCTCGCCGAGTCCTTTGTCAGCTTGCCCTGCACCCAGTCACCGAACCGCTCGATGCGGCTCTCGATGCGCAGCGCCTCCCCTATCAGCCCACCCAGCAGGGTGCTGCCCAGGAGGATCAGCACATTCGCTGTGCCGAGAGCCTGCTGAATACCCACAAGCAGGGTGATCAACCCCAGGCCGTCGAAGATCGTGGTCTGTACCCGCTCCGGCAGGCGATTGCCCAGGAACCGGCCCAGCGAGCCGCCAACCAGGACTGTGAGCACGTTTATGATGGTGCCGCTCAACATCGAGAGAAACAACGTGACAAAGTATAACCTCTGTCCCGTTGCCCGTGCCTGGACGTATCCCTTGGTCCGACCGACGCAACCTACCGACGGTGCTACCCTTCGCCCTGACTCCTCAGCCAATATTGACGAGAAGATAATATGACAGAAGTGACCGCAACTGCTGAGCCGGAGATTACCTTTCAGGACACCGAGCACGGCAGCACCGAGGTGGGCCTGACCCTGAGAATAGCGGCTCGCGCGGTTGCCCGACCCACCCGAGAAGAAGGCGATGGAGCTACTCGCCACGCTGTTCCCGACGTGCCATTCACACATCTACCCGGTGGACCCCTTTTGACCTCACCGCGACTCGGCCCTTACGCCAGGAGGCAGCGCCCCACTGCAGGCGCAGCCGAGTATACTGTGTACAGGGCCACGCAGGAACACTCCGCGTGGAGGTTCAGGAGGTTGTGATGCGACGGATCGGAGATGGGCAGTGGCGCTTGCTCGCTCTTGGGCTCCTGCTGCTACTGCCGCTTCTAGGGGCGTGCGGCGGTACGGCTACTCAGCCCGGCGGGCAGGTGGAGACGCCAGTGGCAGTCGGAAGCGAGCAAACTCAAGGCATCGTTCCACTCGAAGGCTGGGCTCTCAGCGGGCAGAACCGCGCGGGCAAGGCAGGGCAGCCGAGCTTCCTGGCCTTCGATGCTTACGGCTGACCAGTCTGCCAGCAGATGAAGCCCGTCGTGAGCGGGCTCGACAAGAAGTACGGTGACCGTGTCGCGTTCGCCAATGTTGATTATTCCAGCGCAGAGAACGCTGCCCTCCTGGAAAAGTACCAAGTCCTGGGCCACCCCACATACGTAGTGCTGGGCGCCGACGGCAAGGAAGTCGAGCGCTTCAACGGCTATACCTCAGAGACCGACCTGCAGGCAGCTATCCAGAAAGCTGCGAGTAGCGCAAGCCAGGAATGAGCGGACGGCATCCATGTCCTCTCCAACCGGACAGAACGTTGTAGAGACGTAGCACGCTACGTCTCCAGAACCAGCGCTCATTCCTTCTGTGGAATCCGCCCCCGAGATAGGTCGCAGTGCCACGGGCGATACGGGACAACACTGACGGACAAGCATGTTCTGAGAGCATAGCTGGGAGAGTTGTGCCAGAGTCAGCCACCAGCGTGGCGCAGGGCGTTCTCCAGGCGCTGCTGGCGGAGGGCAAACGTAATGTCCCCGCGGGTGCGCTCAAGTATCCCTCGCGCATTGTCCGTCGTACGGCGCAGGCCGCCCGTGAGCGCGTCGGGGTAGTCCACCGTCACGAGGATGTTGTATATCTCCTCCATAGCCTCCAGCAGGTACTCCGCCTCCTGCGCCTCTCCGTGACGAATGATGTCCAGGGCGCGCCTTCGCAGCTCGCCCACGGCCTCGCCCAGGCCGTTCAGGTACGGTCCCACGTCCACGCCGAGTTCTTCCAGTCCCGGTACGGGCGCGTGGCGTACGAGCGCGAGCGTGATGCGAGCTTCCGCGTACTCCTTGAGCGCGTCCTGCAGATATCCGGCCCAGTAGATGTCAGGAAAGCCCTCCAACTCGCTGCGGAGATTCTCCGCGTGAGCGCGCACCTCCTCAAGCGAGGCGGCCGCGGAGTCGAACTCGCTCCGGTGGGTGGAGCGAATGGCATTGGCGCATTGGCGCGTTATCGTGCGGGAGGCAGCAAGGGCACGCTCGCGCGCGGCGTTCTTGGTCTCCAGCCGCGCTCGGGCGCTGCCCGCCACATCGTGCAGCCCCATCCAGTCGAGTTGTTCCAACTCAGCGTCCTTTCTCCCGTTCGCGCGGCAGCTTGAAGCCTATCAGCCTGCCCACCCAGTCCATAAGGTTCGGCCCCGTCGAACGCTCCGGGACCTCCATGAGGATGAGGACGCCATCGAGCCTGGAGTACTCCTTGCCGCAGCGCAGGCACGCGACGGCTCTCGGGCGGCTCTCCAGGTCGCCCTCGCAGATAGGGCACTCCAGAGCCGGCAGGAACTCAGCCTCCTCTGGGGGCACCCCCGCGAGGGGGGCCGGACCGAACGCGCGTCGGAGTTCCACCCGCAGCGAGTCGGTATCTATGCACCCGGACAGCAAGGTGAGCCCACTGGCGCACACAACCGGCACGGCGTAGCGATAACGCTCCCGCAACTCCTGCCCCGCCTCCGAGATATCCACCTGCCGTAAGCTGAAGCCGAGCTCTCCGGACAACTCCTCCAACGAGTCGAGCGCGTGCTCGCACAGCGGGCATTGTTGCTCCCGTAACAGAACGACCTCAC
>JADDPP010000444.1 GCA_016781845.1 Rubrobacter sp.
GCGCCTGGACTGTGCCTTGCCGGACTGTTCCGCCAGGTAGCGGGTGTATATCCAGATGAGCGGCTCCAACACGTTAACCGGCCGCACCTCGCCCCGGATACGGGGGCCATCTTCGAGATGGAGCACGTTCACGTAGTCTTCCTGATGAGTGCCTTCTTCGTCGCGGTATCCGAACTCGGGACGCCCGGAGTCGTCCGCATAAAAGCCAATAGAGGACGTCATGAAGTACTGGACGCGATCCTCGTCAAAGGCGCGGCTTATCTCCTCCTGCGTTGAGTCCTCCACGATAAGCTCGAACGCTGCCTTCGGGTCCTCCACCCGTATGTACGGCCATCCCGAACTCGTGGACCTGATGAGTCCCTCCTCGCGCAGCCGGGAAAAGACGGATGCCATGTCGAACTTTGTCACACATACGGCCAGGTAGTGCGGCAGGAGGCGGTCCTTCAGCAGGGTGTGCGTGGAGCGCATCTTGCCCCGCAAGAGCTTGATGGAGCGCTGGAGGTAGTCGAAGTTTCGCTCATCGCCCCAGGCGTGTGGTAGCTGGTTGCCCTTGCTGTCCAGCTCGCGCTCCGGATCAACGAGGTAGATCAGCCCGTGGCACCCTGCGAGGTACTCCCAGATCTCGTCGTATGGGTCCGCGGTGTCAATGAAGCTGCCGCCAGGGTAGTCCCGCACATGCAGCGTGAAGCTGACCGGCCTCACCCTGCCGAATAGCCCAGCTATCCTGCCGGCCATATGGGGCATGCTCATGGCCTCGGAAAGCGTCTTGATGTAGCCCGGCGTCAACTCACCACCTAGTATGAAGCCGTAGTTTCTCGGCTCGTTTGTGATGTCGGGGAACTCTCTGCGGCGCAACGCTCTCGTCTGGGTTACGAGGAAGTCGTTCGAGCCTGGGAAGTCTTCGTCCAAGCCATCCAGCACCCAGTGGCCTTCCGTAGCGCGGCGCGCCGCTATGTCGAGCGCACCGAGAAACGTCGTCTTGCCGCTCCCGGTACCTCCCCAGATACCGATCCGCACGTCCGTCGAGACCGAGCTCGTGTCAATATCATATCCGGCTGCCACTCAGGACCTCCTACGGTTGCACTTCACCGCGCCCGACGCTGCCCGCGAGCAGGCGCACTACCTCGGATGGTGTCGTGTCCTCATACCTCAAGACGGCCACATCGCCAAACTCGCGCCAGACATCCGCCATATACGCCTCCGCATGACCCGGCAGCGATGCCCCCGACCAGACGACCGGGTCCACGATGCTGACGCTTCTCAGGCCCAGACGCTTGCGCGCGCCGACGAGCAGCCGTTGCCAGTCGTGCCCGGAGGGGCTGGCTACCTGCTGCAACCGGCCAGTGCTCGCCGGGTGTGGCGGTCTGTTACCGATGGTGACGAGGAGATGGGAACTCAGGGGACGCCACGCGAGCCGTTCGAGCGCGGCCACCGCGTCCTCAAGAGCGGCCTCGAAGTCCCGGTTCCACACAGGCCGCAACTGTGCGAGCGCCTGGTAGCCGCGCTGTGGTTCGGCGAGGTCATAGCGGTGCAGCGGCTCGAGACCGGGCGGGTGGACGAGGTCGCCCTTGAGCCCGTGATCCCCGTAACCGAGGATTCCAACCCGTAGCTCCCCCAACTCGCTGAGAACTGTGCGCGCTTCGCTGAACACTCCCTCGGCAAACTCACACCGAGCACGCAGACGCTCCGCGTCGGCTATGGTGTCCAATACAAGCACCAGGTCCACGCCGCCCACGCACCGTACACGGCAGTATACGTCGTGCGACCCTCCTCGGCCCGGCACACGGAGCCGTACACGAGCCTCACTCTCCCTGCCTTCCGGGAGGTTCTGAGGCGCAAGGCCGACGGTGACCTCCGTAAGTCCCTTAGCAAACGTCTGTGGCCGAACCTGCAGCCAGGGCTTGTCGCACTCGATCCGTCCCTGCTCCTCGACGGCGGAGCGAACCTCGAACGTGCGAGTTGGAGCGGAACCTCCTGCCCCGGAGTCCACATCACCGAAGTCGAGCGTCGGCCTGCGAGGGACGAGCGAGAAAGACTCCCCCACCTCGTCCCGTCGGTTGACCACCATCGTCGTCGTATCGTCCGAGCCGTACCGGTCGCACAGCCCCTGCATCTCAGCGCGAAGCTCCTGGGCTGTTGCGTACCGGTGTCCGGGGTCCAGGGCGATTGTCCTTCTTAGCACCTCGCACACGTCGGCCGGCAACTGAAGGTTCTGCCCATCCGCGTCCGGGGAGGGCGGCGCGCCGGTCAGCAGGTAGTGGAGCACCGCGCCGACGCCATAGAGGTCGGAGCGCACGCTCGGCAGACCGCCCGCGCGGAGCTCGGGCGCGACGTACGGGATCTGCGCCTGGTCTTCGCATGCCAACGGAAGCTGCTGAACGGCATCCTCCAGCCGGCAGGCTGCCCCAAAGTCGATCAACCTGCTCTCCGCGTATCTTCGGACCAGAACGTTGGACGGGCACACGCCGTTGTGCAGGTATCCGCGGCGATGGACAGAACCGACAGCGGCGGCAAGGCTCAGGGTTACCTCCAGCGCACGCTCCAGCCCCCACGACTCTGTTCTGCTGAGCGGCTCACCTCCGGCCTCCATCAGCATGTAGCCGAAGAGCCCCGCACCGTGCGGCCCGGCTTCCCAAAACAGCGGAAGGCCCGGTTCGCCGCCGAGCTCCTTCGCGACTCGAACCTCCCTGTCGAACGCGGTCCGCTGCTCCTCCGGCAGACCGCCACGCACTACCTTGGCGACCTCCTCCCGCTGAAGCGTCTCGTTGAGCACACTGTACAGTATCGCCATCCGGCCCTCGGCAAGGATGGACAGGACGCGGTAACGGTCGGTGGGCAATTGTACGGAGTGAGCAGATGACATGGAGGGAATCCTCAACAGGTGCACGGACACTCAATATACACTACTTTCAATATCGAACAGCAAGAAGTCCGGCGGCAATCGTGGAGACCCGCGCCTACAGCTTACGCCCCACCCTGTAGCCCCCAGTTTCCCTGGTAAGTGGTAACTATTCAGCGTTGAGTTGCAGGCACAAAGGGGTTACCTGTG
>JADDPP010000172.1 GCA_016781845.1 Rubrobacter sp.
GGGGAGGATCTCGTCGGCGGTGCCGTGCATTACGAGGAGCGGGCGCGGGCTGATCCGGTCGGCCGCCTCGGTGCCGTAGGACTGGCTGCTGAGGGCGGCTACCGCGATCACTTCCTCGCTAGCCGCGCCAGCGGTGATTACCACGGCCCCACCGAACGAGTGCCCGACGAGTACGATGCGGGACCGCCCCAGTGTGCCCAGGTAGTCTATCCCCACCAGAACGTCGAGCACGCAGTTCCGAAGGTCGCCGGCCCGGCGGTAGTCGAGCTCGAGTGAGGCTACCCCATCTCCGACGAGCTGCCGGGCGAGTCGCGTGTAGATTCCCCCTGCCGGTCCGCCTAGGCCACCCCCAGCGCCGAATACCCAGAGCACGGCGGTGTCGCCCGTGCGGGCATCGTGGAGCCTGCAGTTGATAGTCCCGGCGCTGGTCTGCAGTGCCACCCGCTCCGCGCCGTCTTCGACCTGTCCGCGCGCGACGTTGCGCAACTCCAGACCTGGCGTTCGACCTCTGCCTTTCATCATTTCCTCACAACTCTACCGATAGGCGGCCTGTTCCTGGGTAACGTCCCCTATGTATCAGGGAGAGAAGCATCGTTTGTGCCTCACCCCTTGTGAAAGACGACTGCGGATATCAGTGCCGGGGGGCCGCCTGGATACCGTGGTTTGCATTACTCCTACAGACTCGTTCTTGACGCCGCATGCGTTGTTAAGCATCATGTCTGTGTCGCAATCATGCGCAGTAGTAGTCTGGCATGTCGCGGGAAATGGAGGCGGTGCTTATGTTCAAACGATTTGTCTTCTCGGTGGTCTGTTTGATAACGCTGGCAGGTGTCCTGCCCGGGGCCCCGGCACAGGCGGCTCCTGCAGCGGCGACGGTGCCCTCCGGGTTCGTGGACGAGCTTGTGACTTCGGTTCCCCAGCCAACGGCCCTCGCTTCCACGCCCGATGGCCGAGTGCTCATCGCCCTCAAGAGCGGCCAGCTTGTGGTGCGCAAGAATGGGACGAACATCACTGCGCTCGACATCAGCGGCCGCGTCTGTGCGGACGGGGAGCAGGGGCTGCTCGGGATAGAGGTGGACCCGGCGTTCAGTAGTAATGGCTACATCTATGCGTACTACACCGTCCGGGACTCCGCCAACGGTGGCCGCTGTGTGAACCGGGTATCCCGTTTCACCATGTCCGGCGACGGGGTCGTGTCCGGCAGCGAGACCGTGCTCATATACCGCACGCCGTACCAGGACGCTACGAACCACAACGCGGGTGACCTGCACTTCGGCAAGGACGGGAAGCTGTACATAAGCGTCGGCGACGGCGGGTGCGACTACAACGGCACGAGTGGTTGCGCCGGGAACAACGATGCAGCGCGCGACACCAACACGCTCCTCGGCAAGATACTCCGAATCAACAGGGACGGCACCGTGCCCTCGGACAACCCGTACATTGGCACCAACAGCGGGCGCTGCAACGTGGACGGCCGCACGGACAAGACGTGGTGCCAGGAGACGTTCGCCTGGGGCCTGCGCAACCCTTTCCGGTTCGCGATGAGCCCCAACCACAGCGGCACGGTGTTCCACATCAACGATGTGGGGCAGAACCTCTGGGAGGAGATAGACCTTGCCAGGAAGGGCGCTGACTACGGCTGGAACCGGTGCGAGGGGCGCTACTATAACGGCACGAGCACGGACTGTGATAATCTCAGCCGCGGGATGCAAGACCCTGTGTACAACTACAGCCACAACACCGGCTGCTCCTCCATCACAGGTGGCGCATTCGTGCCGAACGGACTCTGGCCCACGTCGTATAACTGGTCGTACATGTACGCGGATTACGTCTGTGGCAAGATATTCCAGCTGTACGTGCAGAACGGGGTGTACAAGTCCTCGGTGTTCGCGTCCGGCCTGGGCAACAGCAGTGCGGTTCATCTGGCGTTCGGGCCGTACGGCTCGACTCAGGCGCTGTACTACACTACGTACGAGGGTGGTGGTTCGGTGCGGCGCATCCGCTATACCGGGAGCGACAACCGCGCACCGGTAGCGAGGATCGCGGCGAGTCCGGGATACGGCTCGCTGCCCCTCACCGCCAACTTCGACGCCACGCGCAGCAGCGATCCGGAGGGCGGCGCGCTGAGCTATGAGTGGGACTTCGACGGTAACGGAACCGTGGACTCCCGAAGCGCGAAAGCGACGTACACCTACACGGAGGACAGGAACTACACCGCGAAGCTGCGGGTGCGGGATCCACGAGGCGCGTATGGCGGCGCGAGCGTGGTGATGTATCCGGGCGACAACCCACCGAACAAGCCTACAATTACCTCGCCCGCCGCCACGAAACTGTTCACCGTCGGGGAGAGGATCACGCTCTCGGGCTCGGCAACGGACCCCGACGGGGACCCACTCACGCTGAACTGGACAGTGCGCCTGAACCATAACGGGACGCACACCCATCCGCTTTTCTCCGGCACGGGCAACAATCTGGCCTTCACAGCGCCCGCCCCGGAAGACCTGGCGGCTACGTCAGGGAGCTACCTGCAGATATACCTCCGAGCGACGGACCCCAGGGGTATGTACAGGACGACCTACCTGCGGCTGAACCCGAAGAAGGTGAACGTGACTTTCAAGACCAGTAATCCGGCCGGGTTGAACGTCGTCGTCAACGGCACGACGTACGATACGACCGACTCGTACGGTAAGACGCTTGTTTCCTGGCAGGGGTACAATCTGAACGCAAGCGCTCCGACCCCGCAGGAGGGCAAGAGCTTCTACCGTTGGTCGGATGGAGCCACGACGACATCGCGCACGATCACGACGCCGTCGGGCGCAACGACGTACACGGCGCAGTACCGGTAGCGCAGTCGGGGGCGGATGGGGTGTTCGCCCCCTGCGTGTGTCGTGCAGCCTCGGAGCTCGGGACGTGGGTGCCTCTGACGCAGCCGGCGCGCAGGTTGAGACTCGCTAACTGGGGCGGTGGTAAGCGGACGTGTGATCGCCTAACCTCATAGGTCACAAGTTAAGCCTTTGGCGGCGTTGTCAAGCAGCAATTCTCG
>JADDPP010000133.1 GCA_016781845.1 Rubrobacter sp.
CAACAAGGTATATTCCCAAAGGCCCCGTTTGGAGGTGCGGAATGTGGGACCTGTGGTGGGCGGAGGACGGCGACGATGAGAATAGGGTGCTGGGCATCACGCCGGAGGGCGAGGTGTACCAGTTCGCGAGCCACAACATACCGTACCCCGGCGGGGAGCCGGGCGAGCGCTCCGAGTTCGCAGGCCCCACCTTCTCGCCGGACGGACAGACCTTCTTCGTGAACATCCAGAAGCCTGGCATCACCTTCGCTATCTGGGGGCCTTTCGAGCAGTATGCAACAGGAATGCCCGGCGCGGGCGGCGGTGGCATGTCGGCGCGTGGGCGCTCGCTCTATAACCCCATGCGTCAGCGCCAGATGGCCTCCGCAGCCCCTCCGGCGCACCTTGCGCCGATGCTCTCCAGCGACCTCGTCGAGGCTGCTCAGAAGTACGGCCTGAGCTATCTCGAGGCAGCCGCGTACGACCGTCTGGGTGTGCCCCTGCGGTAGTGGAAGACCACGCGTGGCGGGAGACATCGCTCCCGCCACGGACCACCACCTTGCCGTCGGCCTCGTGCGCGGAGCACGGAACGCGCCTCTGAATCCTCTACAATTCTCCGGGCGCTCTGTGATCAAGCCGCCCATCATGCACTGCTGGCAGCTGCCGCACCTCCCGCGCTGGGTTGCCCGCGACGACCACACCGGGCGGCACGTCGCGGGTTACCACCGCTCGGAAGCCCACGACCGAGTCCTTCCCAACGCTGACCCCCGGCAGCACGGCGGACTGTCCCGCGAGCCACACGTTCGGACCGACGCGGACGGGTTGGGTCCGTACCGGAGCGTGGGGGTTGGTACGGCGGTCGCGATGGACGGAATGGTAGTCGGAGTCGAAGACAACGGTGGAGCCGAGGATGCAGTTCTCGCCCACCTCCACGCGCTCCCGCGCAAGCAGAGTTGGCCCGTTGAGGCGCACGTTGTCCCCTATCAATATGACCGCGTCCCTCGATGTGGTGATGAGCCGCGTTGGCTCCTGATGCGCCCAGGCATTCACGCCGTTGCCGATGATGACCCTACCAGGGCCGCGCACAACGAACCGGTGGTTGCAGATAAAGCCCTTCCCGAACTGCACCCTGCCGCGCATCAGCACCCGGTACCGCAGGACGATCACCCACGTCAGGACTCGGGCGAGAACGTGTGCGTGGCGGCGTATCACCCGCACCCACCTTCGCCGCAGGTGGTGTCTTCCCCGACGGCTCGCCAGGATGAGGGAACAGCGATGCTGGAGCAGGACCCCGTGCCTGCCCCAGACCCGCCTGTAAGCATAAGGAAGCATGCCCCTACCGAGGCAGAGAGGGAACCCTGTCGTTCAGTACCTTCGCCATTCGCTCAAACGCGCGCTCCAGAACATCGGCGCTCGTCGCGAACGAGATGCGGACATGCCCCTCGCCCGTCGGCCCGAATGCGACGCCCGGCGTGACCGCCACGAGCGCGTCCTCCAGCAACTCCTGCGCGAACCGCACGCTGTCCGACGCGCTCTCGATGCGGGGGAAGGCGTAGAAGGCGCCTTCAGGACTCGGGCAGTACACGCCCGGCATGTCGTTCAGCGCCTGCACGACGAGCCGCCTGTTGCTGTCGTACTCGCGGAGCATGTCGTCCACCTCGTCCTGCGGCCCCTCAAGTGCGCGGGCGCCCGCTAGCTGGGTAAACGTCGCCGCGGCCGTGACGCTCTGCTGGTGTACCTTGAAAAGCTGCGCGATTATCTCCCTCGGGGCCGCGACGTAGCCGAGCCTCCAGCCGGTCATGGCGTACGCTTTCGAGAAGCCGTTAACGGTAATGGTCCGCTCCCACATGCCGGGCAGCGTTGCCAGGCTCGTGTGCTCGTGGCCGTCGTACAGCAGCTTCTCGTACAGCTCGTCGGAGATCACCAGCAGGTCGCGCTCGCGCGCGAACTCGGAGACGGCCTCCAGCTCCTCTCGGGTTGCCACCCGGCCTGTGGGGTTGTTCGGACTGTTGAAGATGAGCACCTTGGCGCGGGGAGCATCCACGGAGCGTAGCGCCTCGGGCGTGATTCTATACTCCTCCGGCTCGAGCGGCACGTACACTGGCGAGCCCCCCGCCAGCCTTATGCCCGGCTCGTAGCTGACCCAGGCTGGCGAGAGCAGTAACACCTGGTCACCTGGCTCGACGGTCGCCATGAGCGAGGCGTATATTCCCAGCTTCCCGCCCGGTGTTACCACGAGCTCGTCGCGCGCGTACTCCAGGCCGTTCTCCTGGGCCAGCTTGCGCTGGATAGCTTCGAGCAGGCGGGGAACTCCACGGCTTGGGGGGTAGCGTGTGTCGCCGCGCTCCATCGCCTCGAACGCTTCGCGGCGGATGTGCTCCGGAGTCTTGAAATGGGGGTCTCCGCCGGAGAGGTCTAGGACATCTTTGCCTTGCGCCTTGAGCGCCTTCGCCTTGTCCGACACCGCTATCGTCGCGGATTCCTGCACATCCCGCAGCCGTGCCGCCGTGAAGTCTCGCATGCTTCGGCTCCTGTATTCTATTTGAGCGAGGGAAGGTGGCCCGACAGGAGGCGCCCCTACACCCGCAGATTGCTTATCCTGGTATGGCTTGCCCGCGCACGACTCTAGCACAGCCCGCCGTGGGCGTGCAAACCGGCCCTTTGTCTCTGTGTTCTCTGTGTCGAGAGACCTCGTTACGGGACCGGCTGGGGCGCGGCGGTGGGGCCGAGGACATCGGGCTTGCCGTTCTTCCAGACGAGCTGGTCTATCCACATAAAGCGGCCGGGGGGTTCCAGGCCGACAGCGTCCGAGGGCCAGGCATGGTACACGAGCCAGTCGTCGCCCTCGTCGTCGCGGACAATGGACTGATGTCCGGGACCAGCCGCGCCGTTATCCGTTGTCAGTATGGGGTTTTCCGGCGCGTCCTTGCACGGCCCCACCGGCCCCCGGCACGTCGCGTACCCTGTTGCGTACTGGTCAGTGTTGAAGGCGTTTGCGGAATAAAACAGATAGTACTTCCCGTCGTGCTTCCACATCGTGGGCGCCTCGACGAGGTTGCCCTCCCACGGAGCGTCCTCGGTCACCAGCCTGGTGCGCTTGCCCATGAGCTGCAGGCCGTCCGACGAGAGCGGCTGGGCGTAGATGTACGTGGGCATTCCCAGGCGGTTGCCGTCGTTCTTCCATAGAAGATACTGTTTGCCATCTGTGTCCCTGAAGGGGTTGGCATCAATGGAGCCCCCTTCTTCCGGTTGGCAGACGAGCGGCTCGTTGGAGTTGTCTACGAACGGGCCTGTCGGGGAGCTGGCGATGGCGCGCCCGATGCATTGCAGGAACGTCTCCCTGGACTCCGCGGTGTAGTGGAGGATGTACTTGCCGTCCTTGCGGCGCATCACCTCTGGCGCCCACGTCTTCCCCGGCTCGACCCACGGCGCGAGCACGGGCATCGCGTCGGGAGCTTGCTCCCAGTTCACGAGGTCGGGGGATGTGAGCATCTGGACGTTACCACGCTCGCCGTTTGTGGCGTACGCATAGTACGTCTTGCCCGCTCGGAGCACGAACGGGTCGGGGAAGTTGCTCTCGTATACGGGGTTGACGAACTGTCCTGGTCCGAGCGTTGCCGCCGAGGTCGCAGACGGAGCCGCCTGAGGCTGTTCAGTTGCGGTGGGGACCGCCGAGGTAGCGAGGGGGGTAGGCTGGGGCTGCTCGGTGGCCTCCGGCAGGGTAGTTGCGACTGTGGCGCGAGCTGCGGCGCTGTTCGGCGCGGTGGCAGAGGCCGACGCTCCCACTCCCCGGCCATCCTCACCGCCGCCACACGCGACGAGCATCACGGCAAGCACAATCCACACGATCGCGAGCCGTGACGAGAGAGATCTTGTGGACACAGTCGCCTCCTTGACCTATTCCCGAACCATACGAGCACGAAGTGAGTACGCGGCATTGTCAGCACGACTAATGCTTATAATAGCCGCCCGGAAGGTGGGTGGCTGGGAGGAGCCCCGTGCCGGCGCAGGCACGATTGACAGCCGTGCAGACCGGACATATTATACAGATAGCATTAGGCGATACGTGGTGTGCTTCAGTGTGTGCGACATGTCTTTCGACGCAGGTCGTCCTCGAGGCGCCAGAACAGGCTTGAGGAGGGGGTGGTCCATTTCACATCTGGCAACGATCTCGCTACGAAGGCGGGTAAACCTGGCTCGGATGCGACCGTGATACGGCAAGGTCAAACCAGAACTAAGGAGAGGAACACTTTGACACGTACGAAGCACAGGGTCAGCCTCTGGCTCGCCCTATTGATGATAATGTCGCTCGTCCTCGCCGCCTGCGGTAACCAGGGGGGCAACACCGGAACCGGTGGGACCGGTAATACTGGAACCGGCGGAGGTGCCACCGCTACGACTGGCACGGGTGGAACCGGCACTGGCACTGGTACAGGCGCTACCGCTACAACCGGCACCGGCGGCACCGGCACCGACATGGGGGCCACCGCGACCACCGGTACAGGCACCGGCACTGACGCGGGTGCGACCGCGACCGGTACGGGTGCAGGCGCCGGCGCAGGAGCGCCAGCCACAACGGCTGCTCCGCCAGAGTGCCCGGAGGCCGCGCAGGGGCAGACGGTCGAGATGTGGAGCCCGCTCACCGGCCCTGACGGCGACGAGATGACTCGACTGGCACAGCAGTTCAGCCAGGAGAACAACCGTGGCATCACGGTCAGGCACACGGCCCAGCCCGAGTACCTGCAGCGCCTGAACGCATCTGCTGCCGCGAAGAAGCTGCCGACGATGACGGTTATCCGCGCCGGCGACATCCCGACGATGGCCGCTCGGAACATCCTCAAGCCGATGTCCGAGCAGGCTATGGGTGCCATCGCCAGCGGCAATATCTCCAACGACTTCCCTGAGGAGGTCTGGAACGTCGGTCAAATCAAGGGTCAGCGCTACGCTTTCCCGCTGGACGTGCATCCGCTCGTGATGTACTACAACAAGGCCCTGTTCAAGCAGGCAGGCATCCCTGAGCCCGGCACCGACAAGCCGATGACGAAGGAAGAGTTCGAGTCGGCCGTCAACAAACTGAACCAGGGCGGCAACATCGGTTGGGCCATCGGCACACTCTTCTCTGCGGACACCATGTTCCAGATGCTCGTCCGGCAGTTTGGTGGCTCCATGGTCAACGAGGACGGCACGCAGGCGACGTACAACAGCCCGGAGGCTGTTCGAGCCCTGGAGTACATCAGGGACCAGAAGCAGAAGTTCTCGCCGAAGATCAGTGGCACGGGCGACCCCGAGGTCGTTCAGTTCCAGCAGGGCAAGGTCGGCGTGGTGTTCCACGGTCCGTGGCACATCAGCAACCTCCAGAAGCTGCCGTTCACGGGCTTTGCGCCGGTACCGCAGCTGGGTGAGCGGTACTCCGTGTGGGGTGGCTCCCACCAGCTGGGCCTGACCACCGAGGACCCCGCACAGCAGACCGCTGCTGGTTGTTGGATCGGCTGGCTCTCGGCGAACTCGGTTCAGTGGGCGAAGGCGGGCCAGCTGCCTGTACGCCAGTCGGTGGCCAACAGCCCGCAGCTCGCACAGGAGGCCGCGCCGATCGCCGCGGTCGCCATCGAGGCTCCGGCCGTCGATCTGTATCCTCCGGTGCCCGATCTTGAAGGCGCCGTGATGACCGAGGCCAGCAAGGCCATCGCCGCGGTGGTCCAGGGTCAACAGAAGGATGTGAAGGCGGCGCTGGACCAGGCGGTCCAGAGGTCGAACCAGATCATTCAGCAGAATGCCAAGAGGTACGGCACTCAGTAGGCGGTACTTGTAGTGAGGGGAGCCTGCAGACGCAGGCTCCCCTTCCATCCTGTCCTATCCTCATCGTTTCTCAGCAGATGGGAGGCTGAAATGGCCACAACACCACAGGTCAAGGCTGGCGACGTAGCCACCCCGAGCACTGGGGTACAGCGACGGGGCTTCAACCTGATGCCGTACCTGTTCATCCTGCCTCACTTCATCTTCTTCGGCACATTTCTGCTCTGGCCTTTCTTCTACGGTATCTACATCAGCCTGTTCGACTTTGACTTTCTGAGGCCTGAGTACAGGCCATTCGTCGGGCTGCGTAACTACCAGAACCTGTTCAGCCGGGAGAGCATCCAGTTCACGGACTTCTGGCGTTCGATCAGGAACACGGGCGCGTTCGTGTTCTGGAGCGTGCCGCCGCTCGTAGTTATCGCACTGCTCCTGGCTGTGCTGCTCAACGGCAGGTTCCGGGGGCGCAACTTCTTCCGCGCACTCTACTTCGCCCCGTACGCACTGTCCGTGACGGTTGCTGCGCTGCTGTGGTGGTGGATCTTCCAGCCGAGTGGCATGGTCAACCAGCTCCTGGGCAGGCTGGGCCTTGGACAGCCCCAGTGGCTGAGCGAGATGCCGTGGGCCTGGGTCGCTATCACGGTCGCGACGGTGTGGTGGACCATCGGGTTCAACACCGTCATCTTCCTGGCGGCCCTGCAAGAGATCCCGGAGTCGCTCTACGAGGCTGCCTCGATTGACGGCGCGAACCCGGTTCAGCAGTTCTTCGCGATCACGATACCGATGTTGCGGCCAGTGCTCGTGTTCGTGATCACTATCACGCTGCTGGCTTCCGCCAACCTGTTCGGACAGCCGTACCTGATGACCCAGGGCGGTCCGCTCCAGCAGACGGAATCCATAATGATGCGCATCTACAGCGAGGGCATCCTGCAGAACCGGATGGGCAGTGCAGCCGCGATGTCCGTGATGGTCGCCGCGATCCTGTTGATTCTCACCGTGCTCAACTTCAGAATATTTGGCCGTGGGGACCAGTCGTAGTACAGCCTGTGACTTCATAGGCTAGCAAGGAGCCGACATATGGCAACAGTTACCGCAACGAGCGATCGCGTCAGCAGTGGCCCGGTAGGGGGCGGACTTCCCAGGAAGCTCGTGTACTACAGTCTGCTGACTCTGTTCGCGCTCTTCTTCCTGCTGCCGCTTGTATGGATGTTCGTTACCGCCATCAAGCCGTTCGCGGAATGGGTGACGCCGAACTGGATCCCGAAGAACCCGACGCTTCAGAACTTCAGGGACATCTTCGTGGACCCGACGTTGCCCGTGCGCCGGTGGTTCTTCAACAGCCTGGCGATCTCCATTCTCACCACGGTACTGACACTCGCAGTTGACGCGGTAGCCGCGTACGCTTATGCGCGCATGGAGTTTCGCGGGCGCAACCTGCTCTTCGGGCTGTTGCTGGCGACACTCGTGATGCCGGGGATCATGTTCCTGGTGCCAAACTTCCTGACGGTCGCCCGGCTGGGCTGGCTCGGAACGTACCAGGGCGTGATCGCTCCCGGCCTCGCCGGCGTGTTCGGCGTCTTCTTCCTGCGGCAGTTCTTCCAGGGTATCCCGAAGGAGCTGGAAGAGGCCGCTCTCATTGACGGCGCCGGAATCTGGACGACCTTCCTGCGGGTGGTGCTGCCCCTCGCGAGCGGAGCCCTGGCGACGCTGGGCATCATCACCTTCATGGCGGCCTGGAACGAGTTCCTGTGGGCGCTCCTCATCCTCGGCAACGAGCGGGAAATGCTCACCCTGCCGGTGGGCCTGGCGACGCTGCAGGGCCAGTACAACTTCGACTACGGCAAGCTGATGGCCGGCGCAGCTGTAACGACCCTGCCCGTGCTGATCCTCTACATCTTCCTGCAGAGGTACATCGTGCAGAGCGTGGCGATGACCGGCCTCAAGGGGTAAGAAGGCAACCGCCAGGAACGTCCAGGCGAGTAGAGGGGCCGTGGAGACAGGTCCTACACGACCTGTCTCCACGGCCCCTTTGTCATTTCATTTCGGCTGAAGGAGGCTAGAGTCCGCGCCTGCCTCCGTGCTCACCCCGTCTCGCGCATAGCATCGTGGGCGTCGTGGCGAATAGCCCTACTGCGCAGCCGTCGCCTCCAGGCTCTCCGGGTGCCCTATCGGCACGAGTGGTTCCCCGCCCTCGCCTACGGTCTCCGAGAGCGGCATCTGAATGTAACGGCGGTACGCATCCAGCGCACGGGTGGGAACGCGCTCCAGCTTGGGACCGTTCCAGCGCAGCGCCCACAGGCCGGTCTCGTTGATGTTGTTGTTGCGCCGGCGCAGGTTCGAGTCCCAGTCTATCTGGTCAATCGCTCCCCACCACACGATGCCAATGACGGGCACGCCGTCCTCGCGCACCTCGCGTATCCCCTGCACCATCGCGTCCATCCACGCTATCTTGCGGTCGTCATCCCCCGGCGCGCCCGTCTCCGCCAGCACTATCGGTCGCTAGAAGTGGTCGAAGTATTGCCTCACGAGCTTCGCGAACCCGAACTGCTGCTCCGCAGTCTCATCCGCCAGCCGCCCCTGCGGTGTCACAACTGCGCCCCTTGGGTCCGCACGCAGCTGGTGCTCCGAGTGCGGATAATAGTCCACGCCGACGATGTCGAGCGGCGCGGGGTGGTCTTGGAACCACTCGAGGTCCCAGTCCGTGAAGCCAAGCTCGGACAGGTAATCGCGCATGGGGTAATCCTCGCCTATTCTCCCTCCGTACAGATCCTGGGTCAGGAAGCGACGCTGGTTCATAAACTCGGCGTACGGCTTCGAGGCATCGTCGAGCGCGTGCCAGTACTCGTGCGTGTCGCTCACCATCATACGGGCGTCGGAGCGTACGTTTCGCACCTCCTCCCAAGAGAGGCACAGTCCCTTCGCGGCATTCATGAGGGCGACGCCGAAGTTCTTTGGTCCGCGCAGAAAGGGATACCAGTGTCCGAAGTCGGCGGCGAAGGAGGACATAATGTAGGGCTCGTTCGTGGGGGTATACCACTGCACCCACTCGTATCGGCGGGCGAACTCGCGCACCCACTCCGCCTGAAACTCCGGGAACACCGGGTGCATGAGTCCGTGCTCGAGCCAGGCGGGGCTCCCGAAGTGATAGAGGTCTACTATGGGCTCGATGCCGATAGTCCGCAGAAAATCATCACCTGGTCCGTCCATCGCCAGTCGCACTCATGCGGACGGATGTTCACGCGGTCCCACGGGATGCCGTAGCGGATGAAGTTGATGCCGAGCTCGTCCCGCACGCGCACGAGGTCGGACGCCCAGTAGTCATAATGCTGGGTCAGCTCCAACTCGTCCATGCCGATCTGCGGGAAGGAGGAGCACTCAAACCCGGTCATCCAGTGAAACTCCACGTACTGAACCTCCGTAATTCTGCAATAGCCAGCGCAACACCGGCGCGCGGCGCATAAAGCACGCCACAGAAGATGGGGCTGAGTGCCGTGTTTCACGCGCATGTGCTCCCAGTGCTACTCTGTCGGGTCATCCATCAAGCCGCACAACGCGCCGCGAGGTTCGCAGGCGAGATTCTCTCTGCCTGCCCGATCTTCCTGGCAGGGGGCTGACTGTCACTAATGCCGGTAGGCGGCGTAGCAGCAGGCCGCCTTTTGCCAGCGTCAGATCGCTCCACCCTGTATCCGGTTCCGGCATCATTCATGCTTCTGGAGAATATCGGATCGCGAAGGAGTACAGGTATGTCGAGAGGAAATGGCTGGAAGAGTCGCGGCCCCACCGCGAGCGCGGTGAAGGGAGCGATCGCCGGTGGGGCAGGAGTGTGGGTGATGGATCAGGTGGGATGGGGTATGTACCTGCGTGAGGACCCACAAGCGCTGGAGCGGGAGAAGCGGGCACGTGTGGGAGGGAAGGATGTTGCGCACGTTGCGGCTGGTAAGCTGGCTGCTGCGGTTGGTAGAAAGCTCACTCCCGCACAGCCCCATCCGGTCGGCATAGCCGTCCACTACGCGCTTGGGGTCGTGCCGGGAGCACTGTACGGGCTGCTGCGTGGCAGGGTAGCTGGCATAGGGGCAGGTCGAGGGCTTCTGTATGGGGCGGTGCTGTTCCTGCTCAACGATGAGATACTCGCCCCGGTGCTGGGCCTCGCCTCCGGACCCACTGCCTACCCCTGGCAGGCGCACGCCCGCGGTCTGATCAGTCATGTGGTCCTTGGTGCGGCCACGGACACTGTGCTTGATGTCCTCGATAGCACTGGCGCTTAGCACTCTCTGTGGTGCGGACGAGCGATCGCCCGCAGGCGGCTGACGGGCTGGCTCTCTTCGGCTTTGGCCCGGCGGCTCTGGCGAACCTGCTCCCTCGCTCCTAGATCCAACTCGTTGCTCCCTCCCCCATATAACGTAGATGTGCGGTGCGGTCAAGGACACAACCGCACCAAAGACCGAAAGCCGGTGGAGTTGCGCCCGTATGGATAAAAACAGGGAGAAGCACAAGATGAGTAGGAATAATGCGTACGGACTCCGGGTGGAGACCGACCTGCCGTACGAGCAGGAAGTTGAGCGCAGGAAGGGAGCGCTCCAGGTGGAGCACGAACTGGGGCTGCTCCTTCCTTGCAACGTCGTTGTCCACGAGCACGGCGCTGGCGCCGTGGTGTCGGCGCCGGACCCGGAGGTAATGTTCGGGGTGGTGGATAACCGGACCTTGCGCGACATCGCGCGCGGGGTGACCCGGAAGCCACGGAAAGGGAGCACGGCCATGTCAAGGTTGGCATGGTAGCTCTACTCCTCTCACTTCTGGCAACTGTATGGCGGTCACAACCGCACATGGGGCGCGAAAACGACTGTAGAGACGTTGCACGCAACGTCTGCGCAACCTCGGCACAACGTCTCTGCGGCAACTCTACCCCCACCCATAGCGACTTTCGAGTGGCCTCAGACGGCGAGGGTATCCGAAAGGTCGAGGAGACGTAGCGTGCTACGTCTCTACGGGTGTACGGCGCTCTGCGCGCGACTTTGGAATCGCCCAGGAAAGGGAGGAAGGTGGCCAATGGGCCAGACCGATGACGGCGCGATGAAGCTGCGGTTCCGGCTGCGGGCGGAGATCCTGATCTAATACCCTCCAGATAGACGCAGGAGGATACGCGTGGCAGTACGAGAGAACCGAGCGCCCGAGTTGCAGAGGACCACCAGGGAGGTGCTCTGGACGGGCGTGATGCTCGGAATGGGCCTGGTGGGAGCGGTGGACGAGATCGTCTTCCACCAGCTGCTACAGTGGCACCACTTCTATCTGCACACCACACAGTACTGGCAGATATTCAGCGACGGAGTGTTCCACATCTTCACCACCACGATGCTGTTCCTGGGCGCGCTGCTGCTCTGGTCCCAGCGCCGCCGCCTGAGCCTGATAGTGAGCAGCAGACCCTTCTGGGCAGGCGTCTTCCTCGGTATGGGCGGCTTCCAATTGTTCGACGGCACTGTGGACCACAAGCTCCTGCGCATCCACCCAGTGCGCGAGGGGGTGGAGAACATCCTCCCGTACGACATCGCCTGGAACGCTTCCGCGCTGGCGCTGCTGCTGATAGGGTGGCTGCTGTGGCGCGGGACGTGGCCCACGGCGGGACGATGACTGCAGGCCCGACTGCCCACCCGCACACGCAGGTCGCCCTGCTTACAGGCCTGATGGAGACCAAGCAGGGCTCGCTGATTGGGGCGTAGACCGGACCCTGCCCCGAGCGCGACCTGCCCGCCGCGCTGCACTAGAGGTAGAGCACCCGGACAGTATGCCCTCCTACACTTACGGGGAGGGCGCGGCTCCGGATGCAGGTAGACGGATAGTCTGGAGGAGGAGCGGATGAGGTTGATGAGCCGTGGAGGAGGCGCTGTCCCAGGATGGCTGGTGGCGCTCTCGGTCACCAGCCTGCTCGTGACGCTGCCCCACTCCTTCGAGGACTTCGTCGCAGGGGTGCCGGAGGACTACGGTCTGACCACGCTGAGCGCGGGGGGGCTGCTCGCGCTCGTATACGCCGTACAGGTGGTGGGCATCCTGCTCGCCAGCCGCCGCGTGCGGCTTGGCTACTGGCTGCACCTGCTCATCGGCCTCTTCTGGCTCTTCGGCTCAATCTACGACCACCTCGACGATGTGCTCCTTGCCCACCCGTACAGGGCGGGCCTGCCGTCGAAGGCGCTAGAGGTGGGGATCATGGCCGTGTCCGCCGGCATCGTCACGCTCTCCGCGCTAGCGCTGCGTGGCGGCCGGGGCACTTCCAGTGGCTGACGAGACATCGGGCGCGGTTCCCCAGACACACGCGGTGCACCCCACCGCCCAAGCAACAGGATCAAGTAGGTCTCGAAGTCGTGTACATCCCCATTCCTCACTCTTCTGCACTCTTCGCGCGCCCTGCAGTAAATAATGCCGCCTGGGACACTCCACAAACGGAGCGCCCCAGGCGGCTGATGAGTCTGGATTACCAGCTAACTACTCTGACAGTGGTGCCGACACTGACGAACCTGTACAACTGCGCCTCTGCCCACACCGGCAGGTTCACACACCCGTGACTGCCAGTACGCCTCACACCATCAGGGTCAGTGTGCCACACGTTCGTCCCGTACCCGTAGTACGGCCTCCACGGCGCGTCGTGTATGTAGTACCCACCACTCCTGAAGCGTATCGCGTAGCTCGCCCACAGGTCAAGTCCTGGAAGTTCTGTAATTTCCTCCAAGCATCTAGCTGGTCAG
>JADDPP010000042.1 GCA_016781845.1 Rubrobacter sp.
GTCGCAGTCCCCTGCCTGGCCGCTGGAGTGAGCGCTCGTACTGAGAACCAATCTTGTGGCAGAACGTCACGGTCCATCCGCTCAATCACGTCGTACTGGAACAATCTCGTGCCATTCACTCCCGCCCTATCACGGGTCGTGTATTCTACGCCGATCACCTTCAGCGTGAGACCAGTAGCCTTGTCTATGTAGGCGCGGAACTTGACTTGGGAAGTATCCTTGGCAGGATCAGCGGCGACCTCGGGAGCTGCTACCAGGGCTGGCTTGCCGTCGATTGCTTCTTCCGCGACGGCCACCAGTTTGGTCCCTGGATATCGGGCGGTCGCGGAGCCGTCCAGGGCCATCTTCTCGCTGAACATCTCCCCTACCGGCTTCGGCATCGCAGCCGGCCCGTTCTCGGGGCTCTCGGTATGACTATTGACGTACTCCCTGTCCGGGAAGTATACGCTGTACGTCTGCCCTTCCCGAAGCAGTATTTGACGATCGGTCCCCGACACGTCCCTCGCTTCGTACCGAGCATCACCGTTAGCGCGGTCGAACCAGAACTGCAGCTGATACCGCTCTACCTCTTCACCCTTCTCCGTTAACAGAACCTGGGTGGCCTGGATGTGCAATACACCCGTCCCGCTCAGCAGGGGCGACGCTGGCGTCTCAGGCAGGTTGCCATGGGACGGAGGTACCGATGTGGGGGTGGCCTGGCTGGCAGCGCCCGCCAGATTAGCCTGCCCTACCTGGCTGCTGCAGGCGGCGAGCACGGCCATCAGTAGGATAAGCACCATAGACGCTTGGATACAGTGCAGCATATTTCCACCTCCACGGGTGGTCAAGGCCCCGCATAACTGACGCCCCCACCACTCGCGCTGGCTCAGGGAGGCTCTTAAACGAAGCGAAGGATCGGTGGCGATAACCACGGACCCTTCATTGCGTTCAGAACGGCAGGGTTGCTGCCTTCGCGCGGAGTCCGTATTACAGCAAGATGTCCCCGCTCGGCGTCCGACTTGTACCCTTCTCGCAGAACACCGCGCGGCCGTTTTTGTCGGTATGAACCTCGTACCTGTCGCCTCCGGTCTCGAAAACAACCAGGTAACCGGGGGTGATGACCTGGGCGTACATCATGCCCGGCTCTGGGCAGCCGAGGGATGAGTCACTCCACTCCTGCTGCTCTATAGAGACGAAATGCAGGTCTTCCGCCTGCACGTTCCTCTCTTTGGCCAGCGCCCTGCGCGCCGCCATTACCGCTCGCCGCTCCTCGGGGTTCGTCACGGGTACCTCCGCGCTCTTTGTCGGCTCCGTTGTCGGGGCCTGCGTTGGCGTTGTCACGGGCGCCTGCGTCGGCGTTGTCACGGGCGCCTGCGTCGGCATCGCTGTTGGTGATTCGGTCGCTGCCTGCGTCGGCGATTCCGTAGGGCTGGTGGTAGGCGGGGTTGTCGGAAAGGCGGTGACGTTGCCGGCGCCGGGCACGTCCTGTTGGCCGCACGCGGCGGTGACGAGCAAGGCCCCTAGCAGGATAAGGTGTTGAAGGGCTAACTTGAGCAATGCAGGTCTCCTCCCGAAGCTTACTACGTGGTAGGGGGTCTGCTCTATAAACGCCGAGGCAGGGCTTTTGGTTCCAGCTCTCCTCGCCGCGGCGTAATCGCTGCCGATATGGGGCCGGTTTGGAGCGCTCAGATGGGTGGAGGTTGGACGCGGCTGCTAGGACAGGCGGCCGGGTGGCCAGGGGAAGATGCGGCGTATCCTGTTGAGCAGCTTGCGGCTCTCCTCATCCTGCCTGCGCAGCATCTCCTCCTGCTCAGGAGTCAATACGATGCGGCCCTCTTCGACCGCGCGCTCGAGCGCCTCTCTGGCCTGCTTCTCGCTCACAAAGCCTGGCTTCATGTTGGTACCTCTCCTGTCTCTTCTTTCCGTGTCCTGGGTATCCGTGACGCCCTAACCCAGCCACTTCTCAAGAGTGGTCGTCTGTTGGTGTGCTTCTTGGCGCAGTATCTGTCCTCGCATCTGGGTGAGGGTACCCCCGCCCTCAGCGTATGCGTCGTGCTTGTGGATGCTCTCAAAGCTCTTCACGCTCGCGAACAGGAAGTCCTCCCCCGGCAGGTTGACGTACGTGTTCACTGCCGCGCGTAGCATCTCGCGCGCCACGTCCTCGACGAAGCGCGGCCTGCGATGCGCCTTGTGTACAACGAAAAACTCGTCGGGACGCTTGAGCAGGCCGTAGTTCTCGGAGCTCATAGATGACTCCGCTATCTCGACCAAGTCCTCTGCGCGGACCCGTGCCTGAGTACCGAGCAGCAGCGTGGCTCTGCTTCGCTGGCTGTGGGCGGCGGTTGGGACTGCCTCCAGAATCGCATCTATCTCCTCAGCCTGGAACCCTCTCTCCTCCAGCCGCTCGCGGGAGTGCTGGTCTATCATGTCCTGCGCGCACGGGCAAGCAGTCATCCCCTCGGCCTCGATGCCAACCATCCGGCGGGCGTGTTCGGGCCGGCATACCGCGATGCCCAGCAGCGTGTACATCTCGTCCGTGGGCAGGCCGGAGACCGGGGCGTAGCGGCGCAGGGAGAAGCCAGCACGGATGCGGACCTCGCTGCGGAGCGCCCCCTGGCTCTGCACAACCCTCTCCGCTATGCGAGCCGCGAGCGACTCCACGTCCGGCGCGTCTTCCTGCACAGCTTCCGCCACAGTGGTGTCTAGCGCGTGGCTGAAGCGCGACATGTGCAGCCCCTTCTGCCTCGCGCCTATGTCCGCGTACAGGCTTATTTCGGCCTGGAGGGAGTGTGGCCTCGCACGGCCCAGCCGGATGACCTTGCGCACGTCCGTGATTCCAACGCGGCTCAGGGCCACGCTCACCTCGGGCGCTTCTCCCTGCACGTCGCGCGCGAGGCGCATCGCGAGTCCGGCGCGAGTCCGGCGCACTCCCGACGTGTCCACACGAGCGAGCAACTCCGACACCGTCATGCCCAGCCGCGGGTGACACAGATTGGGCGCCAGTTCCGCGAGGGGTTCAAGAACGAACGCGCGCTCATGCAGCTGGGGGTGGGGGATGGTCAGCTCCGGAGCATCGAGCAGCGCGTCGCCGTGAAACAGGATGTCCATGTCAATAGGTCTTGGTGCGTTGCGAAAGTCCTGCTGGCGGCCCAGCCGGCGCTCGATGCCCTTAAGAAGGGTGAGCAGCTCATGAGGCTCCAGCTCGGTCTCGCCCTCGATGACCGTGTTGAGAAAGCGGGGCTGCTCCGTGTAGCCGACCGGATCGGTATCGTACAGGGAGGCTACCCGGCGTATTGACACTTGTGACCGCAGCTGCTGTAGCGCCTCCGTAATATTGGCCTGCTTGTCACCCAGATTGGAGCCAATGCCTATGTATACTGTGTGTCTGCTCAAGGTAGTCCGATTCTAGCACACTACTTCTCGCGGCAAGCGACGAGGCAGGCCCGGATATTGGGGCAGGGCCTCGTTTTTCTTGCGTGTACCTCCGTTGATTTCATATCATAGCGAAAAGCAATCGCGCCGCTATGTGATGAGGCATGGGTAGAAGCCGCCGACAGGGAGGACACGGTCACGATGAGGAAAGCACTCGTAGGGGTTGGACTGGTCGGGGCTGCGGGAGCCGCGGCCACGGTCGCGCGGTCGGCCGGCCGCGGTGTGCCGACGGAGGTATCGCCGAACGCCAAGCGCGCGGTAGTGCTGGGTGCTGGTTTCGGCGGGCTGGCGGCGGCCAGAACCCTGGCTTCGGAGAAGAACGGCGAGGACCTCGATGTCCTGCTTGTGGACCGACAGAACTACCATCTCTTCACGCCGATTCTGTACCAGGTTGCCACCGCGGGGGTGACGCCGGACAACATCGTGCATCCGGTGCGCTACATTGCCCGCGACCACGGCTTCCGCTTCCAGGAGAGCAACGTGGAGAGCATAGACCTGGAGGGCCGGCAGGTCCACACGGACGACGGTCCGATTCCGTTCGATTACCTGGTTGTGGCGGTAGGTTCGACTACGAACTACTTTGGTATGAATGCTGTCCAGGAACACTCGCTCGCGCTCAAGACGCTCGGCGACGGCATCTCGATCCGTAACCGCATCCTCGACGCGCTCGAGGCCGCGGAGGTGGAGACTGACCCGGAGAAGCGCAAGGCTCTGTTGACCTTCATAGTGGTAGGCGCCGGCTATACGGGAGTTGAGCTCGTCACCTCGATGCAGGACCTCCTGCACAAGGTGCTGCTGAAGGACTACCCCGCCATCAAGCCCGAAGAGGTGCGTGTGATGGTCGTGGAGGCGATTGGTCAGGTGATGCTCGGCTTCGACCAGCGCCTGGCGGATGCGGCAGAGAAGACGATGCGCGAGAAGGGCGTCGAGGTGCTGCTGAACACCCCCGTGAACCGCGTGGAGCCGGAGGGTATATACACTGCCAGCGGCGACTTCATACCGAGCCGGACGGTGGTATGGGCAGCTGGAGTGCGGGCGAGCGAGCTGATAGGACAGCTACCCGGCAACAAGGGACGTGACGGCCGCGTATCGGTCAACGACTCCATGCAGATCGAGGGGCACGACAACGTTTTCGTGGTCGGCGACGCCGCGGCGTACGTGCTGCCGGGCGAGGCGAGGCCGCTGCCGCCGAATGCCCCGGTAGCCATCGCGGAGGGCAAGACCGCCGCGAAGAACGTCCTGCACAGCCTCCGGGGCGAGCCGGTGGAACCGTTCAAGTACAAGCGCCAGGGGCAACTGGTAGCGCTGGGATACCTGGATGGCGTCGCAGAGCTGTACGGCAGGATCAGGCTTTCGGGCCTGCTCGGCTGGCTTGCGTGGCGCGGGGTCTACCTCTACAAGCTGACGGGTATGAAGAACCGGATGGGAGTGCTTGTGGACTGGGCGTTCGGCATCGCTAGAAAGCGCGAGACGAACCGGCTTTAACAGCGCCAGCCAAAGCCTCCTGGTTTTCAGTTGCTCTGGAAGGGCGGACATACTGGTCCCCCCCTGCATAAGCGCCTTCACGGGGGCGGACCGGGTATCCTCGGGATGCTGTTCGCCCTTGTAGCGCCACTATCCTCTTTGCGCCAACTGCTATAATCTCGCGCGCCTCCCTACACGCAGTCAAGGAACTTTTCTAATGTTGCAGCTTACGGACGTCCAGCTAGCATACGAGGGCGTCACCCTCTTCGGGGGCGTCACCTTCCACGTAGCACCAGGCGAGCGTGTCGCGTTGGTGGGGCCGAACGGCGCGGGCAAGAGCTCGCTGCTCAAGATCATCTCTGGGCATCAGCGCCCTACAAGCGGGTCTGTCGCGCTGCTGTCGGGACGCACCGTTGCATACCTGCCGCAGGACAGCTACGTCGCCTCCAACCGCACCCTGCACGACGAGATGCTGTCCGTGTTTGCGGATGTACTCGCTACCGAGGAACGGCAGAGGGAGCTCGAACAGCAGATGAGCGGGTTAGCGGGCGAGGAGCTCGCGCACGTTCTCGAAGAGTACGCGCGTGTGCAGTCGGATTTTGACCGTCTCGGTGGTTACACCATCGAGCGTGAGGTGGGCACGGTGCTCCACGGCCTCGGCTTCACACCGAACGATAATACCAGGCTCGTGTCCCATTTCTCTGGCGGGTGGCAGAGCCGAATCGCGCTCGGCAAGACCTTGCTGAAGCGTCCTGACCTGCTGCTGCTCGACGAGCCGACGAACCACCTCGACCTTGCGACCACGGAGTGGCTGGAGGAGTACCTGGGCAAGTACAGCGGCGCGTTCATGATAGTCTCTCACGACCGCTACTTCCTGGAGCGCGTTACCAACCGTACGCTCGAGATGGAGCGGGGTGGTGTGACGGACTATCCTGGCCGCTACAGTTGGTACGTCGAGGAGAAGCAGCGCCGGCGCGAGCAGCAGCAGGAGAGCCACGAGCGGCAGCAGCGCGAGATCGCGCGCCAGCAGGCGTTTGTTGACCGTTGGAAGGGGAAGCCCACCAAGACCTCGGCGGCCCAGAGCCGCGAGAAGATGATCGCGAAGATCGAGCGTATAGAGGCGCCACCGCCGGAGTCTCGCACAGTAAAGTTCCGCTTCTCGTTCGCCGGCAACAGCGGGCGCGACGTGTTCAACCTGCGAAAGCTCGTGCGCGCTTATGGGGACCGAACCGTCCTCAAAGGGTTGGACCTGACAGTGGAGCGCGGAGACAAGATAGCGGTGATCGGCCCGAATGGCAGCGGGAAGAGCACGCTGTTGAAGGTGCTCGCGGGCATAGATAAGCCAACGTCAGGCAGTCTCACAGTGGGGCACAACGTCCGGCGCTCGTACTTCGCGCAGCACCAGGCGGAGCTGCTCGAGAGCGGCCACACGGTGTACGAGGAGGTAATGCGTTCAGCGCCGAGGGGATGGACCGTCACGGACGTGCGAACGCTGCTCGGACGCTTCCTGTTCTCGGGGGAGGACGTACACAAGCCGATAGAGGTGCTCAGTGGTGGGGAGCGCAGCAGGGTGGCGCTCGTGAAGATGCTCCTGGAGCCCGCGAACACGCTGCTTCTTGACGAGCCGACGAACCACCTCGATATTCCCACCCGCGATATGCTGGAGACCGCGATACGCGACTACGATGGCACGTGCATAGTCATCTCCCACGACCGCTACTTTCTGGACCGTTTCGCCACCAAGACGCTTGAGATCGAGGGTGGGGTGGCGACACTGTACCCGGGCAACTACACAGAGTACAGGGAGCGCAAGCTCGGCCTGCTCTCCGCGCCCGCACCTGCAGCAGCTATCCCGGCCAAGCCGGAGCCGCGCAAGCAGGCGGAGCAGCCACGCCCCTCCGACAGGGACCTGCGCAGGCTGCGACAGGAGGTCGCAAAGCTCGAGACCGAGATCGAGCACACGGAACTGCGGCTCGACGAGGTGCAGCACGTGCTGGCGGACCCCCAGCTGTACGAGGACTTCGAGCGGTACAGTGGGCTGCTCGCGGAGTACGGCGAGTTGCAGGGGCGTGTGGAGGATCTGAACGCCAGGTGGGAGCACCGCGCCCGAGAGCTGGAGCGGCTGGAGCCTCCTCAGACGCGCCCCGAGCCCGCGAGCGGCCAGCGCGAGCGGCTGCTGGAGCGGCTGCGTGAGTTGGAGACGCTGCTCGAAGACCCGGCGGTGTACGCGGACGACGACCGCAGCCGGTCGCTGATGGACGAGTACGCTGAGGTGTACGAGGCGCTCGCCGAAGTGCCTGGGGACGGTGCCAAGCCTGCAACCGCAGTTGTGTCGCGTCCGGCAGGTCGCGGAGGGCGAGTCCCCGTTCCCGCACCCGCCGAGGACGGAGAGGAAGAGCGGGTGCGCGCGCGGCTGGCGGAGGTCGAGCGCCTGCTATCGGACCCAGAGCTATTCCTGGATGAGTCGCGCTCCGGCCCTATTGTGGATGAGTACGGCTACCTGCAGGAGCGGCTGCAGAGCTTCGGGTCCGGCGCCCGCCGGAGGTAACGGGGCATGGTGCGATCTCCAGCGTCGAGCCTGATTGCACCATCAAGCCGGGGCGTGGAAGTGAGGAGCCTTTGCGGCGACAGGTGTCGCACTCTCTCCCGGCCCCGGTGTCGTACATGCTTCGCTTTCACAGTTGTAGGTACTCGACGCCGCACACAGACGGGGTCCAACGCCGCTGCAGTGGTTGGGCGCCTGCCTTGATGCCTGATCGCCCTGCGTGGCGGCTAGGCGCGCTCGGCTACGCGCTCACTCTCGCCGGGTACTGGTGCGCAAAGCTTGCTCTGCCCGACCCGAGAGCATTTGGGTGCGGCGCCGAGCGCTCGTATCAGCCGGGCGAGCGGATAGACTTACTTGAGCCGTTCGTGGTGCGTGAGGGCGCCATCGGCGTGTACGGGGAATCCGTGGGCAGGCGTCCGGCCAGGCTGGGCACGATCGGAGAGGGCTGGACAGTGATGCCTGTAGGGACGTGGCAGACGCGGCCCGGCTTGCGGTTCGAGGCTGCGGGCACGGTTAGGGGCTTGCAGCTACAAAGCTCGGAAGTAGTCGAAGTGGCACTCCAAAACCCAGAGTCCGCCCGTATGTATACGCAGGGTCTCCAGACGGCGCTCGAGGCCCAGCACTGGGCGCTAAGGCTTTCCGCTGAGAAGACTCCACGGGCTCGGCTGGTGGCGCTGCTGGTGGCCATAGCGGAGGACGGCGGAGTGCAGCAGGAGAAGGGAGTATACCTCGCGGGCGCGCCGGAGGTGCGGGAGATGTCCGTCCTCGCCAGTGTTTCTCGTGAGAGCGCGGTTATCAACATCGAGTGGCTGGTCCATACGGGTGTCCTTCGGCGGGAAGGAGGCCGGCTGTGGGCGCCGGACCTCGACCGTCTGAGGGCTGCCGGAAAGGAGGAGACGTGAGCAACAACTCGTTCGACCGCGTTGCCGAAGAGTACGATGCAACCCGCCCAATTCCACGCGGAGCCTCCGAGGAGATCACCGATACCATCCTGAGAGTAACGGGCGCGACACAGGCGACCGAGTTTCTGGAGGTAGGGGTGGGAACGGGCCGGATCGGAGCGCCGATAGTGGAGCGTGGGCACCGCTTCACCGGTGTGGACATATCGCGGAAGATGATGAACGAGATGCTCCGCAAGCTGCCCGGCGAGCGTCCTAACCTCACGTTAGTCGAGGCGGATGCAACCGCGCTGCCGTTCGCCGACGCATCCTTCGATGTCGCGCTCACGGTGCACCTGTTGCATCTGGTGGCGCGTTGGCATGACGCGCTCGCCGAGATACGGAGGGTGCTCAGGGAAGGCGGTGTGTTCCTTTACGGCTACGAGGAGCACTCCGCGGACGAAGCCTTGCGTGAGGTCTACACCCAGTGGGATACGATTCTGGCCGGTCGCGGAGTCCAGACTGGGCCGAGCGGGGGGAACCTGCAGGATGTGCTTGCCGAGTTGAAACACCAGGGCGCGCGGTTAGAGACCGTCATCGCTGCGAAATGGCGCGCGGAGATCACGGTGGGCGAGTTGATGGACCTTTATGAGCGTAGGGTCTACAGCCGGTTCTGGCGCCTGCCTGACGACGTTTTCTCAGATGCGGTCGCGGACCTGAAGGAATGGAGCGCGCGGCGCTACCCGTCGGAAGGCTTCGCGCTGTCGGGGGAGTCGGTCTTCGTGCTGACCGTGGCACGCCACTGGGCGTCCGTGTAGAGCGCGTACGCAGGTTCCTCGTCCGGGCGGTGCTCGATGTACACGTGGTCCCCAGCCAGCACACCCTCAGAGCGCAGGAAACTGCCCAGCCCCGAGATATGCCCGTCGCCGCGATGCAGCCGGTGGGGCGCATTGGCTCGCTCCGATGCAGGCCAGGCGACGGGCAGGTTGCCCTCGACCGGGAAGAGTGTACGCAGGGGGGCGTTGAGCGCGAGAGCGCCGCTACGCAGTGTCGCGGGAGTGATCAGCACCCGCGCGCAGCGAGCCCCAGGATGCTTGCCGCAGGGCTCCAGCATCTCCGTAGTTCTGCGCCGTCGCGATGTAGCCGATCGAGCATAATCCTGTCCGGCTAGCTTGTAGTACCCGCGGCCAGCCGGGGAGAACTCCGGACGTGTGATAAGGCACCGCTCTACGACCCTTTCCGGCAGCCCAAGCGCCCGTGCCAGCTCGCCCCGGTGTACCGGCTGGTCGGATGCGTGCAGTATGTTCACAATAGCCCGCACTGCATCCGGCTCCGCGTCCTGCCACTCCGCCAGGGCGAACACTCCCCGGCCTACTCGGACGAAGGCCGCCTCGTTCAGCATAAGATTATGGATTGCATCAACTGACACGGAGACCTCCCCACGCAGCCGCTCCTGTACCACCTTTGCCACCGTGCGATAATGTGAGGGCTTGCCGAGCTCGCGAAGCGCTTGTATGGAGTCGTCAAGCCGGGAGCGCGTCCACTCCTTAAGGGCTACGAGTCCGGAGGGGAGCACGTAAGTTAGCGGGTTCGCTCGGACGCGGGCCGGCAGCGAGAAGGAAGGGTACTCCTCAATGACTCTCGGGTAGGCGGTGCTCTTTGCTATCTCCGCGATGAGCTCCGGGACAGACACAGGCTCCACCCGTTTGCGCAGGTAAGTGACCAGCGCATCGTCTATCTGTTCTACCTCGCGCACCGGCGCACCCTGGAGAGCGCAGCGCCTGCCGGGTAAGTGCTGGCAATCGTCGGACAGGTCAAGGAGCAGGCGAGCAGCGCCAAGTACGTCGAGCTTCTCGATAGGGAAGAGCAGCGGCAACTGGTCGAGCATGTAACTGAACGGTGCGACACCTCCCACCGCCGCAAGCGCCTCACGGGGACCGCGCGCCAGGCTCTTGACCTCGTCGGCGTGCTGCCGTCGTATCCTCGCGAGCGCCAGCGACTCCAGCTGCCGTACCCGTTCACGGGACAGCCCGAGTTCCGCGCCAACCTCCTGCAGCGTCCGTATACGGCCGTCGAGCCCGTAGCGCCATCGCACCAGGTTGGAGAGGCGCTCTGAGGGAAGGCAGGCCAGCAGGTTGGAGAGCCTCTCGTCGAGTGTCGCGACCGGTGCATCCGCATGCACTTCGGTTACGGCCTCCGCCGCCGAAGGCGCCACCTCCTCAAGCGTCCCGAGAAGATATCGCTCCAGCTCTGAGCAGATGCGCGACACAGAGGCTTTCCCGATTCTTGGCACGCCACGCAGACGGTCTTCGCCACCTGTGATGAGGTCGCCTACCGTGCGGATGTCCGCGGACTCCAGCCGCTGGAGCAGTGGTTCAGGCAGGTGTAGCTCTCGCACGCTCCGGCACGCCACATCTGGGCGTACGGATAGAGCCTCGGCCTGTACGGCGATTTCGGGTTCGGGTGAGGGGGGCTGGCCGATGTCCGGGGGTATGGCCGCCCGCAGCTCAGCCAGGCGGGAGGGGCCGAGCCCGCGCAGCTCGACCAACTCGGCGTCTGACATGCGTCTGAGCTGGTCAATCGTGAAGATCCCGGCGCGCCGCAACACTCCGAGGGTGCGCTGACTCAGGCGCAGGTCTCGCAGCATCGCGTCTCCCCCTGGCCATTGCTCCCCTTGTGGGTGTCGTGCCGTCCTGAGCAGTCGCAACAGGTGCTCCTCGACTTGCTGACGCAGGAGACTCTGCGTCCTTCCTCCCAGCCCTAGAGCGGTGCGAACGTAGAAGGTGCTGGACGCCGCGAGTTGGCCCAGCGTCGTGATGCCCCCGGCGAGGAGCGGGCGCTCGGCCCACGCCGGCAGACCGACGCTTGTGATGCCTGTCTGTGAGAGGTCTAACCCAGCCTCGAGCAGCTCCTGGAGGATAATCGGGCTGACGAATGGGTACCGGATGGCCCCGCTACGGAACAGGATGGCTTCACGCGCCATTTGCCCGCGCAGCGTCGCTAGCTCCTGAGCCGTGAGCTGGCAGGTCGAGAGCAGGTCCTCCTCGGTCAGGGAGGCCAGGGCGCCCAACCGACGGATACCGCACGCATGCAGCTTCTCCCACAGAGCGGGCGAAAGGGGGCCTGTAGCATCGGATGCTGAGGACATAAGCGTTGTGATGCGGATGTGTGGAGTTTCGCGCGCGGCAGCGCGGGGGAGATAATGGTATGGAGAAGTATACCATGCGGCCGTTATGTTTTCGGGAACGTGGCGGGCAGAGCAGCCAGGGCGAGTTGAAAGTCGCGGTTGGTGGAGGTGGACAGGTTGCGGGGTGTTCGCAGACGTAGCGTGCAAGGTCTCTACGCGCTTAGATGAACGCCGAACATCGGCCAGTAGCGGGAGGGGTAGGCCTCCTGAGGTGACTTCGCGATAGATCTGGAAGGCAGGGGGGCGGGTAGAATCGAGCCTGCTGGTTACCGAGTTCCGATTTGCTGGGCGAGTATCCTGCCTGCGTCCTCCAGCGTCTCCCGCCCGTAGACCTCACTGGGCTGGTTTGCGTTATAGAACGCGAAGATGACGTTCTGTCCGTACACCTCCGCCATGCCTACCTGATGCACCAGCCATCCACCCTCGCGCTGCAGCCATCCGCCCTTGAACGCGACGTAGCCGGAGGCGCCGAGCCCCTCCGGGACACCCCATCTCTGAGACTCAACCACACTGCCGAGGAGACCTACCGCTGTCTGACGCAGGGCAGGATTCAGCCGCTCACCGTAGTACAGGCTCCGCATCAGCAGCGCCATGTCGGGAGCCGTGGTCTCGCTCAATCCCCAGGCATTGACTGCTATGTCTGTCCGGGCGATGCCACGCGCCCGCAGCTCCGCCTCGATAGCACGCTTGCCGCCTACCTGGCGGAACAGCTCCGACGCCACGTCGTTGTCGCCCACCGCGATCATCTGCGCGAGCAGGCCGTGTACGTCGCTCGACTCGGCGTCCCGGCTACGAGCGTACTCGCGGGAGAGTTGTGTGATCATGATCGGTACTTTCACGGTGCTGGCCGTGAGGTAGCGCGTGTTCGGATTGTGAGTGTAGAGCGTGTCGCTGTCAGGGAAGTAGACGGCTGCGGAGGAGGTGCCACTCCGAGACCGCAGGTACGAGACGAGATCGGGTGAGTACTGCGCCAGCGGGCGCTGCTTGGGCCGCTGAAGCTGCCTTCGCACGCCGGGCAGTTTGATGCCTATCGGAGCGGTACGGGTAGGTACGAGCAGGACCTGACCAACGTACACCTCGCTCTCCGTCGTGAGCCCATTGACGCGGGCAAGCGTCGCGAAAGGGACACCCGTGCTGAGACTAAGCCCATACAGTGTCTCGCCCCGCGCGACGGTGTGCAGGCGCCTCGCTGGCCCCGCCTTGCGCAGAGGCACACGCGTCGGCTGGGGACGCTCCGCGACAATTGAGGTCGGCTTGGACGTTGCCGTGGCTTCCGGTACTGTCGTGCCTGCTGCTGTCGGGGCTGGCACGGGGGTCCCTGTGGCCTCAGCACGGGTGGTCGCCGCAGCTGTAGGTACTCCGCGGCTCGCCGTTGGGCTTGGGACATCCGTCGCCTGTGTCGTCGCTGTCGTCGTCGTGGCTGTCGCGACTGCTGGGCCTGATGTCGCCGTCGCCTCTGGCCCCCCGAAGCGCGAGGTAACGCCAGCGACCAGGGAACTGGGCCGCAGCGGCAGACCCTCCAGTGAGAGCCGACCGGACGCATACAGCCCGGCAACTGTAGCCAACCCCACCAACAATACGAGCGCAAAGATTCGCCCGGCGCGCATCCTGCGCTGTCTTCTTCGCCTGTTATAGCCTCTGTAGTTGTAACTCATGGTGCGCTACAAGCATACAGGCAGCAGGGGCGTTTTCACAAATGATCTTGCGCGGCCTCTTTACCAGAGGCGTTTTGTGCTACATGCACGAGGTTCTGAGATTCTACGCTCGGATTTCGTGCCACGCGTTTCGTATAATGTTAGCGTCACACCGAAAACCTGGCGCGGCTGGGTCGCGGCGCTTCCAAGGGGCAGTCTCTGCGGTGTGTTGTCAGGAGGTTCAGGGATGATACAGGAGGTTGGTGGGTGACGATATCTTCCAGGGCGTCGACAGGTGTCCGGCCGACGCCGACTAGCGGGGGGCCGCTGGACCGGTTTTTCAAGCTCGCCGCGCACGGTACAAACGTGCGCACGGAGGTAACCGCGGGCTTGACCACCTTTATGGTCATGGCTTACATCGTGTTCGTTAACCCGACCATTCTGGGCTTCACCGCCGTGCCCGACCTCCAGCCGCGAGGCCTGCCGTTCGGGGCCACGCTGACAGCCACAGCCCTGGTAGCAGGGGTGATGACCATCCTGATGGGACTCGTCACGAACCGTGCGTTCGCCATGGCGAGCGGCATGGGGCTCAATGCTTTCGTGGCGTTCACGCTGGTCGGGCAGCTGGGCCTAACCTTTCCCGAGGCTATGGGAGTCATAGTCATTGAGGGGGTGATTATCCTCATCCTTACACAGACCAACTTCCGCCAGGCGATAATGTACGCTTTCCCTACCGAACTCAAGCGGGCCATCGCTGTCGGCATCGGGCTGTTCATCGCCTTCATAGGGCTCGTCAACGCTGGCTTCGTTGCTCCGGGTCCTAATCCCAGCCAGCCGGTGCAATTGGGTAACCTCGCCGGCTTCCCGGTCCTGGTGTTCATGTTCGGGTTGCTGGTGACTGTGTTGCTGCGTGCGGCGGGGCCCCGGCTCCATCCCATACTCGGCGCCGGATACCTGTTGATCGGAATACTTCTTACTACTCTGTTCGCCACCGCAATAAACTCTACTTTTGCCCAGAGCGCATTTCCCATCCCCGGTGTAGCAAGATGGCCCGAAAACCTCGTGGGGTTGCCGGACTTCAGCACTCTCTTTGATGTTGATCTGCTCGGCGTTTTCATCAAGCTGGGCGTAATTACGGCGGTCCTGACGATCTTCTCCGTAATGCTGAGTGACTTCTTTGACACAATGGGCACCCTGGTCGGGGTCGGCAGCAAAGCCGGCTACCTGGACCGGCACGGGAACTTCCCTGACGTAAAGCGTCCTCTGCTCGTGGACTCTCTTGGTGCGATCGCGGGCGGTGCAGCTAGCGCGTCCAGCGCCACGACGTACATCGAGAGCGCGGCAGGAGTCGAGGCCGGGGGGCGCACGGGGCTGGCCTCCGTCGTCACTGGTATCTGTTTCCTGCTGATGATGTTCCTGTCGCCTATCGCGGGCGTTATTCCCGCCCAGGCGACCGCGCCAGCTCTCGTCCTGGTTGGATGGATGATGATGACGACGCTCGCGGAGTCCGAGGAGATGGCGGACCATACCGAGGGAACAGCGACTGCGCCGCGCGCGGGCATAGCGTTCTCCAACTTCGAGGTGGGCTTCCCAGCCGCGGCGACGATCCTCGTGATGCCGTTCACATACTCGATCACGAACGGCATAGGCGCGGGTGTGGTGCTATACACGCTCATCCAGCTGTTCGTGGGCAAGGGGCGCAGGGTGCATCCGATGCTGTACGTGGTGTCGGCAGCGTTCGTGCTCTACTTCCTCGAAGACTTCCTGCAGCCGTATATAACCTAGTCGCTTTGCCCTGGAAGATCCAGGCGGCAGTTTCGTTCGGACGGCTGCCTGGATCGCAACGCGTGAAGGCCACGGCGGCACTGAATGGGGCGCGTGCTATAATACGTTCCAGGTAAGCGTACTCGTACGCAGGGGTGGGGCGGAGGAAGACGTGGCCGAGACCATAACGGTGCGACATACGAGCTGTGGTCACGAGTTTCAGGTTGAGGGCGTACAGGCTCTTCCGCCTTCGGCTCGGGAAACCTCCGATCCGGCTATATACGATATATCTGAAGCTGTGGATTGTCCGGTATGCAACCCGCCGGAGCAGATGCCGGACTACTAAGGAGGCGCAGATGAAGCCGTGCAAAGAGTGCGGAAGGGTAAACCCGCCCGAAGCGGCGTACTGCATGACGTGCGCTACGCCCTTAACCGGCGAGAAGCCACGTGAAGAGGGTGGCTGGCGCGATTATCGTCGTGAGGAGCCGTTTTACAACACCGCCACCAGTTCGACGCGCACCGACAACAGTACGGCGAGCAGTACCTCGAAAGACACATCGTCCCGCACGGAGGATGGCCGATTCGAGAAGGTTGCGCCAGTAGTCGAGGACTTCGTGTTCGATATGGTGCGCGCGGGGGCAAGGCTGTACTTCGGTATGAGGGACCCCGAGGCCGCGCACGACCCGTATCGCCGAGGGGGGCAAAGCCCCACGAGCCGAGACAGGTTCGAGCGCCTCAAGGACGTCATCGCTGAGGCCCGGGTAGCTTACCGCAACCGCGGTCAGCAGCCGAATGGCGACAGGTCTCGCCGCTAATCGCTTGATGGTCTACTGCGAGAACTGCGGTCTGGCTAATCGCGAGGGCAGCAACTACTGCAACGCATGCGGGCAGTCTCTGGTCCTCACTAACAGCCAGGCAGACGAGCCGCTGCCCACCTGGCTGCGCGAGGCGACCGTTGCGGGATACCTGTGGAAGGGTGAGTTGCTCCTGCCCGACTGGCTTTCGAGCGTGAAGCCGTTCCGTGAGATATATGGCGGCAACGCCGTCGTGCTGCCGCCTCCGTACAGCGAGATCGAGGAAGCTCCGACCAGCGTCCGAGGGGCGGAAGTGACACCTGCCGATGCCGAGGAGATAAGCTTCCTCGATGTTGATGAGGAGGACGGTGCAGTCGAGGCGGACCTGCTGGTTCTCGATGATCTCGGCGCCACGCTATCCGCCGGTGAGAACGTCGCCAGTGTCGAGAACGAAGGTCTCGTCTCTGCTGAGAGCGCCGCACGGTCCGAGGCGGTCAACGACGACGTTCACCTTGATGATGAGAGTCCCCTGGTATCGGAGATGGTGCAGACGCCCGAGACTGTGCCCATACCTCTTCCATCTGGTGATCCGCTGCAGCCTGTCGAGGACCGCGAGGAGCTCATCGTCGAGGTCATCGCCGAAACGCTCTCCGATACCGAGCCTGAACCCCTTCTGGACCTTGAAGGGCAGCCAGTACCTGTGCTACAGGTTGAGCCGCAGCCGGATGAGCAGCTTGTGGCGGTCGTTTCGGTCGAGCCAGAGGACGAGGCTCTGCTGTCAGGCGTCGTACCCTCAGAAGCTCCCGTGGCGGACAGTGCGGCCGAGGCAGCGCCCGCGGTGCAGGGAGTTGCGGATTCGGAAGCAGCCGAGGTGCTGCCCAACCCGCCAGCTGCTGACCTGCGGGCGGACGATCAGGCAGCCGCGGTTGCTGATGAGGGACCGACGCCAACCGCACCTTCGCCCGAAGCCGTATCTGCGAAATCGTCGAGGCGGTCTGAGCAGGGTGACGCGGCACGGGCTAACCGAGGACGTGGGCGTGGACGCCGTAAAAAGAAGGGGAAGTAGACCACAAGGTCGCCTTGCCCGTGCCGAACATCCCGCGTCCTTCCTGCTCTCTTGTGTCTGAGCCCTCGCAGCGTCGGCTGATACACGTGCTGTACGGAGGCGGGTGGAAAGTTCGCGTACCCGAACGTTCTATGTCTACGACTGGCGCCGCGGGTATTGCTATTCCTTTGCTTCGCTCAGGGAGAGCTCGGAGCGAGGCCACGACTCTGGACCGTTGTGCAAGACGTATGAGATTCCTCGCAAGCTCGGACTGACAGGATGTACAAGCCTTCGGCCCCTGACCGCGTATCGCGTGACCTGATGCAAGTTGTCGAAAAGGCTCCGCTCTGTGTCACACCCACTCTGTCGGTGGAGGTTGGTTGGACGCCTGTGGATGCGGCGGCCCAACTGCGTGCTCTCCCCGGTCTCGTACTGCTCGACAGCAGCCTCCCTGGGGGCGAGACAGGCCGCTACTCGTACCTCACAGCTGACCCGTTCCTGACTCTCACCAGCCGTGGGCGCGAGATAGAGATAACGAGTACGCGAGGGAGACGAACACTCACAGGCAACCCCTGGAACGTACTGCAGGACTTGCTTCAGCGGTACGGTCAGGAGCCGATACCCGGGCTGCCGCCGTTTCAGGGGGGCGTAGCTGGTTACTTCGGGTACGACCTCGGTCGCCACCTTGAGCGTGTCCCGGCGACCGCCGTGGACGACCTGCGCCTGCCCGATATCTGCGTCGGATTCTACGACTGGGTGCTCAGCTATGACCACGAGCTCGGCCGGGGCTGGCTGGTAACGACTGCGCTGGCGGAGGGTGGACTTGAGAAGGCGGTTATGCGCCGCGAGCAGGTGTTGCGGCTGCTGAACCAGCGGCCGAGGGAAGCAAGCGGGCGCGGAGTGCGGCCCGAGACAACAGCTCAGACTATTATGCGCTCGAACATCGGCCGAGACGCTTACATGGGCGCGGTGCGGAGCGCCAGAGAGTACATCGGCGCGGGGGAGATTTACCAGGCCAACCTCTCGCACCGTCTGGAAGGCATTTGGCAGGGAGACCCGTGGAGCCTCTACAAGCGGTTGCGGGAAGTATCGGCTGTGCCGTACGGCGCATACCTTTCCTTTGGAGGTCTGCGCGTCCTCAGCGCCTCTCCGGAGCGCTTCCTGCGGCTGGACGGGCGGCGAGTGGACACGCGTCCTATCAAGGGAACACGGCCGAGGGGACGGACGGCTGAGGAAGACCGGAACCTGTCGGGGCGCCTGCGTGCGAGCGAGAAGGACCGGGCCGAGAACCTCATGATCGTTGACCTGCTGCGCAACGACCTGGGGAGGGTGTGCGAGGTCGGCTCGGTACATGTTCCCCGACTCTTCGGAATTGATGGGTACTCCCACGTATGGCAGATGGCGAGCACCGCGGTTGGCGATCTCCGGCCGGGCCTTGATGCGGTGGACCTGCTGCGGGCGAGCTTCCCCGGAGGCTCCGTAACAGGCTGCCCGAAGATTCGCTCTATGGAGGTGATCGAGGAGCTTGAGCCAGTGCGCCGCGGCCCGTACTGCGGCTCCATAGGCTATATCGGCTTCTCCGGCTCGATGGATACAAGCATCGTGATACGCACGCTAGTGCTCACGGGCGACCGTGTCTACCTCCAGGTCGGGGGCGCGGTCGTGGCAGATTCGGACCCGGAGGGCGAGTACGAGGAGACGCTTGCGAAGGCGAGACCGGGACTCGTGGCGTTGGATGCGGAGTTGCAGGAGTGGTGAGCAGGCAAGCAACGGTCTGGGTCAACGGGGACCTTCTCCCCGTCGCGCGGCCTCACATCTCCATCCGCGACCGTGGCTTCACCCTCGGGGACGGTGTGTTCGAGACGGTGCGAGTGCGCGGGGAGCGCCCACTGAACTGGAACCGCCATCTCGCACGTCTGAGGTCCGGCGCGGCGATGCTGGACCTGACCCTTCCCCTGGAGGATGCCGGTCTGACATCGGCGGTGTTCGAGACTCTGAGGGCCAACGGGCTGACCGAGGCTGTCCTGCGCGTTTCCGTGAGCCGGGGGGTGGCCCGACAGCGTGGTCTCATCCCTGACCCAGGCGCAAAGCCGGTGCTCGTGATTGATGCTCAGCCATACTCTGCGTACCCCATCGCCCTGTACGCGCGAGGCATGGCTGCCATCACCAGCTCTATTCGCCGCAACGAACACTCACCCCTCTCGCGGGCGAAGACGCTCAGCTACCTCGACAGCGTGCTCGCCCGGCGCGAGGCGGCGCTGCAGGAAGAGGATGAGGCTCTGTTGCTCAACTGCGCCGGAGAACTGGCCTGCGCGAGCGCAGCTAACCTTTTCCTCGTCGTAGCGGGCGCTCTGGTCACGCCCGATGTCGGGTCAGGGGCGTTGCCGGGGACCGTGCGAGGGCTCATCCTGGAGGATCTCGCGCCAAGACTCGGCCTCGCGTTCGAGGAGCGTCCTGTTGAGCCCGCCAAGCTGCGCAGAGCCACCGAGTCTTTCCTGACCAGCTCGCTGCTCGGCGTGATGCCACTGACACAGGTTGACGGGCAGCCGGTCGGCGCCGGCAGGCCGGGCCCTGTCACCGTGCGCCTGGGCGCCGCGGTGGAGGCGGCGCTAGAGGAAACGGGGTCGCTCGTCCCTTCGGCTACGCAGCCCCAATAGCGCGGCGCAACCGGTCGAGCGCGGCGGGCACGTTCTCGAAAGGGAGGTGCTCCAGGATGATCAGGAGGTCGGGGCGGCGGTCGCGGAGGAAGTCGAGGTAAGGGGCATACTTGAAGACGCCGTGGCCGAACTCCGGAGTGGACACCTCCGCGCCCTCCGCTCCCACGTCCTTGAGATGCGCCAGGACCAACCTGTCCTCGAAGGTACGCAGGAACTCGCTCACGATACGCTCCTGCACGGGGAGAAGCTCACGGGAGAGGTAGTTGAACGGGTCGCACACTACCCGCAGGTTATCCGAAGGGTAGCGCTCGAGGAGTCTGAGCAGTTGTTCGGGCGTGGCAAGTACGTTGTTGACGTAGCCTTCCAGCGCCAGCACCGAACCATGCTGTTCCGCGACGGGCAGCAGCTCCTCCAGCGCGGAGTAGAGCAGGGTCCAGGCTTTCTGGCTGCGGTTCTCAGGAGACGGCAGCCAGTCGCTGTTCGGGTTGAGAGTCCCGGTCTCCGTGGCGACGGGCACGCCCTCACCGAGGAGTGGGGCAACCTCCAGACACCTTTTCATGAAGTCGAGATTAGACCTGCGGATGGTCGGGTCGAGGGCAACCAGGTTGCGGTAGCCCGCGAGTCCGGCTATCGAGATGCCTTGATGTTCAAGCCGGTCACACATCAGATGCGCCGCGTGGTCATCTTCCAGCGCCTCGTCGAGCAGCGCGCCGCCGAGCTGGACTGCGGTCAGGCCGGAGCGAGCGAAGCCCTCAATCATACGGTCGAGCTCACCCTGGCGGAAGTCGTACGAGAAGTTTCCGAGGCGAGGCCATGCACCCCTCACGACGGGTTCTCCCCTACAGGGATGGGCGCACCGTCCTGGTCCGACGAGCGGCAGGCAGCGAGGGTCAACTGCAGCGAGAGCAGGTTGTGCCGCGCGGAGTTGTACGGCTCGCGGTCCTCGGAGATCGCGCACAGTAGCTCGCCCATCGTTCCCGCGAAGCCGTCTGGGTACCACGCGCCCCGGAGATGCCATCGCTGCGTGATGCCGTCCTTCTCCAGCTCGACGTAATCCGCCCCGAGCGCACTTCCCCGGATGGTGCCTTCGCTGCCGTGTATCCAGAACGGGTGGCCGGGAGTCTCGGTGCGCGCGCATCCCACACTCCGGATGAGGGCGCTGGAACCGTCGGCGTACGCAATATCCGTCCACATTCCCCAGTGGGCCTGGGACTCCGGAGGCTGCACGGGGGTGTGGTACTCGCGCGCTCGCACTGCTGTCGGCGTCTTGCGCTCCAGCCAACAGCGGCTGATATCTATCCAGTGTACGGAGTAGTCATAGATGTTCCAGTGCGGCACCTTGTCGAACTTCGTCTCTGTCACCCAACCGAAGTGGACATCGAAGAGGTGCGTGACGGCAAGCACGTCGCCTATCTCCCCCTGTTGCACGAGAAGTGTGGCTATTCTCCAGGGAGGCGACCAGCGTCCGTTCTGGTTCACTGCCAGCCTCAGTCCCCGTCGCTCCGCTTCCTCGACTACTCCCCGCGCGCTCTCCACATCAAGGGCCAGAGGCTTCTGTGCGAGCACGTGCTTGCCGGCCTGCAGTGCCCGGTGTATCAGCTCCACTCGCTCCGCAGGGTGCGTCGCGATGTCCACCACCTCGATCTCCGGGTGCTCCAATAACTCATTCAGGCTGGAGAATACGTTCCGAACGGCGAACCTCTCCTTCACGCCCCGCGTCGCCTCCTCCGAGACATCGTACGCACCAACGACGTTCAGATTGTGCTTGTTGTACGCGGGGAGGTGGGCGTGCTTGACGATGCCTCCGCAGCCGATGATCCCGATGCCCGGACGGTAATCGGCGGGGAACTTGGGCTCGTACTCTACCTTCATGTGCAGAGCTCCTGTGTGTACGGGTTCATCAACCGGCCTGGCGTGGACCCTTCCGGCGCAGCAGAGACTGGACCGACTCCCCGCGGATAGAGGCGTCTATTACCTCGATTGGGTGCGCCATTGGCAGGTCCTGGCCTGCGCGCTGCAGACTTGCCGCTATCTGTACGGTGCAGCCGGGGTTGGAGGCAACGAGTAGGTCTGCCCCGGTAGCCAGGACGTGGCGCGCCTTGCGCTGGCCGAGCTCCGCCGCGGGCTGCGGCTCCACGAGGTTGTAGATGCCCGCTGAGCCGCAGCATATCTCCGACTCCCTTATCTCGCGCAGCTGCAGCCCAGGTATGGCCGCGAGACCGGCGCGGGGCTGCTTGCGTATTCCCTGGCCGTGTGCGAGGTGGCAGGCGTCGTGGTATGCGACCGTCACGGGCAGGGGATGGCGTGTAGCGATAGGTCCCATCTCCTGGATGAACTCGTTGACATCGCGCACCTTTTTGACGAACTCCCGAGCGCGCTCGGCGTACTCGGGGTCGTCTCGCAGGAGGTAATCGTACTCCTTCATTGTGGAGCCGCAGCCTGCGGAGTTGAGTATCACATACTCCACGTCCGCAGCCTCGAAGGTGTCTATAGTCCTGCGGGCGAAACGTAGCGCCTCCTCCTCGCGCCCCGCGTGGACGGAGAGCGCGCCGCAACAGCCTTGAGCGGGCGGCGCGATGACCTCGCCACCCTCCGCGGCGAGCACGCGGACGGTGGCAGCGTTCACCTGTCCGAAGAAGGCGCGCTGCACACAGCCGGTGAGCATCCCCACCCGCGCGCGCCTGACACCCCGCGCAGGAGTCACTGGCGGTATGGGCTTGCGCCAGACCCCCAACTTCAGGTCCGGCATGAGAGCCTCCATCGCCTGAAGCGGGGCCGGGAGGAGGCGCAGTAGCCCGGACCGGTGCGCGACCCGGTTCAGCCGGTACTTCTGGTATGGTCCGAGCACGGAGGAAACCAGCCGCAAGCGCGAGGGGTATGGGAAGAGCGAGAAGATAAGGCCACGGAATAGCCTGTCGTGCCAGGCGCGCGGGTAGCGGCGCTCCACCTGCTGGCGCGTTGACTCCAGGAGCCTTCCATACTGCACGCCGCTCGGGCAGGCGGTGACGCAGGAGAGGCAGCCGAGGCAGAGGTCCCAGTGCCGCACCATCGAGTCGGTCAGCGGCTCGCCCTCCAGCGCCTCGTTCATCAGATAGACGCGGCCGCGGGGAGAGTCCATCTCCTCGCCCCAGAGGACGTACGTGGGGCACATGGGCAGGCAGAAGCCGCAGTGGACGCAGTCATCAACGAGTTCCTGGGCGGGCGGGTGGTGGCTATCGAACGCCGGGAAGATACGGAAGCCGCTCTCCTCGTGGCCCTCTCCGACGGTTGCCATCGCCGCCTGCTCGCTCGCGACGCCCACGTCCTGGGCCAGCCCCTGGGTGTCGGTCCCGACCGCTGCGACGGCAGCGCGCGAGTGGGAGGGCTGCGCGGCCTCGTCAGTATTCTGTTTGGACATTAGCCTGGTTCCTCTCTAGATTCCGCCGACGAAGCGTCCGGGGTTCAGTGTCCTGTTTGGGTCGAAGCGCTCCTTGACGCGGCGCATCAAGGGGAGGGCGTCGCCGACTGGCCCCCATACGTCCACCGCCCGTTTGAGTTCGGGGGGCGCGTGGAGGACGACGAGGCTGCCGCCGTGCTGCCCGGCAACCCGCCGAAGCTCTTCTATACGTGCTGCGAAGTCTGCTGGGGCGCCCGCCGCCATAACTGCGAGTATTACCCCTGTTGCCGCGCGTGCCCTCAGGTACAGGCATCGGTTCGAGCCGGTGCCGGTGAGCAAGGCATGTAACAGGCTTGGCACGGCTGTCGGGACGCAGGTGAGCTTGAGTCCGACACCTTCCGAGTGCTGCCACGGCAGTTCCCGCAACCGCCGCCAGATGTCGTCCTGAGCTTCCTCGGCCTCAACCGTATGGCATTCGCCGTACGTCTTTGCCAGCTGCATCGTCGCTTCCGCCTGCGCCTCCACGCCGGGGGCTATACCCTCGAAGCCCACGTACAGCGCTGCGGTTTCGGCGTTGTGAGCCCACTCCAGCTCAAGGGCGCTGGGTACGAGTGAGGACCTGCCGATGGCCCCCACAAACTCCCCGGCCTGCGCAGGCGTCCGCACGTTCAGGACGACCGTGCGCACGGCTTCGGGCAGGGGGTGGAGGCGGAAGGTGGCCTCGACGACTATCCCCAGGGTGCCGAAGGAGCCGGTGTACAGCTTGCCGAGGTCATATCCCGCGACGTTCTTGACGACCTTGCCGCCAGACTTCGCCACCGTGCCGTCCGCGAGCACGACGGTTATACCGATGAGCAGGTCGCGAACGGTTCCGTACCGCAGGCGCAGCGGGCCGGAGGCGTCGGTCGCTATCACCCCGCCTATCGTGCAGGCATGCCCCGGTGGGTCCAGCGCGAGCATCTGTCCCGCTTTCGCGAGCTGGGCTTGCAAGTTGTCCAGGTTAATGCCCGCCTGCACGGTTGCCACGAGGTCACCCGCTGAGTGCTCGATTAGCCGGTTGAGGCGGGCAGTGCTCACGATGAGGTCGAGCGCCTCGGGCGGGTTGCCCCAGCCGAGCTTCGTACCCCCGCCTCGTGCGGCCACCTTGAGTCCGGCCTGGCTCGCCAGCTTCATCACCTCGCTGACCTCTTCGGTAGAGGCAGGCTCTACCACAAGTCGGGGCGTGACCCCGGCGATGGAATCTGCTGGCGCCCCCTCACGCGCGTGCCCCATGCCAACGAGTCGCTCTATGTCTGCTACGGAGACGTTGCGCGGAACATATGTACGTGGTGTGGTGGCGCTCATTAGAACACCTCTGCCAGGCCGGCCTGCTGTAGCGGGTGGAGGCGGGCGGGGCCTGGAACCTCGCCGCAGAGGCGAGGGGTGGGAAACACTTTGCCTGGGTTGCAGAAGCCGTGTGGGTCGAACGCGCATCGAAGGAGTTGCATCGTCTTCATATCATCCTCCGTGAACATCCTGGGCAGGTACTTCTTTTTGTCCTCTCCTACGCCATGCTCGCCGGTGATGGAGCCGCCGTGTTTGAGGCAGATGAGGAGGATGTCGCCCGCCACGTCCTCGGCGCGTTCGGCCTCGCCCTCCACATCCCCGTTGTACAGCACGAGGGGGTGCAGGTTGCCGTCGCCCGCGTGAAAGACGTTCGCGACGCGCACGCCGCTTCGCTCGCCGAGGGCGGCTATCTCGCGCAGGACCTCGGGCAGGGCGGTGCGCGGGATGACGCCATCCTGTACGTAGTAATCCGGGCTGATGCGGCCCACGGCGGCGAACGCGGACTTACGGCCCTTCCACATCAGCACACGCTCCTCGTCGTCCACGGCTATCCGTATCTCTGTGGAGCCGCTCTCGTTGCAGAGCTGCTCGACTAGCTGGAACTGGTGCTCCACCTCGACGGCGGGACCGTCCAGCTCCACGATGAGCAGAGCCGGGGCGTTCGGGTAGTTAGGGTGTACGGCGGCCTCTGCTGCCTCTATGGCAAGCGCGTCCATCATCTCCACGGCAGCGGGAACTATCCCAGCGGCGATGATAGCGGAGACCGCTGAGCCCGCGTCGTCGGTGCTGTTGAAGGCGGCGAGCAGGGTGCGGACCGTTTCGGGCTTGCGTAGTATTCTGAGCGTTATCTTCGTGACTATCCCCAGGGTACCCTCGGAGCCGACGAACGCGCCCAGGAGGTCGTAGCCCGGCGAGTCAGGCGCCTTGCCTCCGAGGTGTACCATCTCCCCATCCGGCAGCACTACCTCCAGGCCCGTGACGTGGTTAGTGGTGAAGCCGTACTTCAGGCAGTGCGCCCCGCCGGAGTTTTCCGCGACGTTCCCTCCTATGGAGCAGACTAGCTGACTCGATGGGTCCGGCGCGAAGTAGTAGCCTTCCGGCGCTACCTCCTGTGTCACCCACAGGTTTATCACGCCCGGCTCGACGACTACCCGCTGGTTTGGAAGGTCAATCTCCAGGATACGCCGCATGCGGGAGAGGACGATGAGCACCCCTTCCTCAACGGGCAAGGCACCGCCAGAGAGCCCGGTGCCGGAGCCTCGGGCGACGAATGGAACACCCTGTTCGTGGCAGAGCCGGACAACCGCCTGCACCTGCTCGGCGTTCTCAGGGAGGACGACGAGGGCTGGGACGACCCGGTAGCCCGTCAGTCCGTCGCACTCGTACGTGCGAAGCTGCTCCCGCTCGGAGATCACACCCTGCCTGCCTACGATGGCGCGCATGGCTTGGGCGAGTTGGGTGATGTCCATGTGTCCTCCTTTACTCGTGCCAACCGACTGGCAAGGGGCACGAAGCTGCCGCCCCGCGGCATGCCAGGCGCATCGAAACTGGGAGCGGGCTTCTTATTCCAGGGCCATGTTAGAGTCGCCGTTGTTCGCCGCGCAGACGTTGCGTGCAACGTCTCTACACCCAGTTTCCCTTCTATGCGCTGATGTAACCACCGTACACCTGGCGGAAACGGGAGGCGTTGGTCCCCGATGCTGACTTTGACATCGCCCTGCTCTTATTGTGGGCGGAGCTAAGAATGTCTGCTTCCAGGTTAGGGGGTGTTTACTTCGCTCCGAATGACAAAGAGCAGGCGTTCACTCTCGGCTATTCTCAGTCTCTTCCGCCTACGGTGTGCTGCGCCCAGTCCTCAATGAGGGTGAGCAGAGCGGAGTGGTCCTGAGCACCCATCCCTCGGGTTCTGAGGGCGTGCAGCATCTGGCCTACAATCGCGGTGACCGGCAGTGAGACCCCGTACTCCCCTCCCGCCGCGAGCGCGATGCCCAGGTCCTTGTGATGAAGGTCTACCTTGAAGCCGGGCGTAAAGTCGTGCTCAAGGAAGTTGCGCCCTCGCATCTCCATCACGCGGTTCGATGCCATGCCTCCTGACAGCACTTTGATGATGACCTCCGGGTCCACCCCTGCCTTTGAGCCGAGCACCAGGGCCTCGGACACGGCTTCGATGGTAAGAGCGACGACTATCTGGTTGCAAGCCTTGACTACCTGCCCCGCGCCACTGGAGCCGACGTGCGTGATCGTCTTGCCAAGCACCTTGAAGATTGGCTCGGCTCTGGCGAAGTCTTCCGCACTGCCTCCGGCCATTATGGAGAGCGTCGCTTGGCGCGCGCCGACGTCCCCGCCGCTTACCGGCGCGTCAAGCATACCGACTCCCCGACCGCGCGCCGCCTCGGCAAGTTCCCTGGCTACAACAGGGGAGATGGTGCTCATGTCTATCAAGAGCGACCCGGAAGGCGCGCCCTCGAGCACTCCGTTCTCTCCAGCGACTGCCTGACTCACGTCCGGCGAGTCGGGGAGCATTGTGATGATGACCTCGCTTCCATCCGCTACCTCGCGTGGCGAGTCGGCGGCGCGCGCGCCCATCTGGGTTAGCTCCTCTACTGGCCCTCGGCTGCGGCTGTGGACGGTCAGCTCGTAGCCCGCACGGAGCAGGTTCGCCGCCATCGGCTTGCCCATGATGCCCAGCCCAATCCAGCCTATCCTCTCCGCCATATAACTCCCTTCACAATCGTAGCTGCGCTACGTCCACATCTGTGCCCCGCAGCTCGCGCGGGAGCCAGTGAAGGCTCTCCTCCGTCGCTGGCGTCGTCGGGTTATACTCCAGCCCCACGTAGCCGTTGTAGCCGAGTCCATCTATGGCCCGCAGCACGTAGGGGTAGTTTATCTCACCCGTGCCCGGCTGCCCCCGGTCCGGGGAGTCGGCTATCTGTATGTGGCCGATCAGCGGCATGTATGTTCGCAGGTTTGCCGTCAGATTTCCTTCCATACGCTGCATGTGGTACGCATCGTACTGCAGTCTCACATTCGGGCGGCCTACTCTCTCTACGAAGGCCGCGGCGTCACGCGTAGTGTCGAGCAAGTAGCCCGGTGACTCTATAGTGTTCAGGGCTTCGATGACAACGGTCATCCCTGCGTCCGCCGCCTTATCCGCGGTCCACGCCACGTTGTCGCGGGCGAGAAGCAACTGCTGCTCATGACCGACCCCATCCACGTGGAGGCCGACTAGCAGGTTCAGCTTGGGGCAGGAGAGGCGACGTGCGAGATCGAGCGCGACGGGAACGTTCTCACGGAACTTCTGCTGCGCGTTCGGGTCTGGGTTGCCTGCCAGACCGCGTTCGCCTGCCGCCATATTTCCAGCGTTGAAGTTGAAGAGAGCCACCTGCAGGCCGGATTCGCGGACGGCTGCCTCGACCTCGTCCAGGTCTTCCGCGGGCCACCAGAACTCCACGGCACGGAAGCCGGCGGCAGCTGCGCGCGCGAAGCGGTCCAGGAAAGGCACTTCCTTGAACAGTGTGGAGATGTTGGCGCTGAACCTCATCCGCCCTCCGTCACACTAACTTGTCTGTCCAGTTCCGAGCTTGTGAGCAGTCCGTAAGTCGGGAGCACGGATTCCTCGCTGCGCTCCGAACGACTGTCCCCTGGCCTTTACCTCGACTCCGTATGAGGAGTCTTCTGCTCCACCCGGGCTGCCATAGTTGCGGTTCGCGGTCCGTGTCCAGCGGGCCCCGAGCACGGCTCTGGAGAGCGATTATACAAGAACGGTGGGCGGTTCGGGACGCAGGGGCTGTGGCCTTCATGGGATTTCGATGTCACTGTTGGTGGGGGCGTACACGTTCGCAGACATTGCGTGCAGCGTCTCTACGCGCTGATGTAACCTTCAAGCAGATGCCAGAGGTGAGAGAACCAGCTTCTCCATACGGACTCTGTAGTCGCCCTGCTGTGGAGATGAGAAGGGGAGGGCCGCTCGGTGGCGCCATCCCCTAATACTTGCGTCTGTCGTTCCGTGCTGCGGCTCTACCGGCCGGGATTCACAGTGCCTCGTGGCCGGACCTCGTCCTGGCCGACGGCCTGCGTGGGCTGCGGCCCGAGCGTGGGCTCGGTCACGGGTGGTGGAGCCTGCTCGACGGGCGCAACTATCTGGCGTGGCGGCGTGCTGCGCCAGTCGCGGCTCACGAAGTCGGCCATGGTAAAGAGGACCATGATGCCGAAGAAGATGAAGCCGGCCGCCACCACGAGCCTCAGAAGCGGCGTGCTGTAGCGCACGTGCATGAAGAAGAGGATCACGAGGGATGCCTTCATGGTGGCGATGCCGAGCGCGACGACCTCGTTCAGAAGGCCGCCGAACTGGAAGTTGGCAGCAAGCACGGTCAGGATGGTAAGCACCACGAGCAGGCCAAACACAATGACGTAGTTCCGTGGCGGGATGACGTGGTGCTCCTCGTGGTCGCGCTGTATAGGGTCGGTTATATGTGCCAATGCGCACCCCCGAGCAGGTACAGCAGCGGGAAGAGGAAGATCCACACCAGGTCAACGAAGTGCCAGTAAAGGCCAGTCATCTCCACGGGTGTGTAGTAGTTCTCCGAGTACACCTTGCGCAGGTTGTTGATGAGCAGCGCTGAGAGGAGGACTATGCCTATGAGCACGTGGAAACCGTGAAGTCCGGTCATTGTCCAGTACAGGAAGAAGAATATCTTGGCGCGCCCCTGCTGAACAGTGCTGTCCAGATCAACCCGAGCCGCCTCCGGGTCCACTATCTCACCCGCAGGTCGCTCCATGTGGAAGTTCTGACTGCCGATCCAGAGGTTCTCCTCAATGTGGGTGGTGTACTCGATGGACTTGACGACGAGGAAGACGCACGCCAGGGCTATGGTGAATCCAAGGAACATGGTCAGCCGCCTGCGGTTGCCGGTCTGCGCGGCGTGTACCGCGAGCGCCATCGTGAGGCTGCTGAGGATGAGCGCGAACGTATTTATGGTCCCCCACGTGGCGCTCTGGTGCGGGCTGGCCAGCGCGAACGTTTCTGGGTAGAGCGCCCGGTACACGATGTACGCGAGGAAGAATCCGCCGAACGTCATCACCTCCGTCGCGAGGAAGATCCACATCCCCAGATTGGAGGCGGCATACTGTTGCTGCGGTGTGTCGAACTGGTGCGCGCGGGCGTGCGCCCCGTGTGCGGTGCTGCCCGCGCTTACAGCGTACCCGGCTCCGAAATGGGTATCCGAGCCCGACATTGCACTCGTCGGCGTTCCGGTCGTGGTCGTGCCCGAGGCTGCGGCTTGTGCCGCGTGTGTATCAGCCAACAGTTACCTCCTTGCGGGTGTAGTGGTGGGGGCCATGAAGCACCACGGGCTGCTCCTCGAAGTTCTCGGGCGGCGGCGGCGTGGGCGACTGCCACTCCAGCCCGGCCGAGCCCCACGGGTTATCCGGTGCCAGCTTGCCGAACTTCAGCGACCACGTCAAGTAAAACAGCGGGAGGATGAAGCCTACGCCGAGGATAGTGGACCCGGCGGTCGAGAGCACATTGTATATCTGGTACGAGGAGTCGTATGAGTAGTAGCGCCGGTTCATACCGAGCGCGCCGGCCACGAACTGGGGGAAGAACGTCAGGTTGAAACCGAGGAAGACGGTGATGGCCGCGAGCTTGCCCAGAAACTCGGGGTACATTCGTCCGGTCATCTTCGGCCACCAGTAGTGCAGGCCACCCAGGTAGGCCAGGAGCATCCCCCCGACCATCACGTAGTGGAAGTGCGCCACAACGAAGTACGTGTCGCTAAGTGCAACATCCGTCGCGAGTGCAGCGAGGAACAGCCCGGTGAGTCCGCCCACGACGAACAGCCCGATGAAACCGATCGCATATAGCATGGGGGTCTGCAGCCACACCGACGCCTTGTACAGCGTCGCGGTCCAGTTGAACACCTTGATCGCGGATGGTATCGCGACGAAGAAGCTCAGCACCGAGAACACCATCGCTGAGTAGACAGACTGTCCGGCAACGAAGAGGTGGTGGCCCCACACGAGGAAGCCGTAGATTGCGATAGCGACGCTTGACGCCGCGACGAACCTGTAGCCGAACACGTTCCTGCGGGTGAACGCGCTGATCAGCTCGCTGATCACACCCATGCCCGGCAGGATCATGATGTACACCGCTGGGTGCGAGTAGAACCAGAACATGTGCTGGAACAGTATCGGGTCGCCGCCGAGGGCGGGGTCGAAGATGCCGACGCGCAGCGTGCGCTCGACCGCTACAAGGAGCAGCGTGATTGCGAGCACTGGCGTGGCGAGCACCTGGATCAGGCTCGTGGCGTACAGCGACCACAGGAAGAGCTGCATCTTGAACCAGGTAAGGCCAGGCGCGCGCATCTTGTGGATCGTCACGAGGAAGTTCAGCCCCGTGAGGATGGACGAGAAGCCGACTATGAGGATGCCCATCGCGGCCGGCACGACGTTCTGGGTGTAGTTGGTTGTGCTCAGTGGCGTGTAGAACGTCCAGCCCGTGTCGGTGCCGCCGAGCAGCATCACCGCGAGGAGAAACAGCGCCCCAAGCATATACACGTACCAGCTGAGAAGGTTCAGGCGCGGGAAGGCTACGTCGCGGGCGCCGACCATCATCGGGATGAAGAAGTTTCCAAGCACCGCCGGGATGGACGGCACGAGGAAGAGGAAGATCATCGTGATGCCGTGCATCGTGAAAAGCTTGCTGTAGTTTTCGGCCTGTACGAGATCGCCCGCGGGTGTCAGCAGCTCCAGGCGGATGAGCGTCGCCTCGATGCTACCTACCATGAACGCCACGGTAATCGTTATCAGATATAGCCAGGCGATCCGCTTGTGGTCGAGCGTAAAAAGCCAGGACCGCAGGCCGTACCCGTTGTTCAGGTAGGTGAGCCGAACCCGCCGCTCTGGTCTCCGGATTGGCTCGCCGATAGGTGTGCTTACAGTTGCCATGGAACCCTCTTTCCTCGCGCTAGACAGTGTCGTTGATTACGGTTCATCCTGAGCACCGCCACCCGGTGCGCCCGAGTTTGGCTCAAGCCCCGGCGTAGCGTCCGTGCTTGGCACTGATGAGTCGCCGCCCGGCTGTTGCTGGTTCATCCCGCCCAGTGAGCGGATGTACGCGATGATCTGTGCCAACTGTGTCTCGTCCAATTGGCCCTGATACGTGGGCATTATACTGGGACGCGCGTAGCCCGCAACTATCTTTCTCTGCGGATACAGTATAGACTCCCGGATGTACTCGTCGTCCACCGTCACGGTCTCGCCCGTGTCCAGCGTCTCCTGCGTGCCGTAGAGTCCTACCCAACTGGGCGCGCGGCGCCTGTTGTCGTCGCGGTGGCAGGTGGTGCAGCCCAGGTTCTGGGCGAGCCGCTGGCCAGTTGCGGCCGGAGACTCCATCTGGGTCGCGCCTGAGAGCCATGCCTGGTACTCGCGGGGCTCCATCACTGTGACCCGGCCCACCATGCCGGAGTGGAAAGCGCCGCAGAACTCCGAGCAGAATATGTTGTACACGCCCGGCCGCGTAGCCGTGAACGGGAGGGTGGTGTACCGTCCCGGCAACACGTCCTGCCTTACCCGGAACGCCGGTACCGCGAAGTTGTGTATCACATCAATCGAGGTCATGCTCAACTTGACGGGCTGGTTGACGGGTACGTGCAGTTCGTTGTTCTCCCACTGCCCGGTCGGGTGCTGCGCCTTCCACATCCACTGCCTGCCCTGTACGAAGATCTCGAGAGCGTCGTCCTCTGGGCGTGACATCTGCACGAACAGGATCGCCGCCCACACGAACGTGATGATCGAGAGGATGAGCGGGATGAACGTCCACGTCAACTCGAGTCGCAGCGCGCCTTCGATCTGCACCGGCACCTCGTCGGGCGAGCGACGCCGGTACTTTATGGCAAAGGTAACGAGCGCGATCGCGATGCCGGCGGATATCAGCACCGACAGCATGGTCATCCACCAGAACAGGGAATCTACCCGGAACGCAACGCTGGAAGCACCTACCCCCATCCTTAACCTACCCCTCCAGTTGGCATCTGTCCGCCTTGCTGTCGGCGTTCGCGTCTGAGCGCCGTGATTATGAACGTGCCCATCAGTCCCAGGGTCAGGAGCCCGCCGAGACGCATGATGTTCAGAGCAATCGGGCTGTACTTACCAACCCGCGGGTCGAACTGGTAGCAGTTGAACATCACCTTATCCACTATCGAGCCGATCTTGTTCTGGGACGCCTCCGAGAGCGCGAACTGCACGTCCTTGGGGTCGAAGTCAATACCGAACAGATAGCGCGCTATCTTGCGCTCTGGCGTCACGAACGTGATCGCGCTCGGGTGCGCGTACTGACCCAGCTTCGCATCGTAGTTGTACTTGAAGCCAACGGCCTTCGCGAGCTGGGCGATATTCGCTCCGCTGCCCGTCAGGAAGTGCCATCCCTCCAAGGTCTCGCCCCGCCCATAACTCTGCGAGTAAGTCTTTCGCGCCTTCGCCGCCTGCTGCGGTGTCTCCCGCGGGTCAATGCTCACCGTGACAACGTCGAACTCCTTGCCGACGTTGAACTTGACGGAGCGCAGCGAGTCGGACAGCCCCTTGAGCAGCAACGGGCAGAGCTGCGGGCACTCGAAGTAGTTCAGCGAGAGTATGACTGGCCTGTTGCCGAAGTACTGCCCGATCTGAACGGGTTTGCCCGCCTCGTCCTTGAAGGAGAGATCGCCGGGGATCTCCTTGTTCAGTCGCTGGTCAACGTCCACGTTCCGCAGCAGCGGGGGCGGCTCGTGCTCCGGGTGCCCCGCGTGCGCGAGCGCGCGCGTCGGCGCCGCGAGCACGGTGAATATAAGTATCAGCGCCAGTTGGATGGATCGTAAAGTCATCTTCCGCTCTGTACGTCTTGTCCCGAGGTCCAGTCGGCGGCCTCAGGCTCAGCGAAGCCTTCCTTGTCGATCTCGAAGTCCTGACCACCCTGCCGCACGGGCAGGCCCCTCTCTACCAGTATATCCATAGCTCTGGTGATGGGAATGCGAGCGGTGCCGGCCTCCCTGTCAATGTATGCGTACTCTTCGAGCAGCCTGTACTGGGAATCCCGTACCACCTCCCAGTCGCCGTACTCGTCCGTGGACAGGCGTGGCTCCGGGGGCAACTGCGGAGTAGCCCTGGCGGTTGCCCGTGGGGCCTCGTCCTGACCTGTCAGGAACGTGTAGAGCCCCACCGGGATGGCGAAGCTGGCTAGAACCAGCAGAACGATCAGGAAGCCAAAGAAGAGGATGCGGCCGGCACGGACATCGCGGTCGCCGACCATATCGGCGAGGCTCTGGTCCAACTCGTCCTGCGAATGCTCCTCGTTCTCATCGTGGTTGTGTCTATTGTCCTGCATGTTGAGCCTCCGTGTAGGTGCGTGCGCGAGGGTGTCGCCGCGGTACCACGTGGAGCGGCAGCAGTGGCCTCGCGCGAAGTATCGCGGTGAACAGCATCAGGAATATCCCGCCGAAGGCTATCGGCGCAACGAGGTCCATCCAGCTCAGGTAGAACCCGTCGCGGTGCCAGTTAGGGACTGTCAGCCAGATGATGTTCACGTACTGCATCAGGAACGCGAGCAGGGCCACACGCACTAGCATTCGTGGGTCGCGCTTCAGCCCGCGGCTTAGGAGCAGCAGGAACGGAAGGATGAACTGGAATACCAGCAGGGCAAGCCCTACCCATTCCCATCCTCCCTGAAGCCTGGTGACGTACCACTGCGCCTCCGTTGGGAGGTTGCCCGAGTAGATGATAAGGAACTGGGAGAACGACAGGTACGTCCAGACTATCGTAAAGGCGAGGAGCAGCTTGCCAACGTCCAGGAAGTGCTCGCCGGAGACGACCTGGGATAGGGGGCCACGCACCGTCAGGAACGAGAGTATCACGATCATCAGGGCGAACGCCGCGAGGATCATGCTCAGGGTGACGAGCGGCCCCCACATCGTGGAGAAGAACTCCGCGTCGAGCGACAGCAGCACGTCCACGGTGAACAGTGTCATGGTGATCGCGTACAGTACCATTCCAGGACCGCTCAATCTCGCCTGACGGGACGCATAGTCGTAGTCACCGGTGCGGTCCAGCCGCGATGACCACCTGTGCAACAGGACTGCGAGGACGGACCAGATCACGAAGTAAGCGAGCATCCGAATCAGGAAGAACGGTGTGTTCAGATAGCCCGTCTTCTGGCTGAGAATCTCGGATTCGCGCATGAAGGCGGGATCCGTCCACTCGTATACGTAAGGCAGGCCGAGCAGCGCGAGCGGTACGAAGAGGACGCCCATAACAGGGATGGTGAGCGCCGCCGCCTCGAGGAAGCGGCGGAGCGTAGCGCCCCATACGCCGCCCGAGAGGTGCTGGATCATCAGGACGCCCAGAGACCCAAGCGCGACCCCGGTCCAGTACGTCCAGCCCATGAGGTACGAGCGCCAGAACTGCTCCGTACCACCAAGCAGCTCTTCCGGCAGGAACGCGCCGAGCAGCAGGAGCACAAGCCCTACGATACCCACTATGAGGGCGAGGGTCTGCGTCCGCAACAGCTCTCGCGGCGCGGAGTACTCGGTGTCTACCATTCGCATCAGTGGCCGCCCTCCTCGCCTTCGCCTTCGTCACCTGCCGCTGGCGTGGGCGGGTGGTTGAGCAACTCCTGGTCTTCCGCCGGCAGGTCCCTGACGTTCGCGTTCTGGCTCAGCTGTAGCGCGCGGATGTACGCGATGATGGCCCAGCGGTCGCGCGGGTACACCTGGTCGGCGTAGCTGGGCATCGCACCGTATCCGTTCACGATGACATCGTAGTAGTGGCTGAGAGACTCGTTGCGCAGCCGCTCGTCGTGGTACGACGTAGGGCGGCTGTAGCCCCGGCGGACGATCATACCGTCGCCGTTGCCGGCGAAGCCGTGGCACGGAACGCAGTGGGCGTTGTATTGCTGCTGACCTCGCTGGAGCACCTGAGCGGTAACCGGGAAGGGAAATGTGTTCACCGGTCGTCCGTTCGACGTTCCCTGGTACAGGTGCTCGTCCAGACGCAGCTGGCCCTGGGGAACCGTGTTTGGCGGCAGCGGTCGGTCCGCCTTGCCGTCGGGGAAGAACGCGCTCGGGTCCTGTGCCTCGTAGTACGGCTGGTCGCGGTGGTTGCTGGCGCACGCGCTCACGAAGAGGAGCGCAACTGCCAGAACACCCACGGCGAGCCGGTTCAGACCGCCCCCGGTCTGGCGCGCGTCACGCTGACCTGTGCCGAACAGCTTCAGCCACAGGTCGTATGACCTGGATCTAATGCTCAACGTCTGATACCTCTTTTGCTCCGAGACTTGCCAAGAATTGCCTTGTCTCTCCGTACTCGAACTTGGGGTCGCTTGCCTCGATAGAGAGGAACCAGCCGTCCGTGGTGGCTCTCTCGAATCTCTTCACGTTGAATACCGGGTGGTACGGCTGCGGGAGTGAGTTGAGCAGGATCCAGCCGAAGACTGCGCCGAACGACGCGAAGAGGATGGTCATCTCGAACGCGGGCGGTATGAATGAAGGCCAGGCGGCGAGCGGCCGACCTGCTACGTTCAGCGGATACGCCTTTGCCATCGTCCAGTACTGCAGGAGCAACCCCGTGGTGCCGCCTATGAGCCCGCCGCAGAGCACTATCAGAGGCACACGACTGCGTGGCAGGCCGAGCGCTTCCGACAGGCCATGGACGGGGACGGGCGTGTACGCGTCTATCTTGCGGTAGCCCGCGTCTCGTACCTGTTCCGCGGCGTGCATCAACTCGTGCTCGCCGTCGAACTCCGCGAGCAGGCCGTAGATGGGTGTTTCTAGCTTCAATGTCATGCCGGTGTCTCCGTCTGGCTCTGGTCCGGGTGGATCAGCTCTCGTGTCTCGAAGATCGCGATCGCGGGGAGCGCCCGGATAAACAGGAAGAACAGGAACAGGAAGAGCGCCATGGTGCCCAGGAAGAGCGACCAGTCCCAGAATGTACCTGCGTACTGTGCCCACGACGACGGCAGGTGACCTCGGTGCAGGCTGCCGACGATGATGACGAAGCGCTCAAGCCACATCCCGATGTTCACGAACATCATCAGTAAGAAGACCGCCGGAAGGTTATGCCGAACACGCTTGCTCCACAGGAACTGCGGGGCTATCACGTTGCACAGGATCAGCGCCCAGAACGACCAGGCGTAAGCCCCGGTAATGCGGTTCGTGATGAAGAACTTCTCGAAGTACTCCCCGCTGTAGTACGCGAAGAAGATTTCGGACAAGTAACCGTACGCCACGACGAGTCCGGTCACGAGCGTCACCTTCGCCATGTTGTCAATGTGGCGCATCGTGATGAGGTCGTGGAGCCGGTAGAACGCTCGGAGCGGGATCACTATCGTCAGCACCATCGCGAAGCCGGCGAAGATGGCCCCCGCCACGAAGTACGGCGGGAAGATCGTCGAGTGCCAGCCCGGCAGAATGGAGACCGCGAAGTCGAAGCTGACCACGCTATGCACCGAAACCACGAGCGGGGTCGAGAGACCCGCCAGCAGCAGGTACGCCATCTGGTAGTTGTTCCAGTGCCGGGCGGAGCCGCGCCATCCGAGCGAGCCCATGCCGTACACGACGCGCAGGAAACGGTTCTTCGTGCGGTCGCGCATCGTCGCGAGGTCGGGTACCAGACCGGTGTACCAGAACAGCAGCGACACGGTCGCGTACGTGGAGACCGCGAACACGTCCCACACGAGTGGCGAGCGGAACTGCGGCCAGAGGTTCGTGGGAGACGGGTACGGCAGCAGCCAGTACGCAAGCCAGGGCCGCCCGAGGTGCAGAATAGGGTACATTCCCGCGCAGGCGACCGCGAACAGAGTCATTGACTCCGCGATGCGGTTGATGGAGGTGCGCCATTCCTGATGCAGGAGCAGCAGGATCGCGGAGATCAGCGTGCCCGCGTGACCGATACCGATCCACCACACGAAGTTGATGATGTCGAAGCCCCAGGCGACGGGGATGTTGATACCCCAGATACCGACTCCCCTGGCGAAGAGGTAGCCCACCGACGCGGTAAACAGCATCATCCCGAGCCCGAGTATCGCCATTCCGATGTACCAGCCGCTCGGCGTCCTGTTGAACACCAGCGAGGTAATCTTTCGCGTGACCGTCTCATAGTTATGCGCCGGATGGAGCAGGGGGATCTTCGCGGGTGGGCCCGGGCGGGTGGGGCTCGGCTCGAGAATAAACCCGCCCTCTTCGCGTGTCCGTGTGATATCAGCCATGGGGTTCTTCCTCCGTCTCGGTAGGCTCGGATGGGGCCAGAGCGTCAATGGGGTTGTTGAGCTTTGCCATGTACGCCGTTCGCGGCTGAGTGTTCAGCACCCCGAGCACGGAGTATGCCCGGTTCTCACGGTGCAGCCTGGCCACCTGGCTGTTTTCCTGGTTGAGGTCGCCGAAGATGATGGCCCCTGCAGGGCAAGCGGCCTGACACGCCGTCTTGATCTCATCGCCGCCGACCGCCCGGTCCTCGCGCTCCGCGTTGATGCGCGCCCTCGCGATGCGCTGCACGCAGTACGTACACTTCTCCATCACGCCTCGCTCCCGCACGGTCACGTCCGGGTTGCGCAGCAGTTTGAGGCTGGGAGTGGATACGTCGTTGTACTGCAGGAAGTTGAACCGCCGCACCTTGTACGGGCAGTTGTTGGAGCAGTACTTGGTGCCCACGCACCGGTTGTAGACCATGTCGTTGAGGCCCTCGTTGCTGTGTACCGTGGCCTCGACGGGGCACACCACCTCGCACGGCGCCTTCTCGCAGTGCTGACAGAGCATCGGCTGGAAGTAAGTCTCCGGGTTCGCCTCGTCGCCGGAGAAGTAGGCGTCTATGCGTAGCCAGTGCATTTCGCGCTGCATCAGCACCTCCCCCTTGCCGACGATGGGGATGTTGTTCTCCGCCTGGCACGCGACCACGCACGCATTGCAGCCCACGCACGTGCTCATGTCTATCGCCATGCCCCACTTGTACGCATGCTTGTTTGCCACATGCGGATGGTCGTAATCGTACTCAGGGAACATCGAGACAGTTCCACCGTGGTGTTGCTGGTCGTGGATGACGTTCGGGTTCTGCCGCAGCTGCTGGTACGTGGCGTGCCGGATGATGTCTCGGTCCTCGTACGCATCTATAAGGTTGTGAATCTGCGTCGTCGCCAGCCTGTAGCGCTCGTTGAGCGGTGTCAGGCGCAGACCGGTACCGATCCACGGCGCGTCGGATGTACGCAGCGCATACGCATCGAAACCAATATTGTCACCGACCCTGCCGGCAGCCCCGCGTCCGTAGCCGAGGTGGATCGTCACGGTGCCCGCCGGCTGACCGACGAGCTCGAACACGGGTGCGTTCACGCTACGGCCGTTGTACTCGACCCGGACCAGGTCCTCGCTCTTTACGCCCAGCTCGTGCGCCGTATCCTTGTTGATGAGGACGGCGTTGTCCCACGTCAGCTTGGAGATGGGCTTTGGCAGCTCCTGGAGCCAGCCGTTGTTCGCGAACCGTCCGTCGTACAGGCTTGGGTCCGGACGGAAGACGACCTCCAGCCCTTCCGCAGCCGGAGCGGGCGCCTGCGGCAGGCGCTGGGCCAGACCGGGCCGGACTCGGGCGTTCGTCGGCGAGTAGTGGGTGCCTTCGACGACGCCCTGATGCAGGGCGGTCCTGAACCATGTATCGAAGTCAGGGTTCGTCCTGCGCCGCCCCTGCCAGAACTCGCGGACGATCTCGTAGCCCGGGCTGTTTGTCTCGCCCGTGAAGAGACCCAGTATCTCGTGCGCGGTCCTGCCACCGTACAGCGGCTCGATAAGAGGCTGCACGAAGCTGACGGTGCCATCAAACGTGCGCGCGTCGCTCCACGACTCAAGGTAGTGTGCCTTGGGGAGATGCCACGTCGTGCGCTGCGATGTCTCGTTATTGAAGTACTCGCTCAGGTGGGCGCTGAAGGGCACCTTTTCCAGTGCCGCTCCAAAGTCCAGATCGGCGGGAGAGTTGAACACGGGGTTGCCGTCGAGGATGAGCAGCAGCTCTACGCGCGCCTGGTTCATATCCCTGACGAGCTCCTGTAGAGAGCCGGTCTGGTTAGTTGGGAACGCCTCGACGGGCTGAGTATGGAACACGGTCTGGCCGACGTTGCCAAGCGCCTCGTTCATTGCGTGCGCCAGGGCGTGTACCGCGGGGGGCTGGTGCAGACCCGCGATCACTATGCTCCTGCCCCTGTGTCCCTGCAGGTCCCCCAGGAGGCCGTCGAGGATCGCGGGGTTTACCTGGGGAACAGTGCCAGCGGCTGGCTCCACGCCCCCGACGCCGATGCGCGAGGCCACCTGTCGAGCGAAGCCCTCGACCTGGCGGGCGGTCATCGGCAGGCGATGGTCCGCCTTCGCGCCAGTGTTGGTGTGCGTGCTCTCCGCCTGGTAGAAGCGGCTCATGGAAGCGCCGTCTTCCGGCCGGCGCCGCTTCCACCAGTCCTGTATGTAGCGTATGTTGTGTGGGAAACCCGCCAGGAAGTCCGCGTCGAGCGAGAGTATCACGTCCGCCCTGTCAAACCTGTAGAGCGTGTTCAGGTAAGAACCGAAGGCGAGGCGGGAGCCCTCACGGGTGTTGTCCTCGCTGACCGGCTCGTACTGGTGCAGCCGTGCCTGTGGGAGCGCGCGGAGCATCTCCTGTATCTGCGAGGCCATAGTGGGACTTACCACGGTATCGGTAAGCACCCTGACGCCCCTGCCCCCGCGCAGTCGGTCGAGCTGGGAGCGCAACGCCACGATAAAATCATCCCACGTGCTGATGCGGCCCTGCTCGCGTACTACCTCGGAGCGGTCGGGGTCGTACAGGTCGAGAATTGTGGTCTGGGAGAAGACGTCCGTCGCGCCGAGGCTGTTCGGGTGGTTCGGGTTCCCCTCCACCTTGGTCGGTCGCCCATCGTGCTGCTCGACGAGCTGCCCGATTGTAGCACCGCCGAGCGTCATCGCGGTGGCGTAGAAGAGGGGTCTGCCGGGGATAAGCACCTCCGGCTTCTCGACGTACGGCACAATGCTGTCGGGCTGTCGGGAAGCGCAGCCGGAGACGCCCGCGAGCGCGAGTGATGCGCCCATCAGCTTGAGAAAGCGACGGCGGCTCATGGAGTCAATGAACTCCGCCGCCCTCGACGGGAAGTTCTTGCGGATGATCTCGCGGAACTCCTTGGTGTCCGCGAGCTCCTCAAGGCTGCGCCAGTACTCCTTGCCCTTCTTGCCCTTTAGCCGCCGTGCGAGGACAGCATTCGCGATATTCTTCTCGCGCGTCCTGGGCTCGGTAAGCTCGTCCGGTGTATGTAGATCTATCGATGGCATGTGTCGCAGTACACCTTCTTCTGAATGTCGTATTCATCCACGAGCCTCCGTCCCAGCTCGAGCTGGTTGGCGGGCGGCTGCCACTGCATGTTGTATATCTCCGACCGTGGCCGCACGAAGCGCTCCGGCTGGCTGTGGCACTCGACGCACCAGCCCATGTTGAGCGGGGCCACCTGCCACGTCAGCTGCATTCGATTCACCTCGCCGTGGCAGGTGGAGCAGCCGACGCCCTTCTTTATATGAATACTGTGGTTGAAGTAGACGAAGTCCGGGAGGTCATGTACCTTCACCCACTGGATGGGCTGGCCCGTGCGCTCGCTCTCGCGGACGGGCCTGAGGTTCGGGCTGTTGAGCCAGATCTGCTTGTGGCAGTTGACGCAGGTCTCGGTAGGGGGCACGCCGGCCACCGCGGAGTACTCCGCTGACTGGTGGCAGTAACGGCAGTCGATGCCATCGCCCCCGGAGTGGTGCGCGTGGCTGAACGGCACCGGCTGCGCGGGGGGCACATGCTGGCCGGTGGCGAGGGGCGAGCGCGCGACGATGTAGACGATTGCGCCTATAAGCGCCGCCGTGACCGCCGCGCCGATAATGCTCAGGCGGGCGATGGAGTTACTACTACGGTGGAAAACCTGTGGCATGTGCGGTGTCTCCGTCCTCCATCTAATAGCTTGCGGTTCCGAGAGTCAAGGCTTGAGCTGAGTGTCCAGATGTATCGCCGTCGGAATGGCAGCCAGGGAACCGCGTTTCGTACGCAGCGTGCCCGTGCGGTGGGCATTATAACAGGATCGGTCGTCGAAGCACGCGGGAATTATACAGACTTTCGGCGGCGTTATGAGTTCTAAGGTGTGTTATGTCCTGACTAGGGCTGGCGAGTGTGCCCGCGTTGCAGAATCGGCACGTTCCGAAGTTTCTAGGACACTATACCAGTGTTCTTCCGCATTGCAACTGGCGTACCGGATTACCTCCAACCTCTGAATGGCGCACGGTCTCGCTCTTCCTGGAAGGCCGGATCTGCTCGGATTCCATCACAGTGGGAAGCTGGTAACGAGCGTAAAGATGGCAAGAACCAGGCCCGTGGCGCGGAGGGAAGCGGCGAGGTCGCGCTGGTTCGGTCGCAGCAGGTCTGCGCCGCCGACAGCGAGCAGCATCAGCGGCAGAGAGAGGTCGGAGAGGCGGTCGAACGGGCTGCCTCCGCGATCGCGCAGCGCTCCAGTGAGACTGAGAATGAGGGCGACGCAGCCGAGGAAGAACACGAGTCTGCCGGACCGTGGGTTCGGCTCGCGTCGCAGTGCCAGCATCAACGCGGTCCACAGCCTTGCCATCTTCCACACCTTTCCGCCTGTCGAGCGCGCCTGTCGTTGTTGTGCGCCATACGATAGCAGACTTGCGCGGCGGCGCTCAAGCGATGGGGGCGTGCTCAGGGCGATTTCAGAGCCGGCACAGGAGCGCCACAGCTCCCACTTCCGCGACGTGTATAGCCGTTATATCAGAGCATAGAAGGGAAACTGGGCGTAGAGACGTTGCACGCAACGTCTCTACAGTCGTTGTCGCGCTCCATGTGCGGTTGTTACCGCCATACAGTTGCCAGAAGTGGGAGGCGTATAGCTACCAGGGCTACTTTGACAGCGTCCTGTGGCGTGCTTCGCTTCGGTTGCGCGGGGTGGTGGCAGGGCATATAATCAAGGGCGCGGGCCGCTAGCTCAATCGGCAGAGCAACCGACTTTTAATCGG